>NZ_JAAMNK010000029.1:0-50332 GCF_011066025.1 Bacillus sp. EKM202B | reverse complement strand
ACTTTGATCGGTAAAAATCGTCTGAACTAATTTATTCGGACTTTTTGTTGCTGCATTTTCTTCTTCATATTCGTTAACATCTTGTGTAAGTTTACGAATATCCATTTGTTCTTTTTCACCGTTTTTATTGTAAATATCGAAAGCTAATGCTCCCCAATTTGGAGATAACTCTTTTACTTCTACAACGTATTTTCCGTTCTCTTCATACAATACTTTGACAGGTAACTGAACACCTGGATTTGCTTTTTGCTGTGCCTTAAATGTATATCCTGTTTCTTCATATCCTTCTAAGCGAAAGTAAATTTGTATAAAGTTTTTGTGTGGATTGTATTCCCTTTTTTCTACAATCAATTTCCCCATACCCGACAACTTAATTACTTTATTTGTCTCTGTATGGAATAGTTTTTCATCACTTGGCATGTAAATTTTAGATGTCAAGAAAGCGAAAAAACCCAAAAATAGAAAGCTGATAATTGTTAGGTAGACCCACGACTTATTTTTTCTTAGATTGATTCTTTCACCCTTCTTACCAATTGCACCTATCACACTCTCACCCCACCTTTTTCGTTATAAAACTTTTATGTTTAACTCTTCCACACTTGTAACTCGCCATGTTTCTTTTTCTTTTTTTATGATGATTCGCAACACATTGTTTACTTTTTCTTCTCGATTTTGCGTTGGATCTGTCGTGACATTTATAAATTCAGCTAGCACATCTACCTCCTCTTTATCGGGTTCATTTTCTTGTAAATAAAACTTCATTTCTATTGGTTTTGTTTTATACGTATCTCCTAATTCATATTTGTCAGTCGGATAGAATTGTTGTAAAAGTTCTTCGCTCATAATGGATTTTGCCTTTTCTTTTCGCTCGCTGTATCCTTCTTTTTCTCTATGAAATGATAATTGTATAAATGTTTCGGCTAGCGATAAGTACGCCCTTCTCTGTTGTTCCTGCGCGGAAGGAAGTACCTTATCCAGTCGTTTTTTTAAGTCTTCATTTTGTTTTGTGAGTAATTCATTTGAAAGTTTTAACTGTTTTTCTTTGCCATCACTCATTGATTTTTTGCTTAAATAAATATTAAAAGCTGTCACACCTACAACTAAAATGACAAACACAATAAACAAAGATTTTCGTTTATCTTTCATTCTTTCAGTCTCCTATTCTTTCGGTTATTAGAACCTTCTTACATGACCAGAAAAGACTTTTTTCCAATACGGATTATTTAAATCTTCAATAGAAACACCTTTATTCGTCTGGCATCCTATGAAAGTATTTTTATCAATTACAATTCCAACGTGTCCGTCATGTTTGTAGGTATCAAAGAAAATAACGTCACCCGGTTTCATATCATTTGCTGATACTTTTGTACCAATTTTGTTTAATGTTTCCGTACTTACAGCGCCAATCGGACTGGTATACATCCCTACTTGTTCGAATGCCCAACGTACAAAACTACTGCAATCAAATATCCCTCTTGCGATGTCATTTGTGTTCCGTCCTCCACCAAATACATAGGTAGAACGTCCTATCCATTGGCGACCTACATCGGCAACTTTTGAACCACTACTTCCTCCACTTCCTGGATTTCCTCCACCACCAGAAACGACAGAACCCGGCTGATAATATTTCAAAACGGCATCAACATAAAGTGCGTCGCCGTAGCACGCGGAGTAGGGTATCATCTCTGGCCTTACACAACGATACATCCCCGTATGTTTCACTTTTTGATATTGTTGTTGTGAAAATTTAATTGCTAATTCTTTCGTATACTTGCCACCATTTGCGCCAACAAAATCAAAAAAACCTGTTCCAAAATTGTATGCTTGAAGGGCTGTTTTGATATGATCCATGTCCCCTGGACTCGTTACTCCGGCTCTTTCTATCGCATGTTTAAACTCCTGTACACCTGCCCAAATACTGTAATCTGGATCTGTAATACAGTTTGGTGATTTACAATACTTCGTATTAAATGCGCCTTCGGAACTCTGCATTGGATCGCTGCCACGCCCTCCGCTTTCTTGCATCATTTGAGCAAGCATTAAAGCGACAAACGGTTCCACCCCAAAGGCTTTCGCATGCTTCCGAATCGTAGGTTCCCATTTTAAAACTTCAGGCGATACATTTATGACTTGCCCCTCACCTGTATACGTAATATCACCTGCGTCTGTTCCACTATCGCTCCCCATTGCCGCAATAAAAATACTCATAATTCCAAGTAAGAGAAAAGAAAAAAGACCCATCACAAGTAGCGCTAAAGTGATGAGCCATTTCTTTGGTATAATCTTTAAAACTAGATGCATAGTATTAAGCACCTCCCCCGAATAACATCAATTCTTCATCTGTTACTTCTACATGGAAGTGAATGTTTTTTACAGCCCCAATACTTAAAATCACATCCCCTGTTGGTAAATGTGGAATCGCTGCAATCTCACTTTCACTTAACTGTCCTGCAAATACTTTTCGTAACATATCTAAACTGTTATTATCTTGCTGCATAATAAATTTGTACTGTGTAAGTTCAAATAGTTTTTTAATTTCATCAATCATTTCTTGTGAAGATCCTTCCGGTACAAAATCTCGAATTGTGTGACTTGCATATAGAAGCCCTGCAAAATATTTTCGATCTTCTCGACTAAGTTTCGTTAAAAATTGTAGTGCATGAGCGCTTTCTTTTTTCGTGTTGATTATATGATGCGCCTCGTCAATAATAATGAAATAACGAGTTACATCTTCAAAAGCAAGCTGCTTTTTGTTAAATGCTTTTAATTGAGGTGCACCATTTGAAATCATTTCATTCCAAAGGAGATTTAACACATTAAAGATCTGTGCCTGGAATACCTCTGCTTTAAAACTGGATATATTTCGTAAGGAAAAAGATACAACTTGTTCTTTCTTGAAATCTTCAATTGTAGTAGGTCCATCAAATAATTCTGCATATGTTTCTACTAAATTTACAAGATTTAATTCGATCAATTCTAAACGATGTTTTCTGTTTTCTCCTAAATTCCCATGATGTTTTCTATTGTCTACATTCTCATATAATTCATCACGAACAAAAGATAAAAAGTTTGAGAAAATGGGATACTCATTTGGTGTTCTTGTTGTAATTTCATTTTTCGCTCCTTTTTCGTCATTCCATAATCCCATACGAATATATAGTTTACGAAGTAAATTTTCATATTCTTTAATTTCATCATCTTTTGCTTCCGGCGCAATGAACCGATAAATAATTGTCAGTTTAGATAAATGCTGGGTAAAACTAACTTCCTCACTTTCTGCTGTCTTATATACTTGAAGTGGGTTAATTTGACCTTGTGAACCATCTAACGCAATTGTCTTTCCACCTAGCTCTTCTACCGTATCTGTAAACTCTTCTACAACATCAAATACCCGAACAAAGTGACCCTTACTTGCATAATCCACCGTTTTCTTTTTTAGCAATGTTGATTTCCCCGCACCAGACTTTCCAATCATTACGCCGTTATAACTCTTTCTTTGATTGTCTTTATGGAAGATATCAAAAATAACATTTCCTTTTGTTTTCGTCGTTCCATAATACGTACCGTATGGATCGTGCAAATAGGAATAATGAAACGGACACCCACCAGCCAAACTGACTGCCGGAATTTCTTTACCTTTTCTTCGGTTCACATAATTTTTTTGTGTATCAAAGCTCGTTACGAGTGCATCCCACTCATACTCTTGTTCATTTAAAAAGACAGCTCCTCGAAAGTTATAAGATTCTAATGTTTCCAGGATCTCTTTTACTTGTTTTTCTAGCTCATCTATTGTTCTAGCGGAAACATAAATACGAATGTGAATACGTTTCATAACCTCACCTTGTTTCAAATCCGTATAGAGAGCTTCCAGCTCTAAAAATTCATTTTTCGCATCGATCCGATCTATATTATCCTTTGCTGTATCATGTCGAACACTTTGTTCACTCATGGATTTATTAATCGATTCAACGACCTCTCTTCGGTCATCACTCATGACATCTAATGTTGTGATCACATTTGGCATATTCATAATTTGCTCTAACCAAAAATCATTTACCTCTGTTGGAAAGTCAAAAACATGCACACAAGTACCTAATCCATCACCTGTTTGAAAATAGCTTTCTTTAAAACTAATTCCCCCTTGTGGCTGAACTCTAGCCATTAAATAAGGGTTATAACCTTTCTTCTTTTTTAGTTCCTCTTGTTTTTCCTTTTTGGATTTTTTACTTTTGAACGCAAACATATTATTTCCCCCTTACTACCATATATTTTTCGTTCCTAATTTTGCATTTTGATTAAACAATTTAAACATAAGCTCTAACTTTTTCTCTTCATCCACCTCTAATAGTTCAGTAGAGCGTTTGATATATCGTTTTGCTGCATCTACACGTTCTTTTACGATTAATTCCGTTTCTCCGTAAATAAATAAGAAGGCTTCCCGATTGGTTCTACCCCATTCTAAAAACTGAAGTTCTTTTAACTTTTGATTTAAAATTCGTTCATACAAAGGACTAGTACATTCTTTAATTTTCTTCTCAATATATCGTTGTTGTTCGGTTGTTTGACATGGGAAGTTTAAAAAAACGAGTTTAATGGACTGTTTGTAGGCTTGATAAAAATACGCATGTGAGAAGATAACAAATGCTTGTTCATCGCTATTCTTAGAGAACATATCGTCACCTTCTACTTGAAGAATTTCTAAAAACTCCTCATTTTTCAGTTCAAATATGCCATCCTCCGTCATGTCTACAATTTGCATAATTTCCGCAATACTTTTCTTTACCTTTGGTGGCGCTTCTTTCTTTTTTCTAGATAAAAAACCCAACAATTTTTGATTTTTCTTTTTCGAAATGTCTTTCTTTGGCTTTTCTTTCTTCTGTTTTTTTACTTTTGGTTCTACCTTTGTTTTTTCTTCTTTCTTTTTGCTTGGTACCACCTTCACAATTTCTTTTGGTTCAGAAATTGATTCTTTTACATTTTTTTCGTTAAATCGAAATGCATTTTTCTTCGGTCTTTCTAGTTGTTTTGGCTCTTCTTTCTCTACATCTTTTTCGCTGAATAACGCCATATGTGATCCCTCCCTTATTGATCGTTATCAATGGCGCAATATGCACCTTTTCTTCTTAGCAATGTAATAATCAATACTTCATACATTCGTTTTTGAGGATTCGTACTTGGTCGCCAAATCATGATAATTGCAATAACTGCCATAAAAATAACAAATGGTAATTGAAAGGAATCATGTACAAAATTCCTAAGAATCATCGTTACAACTAATAAGCCAATTAATAAAAAGAAATCTATTAAATAAAGCACTTTATTAATCCGTAATTCTGTACTGATTTCCTTCGGAATCCGATAGCTTCTCATCGGGATTCCCTCCTTTTCGACAATAAAAAATAAGCGTACGATTACGCTTATTTTTTATCTGTATTCTTTTTATTTTTGTTTACAATATCTCTCCAACTTTTACCCGTGTTTTGCCCCATCTGATAAAAACGCTTTGTATTTTGTACCGTGTCTGAATTATTGATTCGTTCTTGAACCCCTCTTACTGTTTGCTTAACAGATGATGTAGTGGAGTTATAACCTTTTTTAACTGTATCCGTTGCATATTGTCCTAATGTACGTGTTTCCTGACTTTTACTTGCTGCCACTTCTTTATCACTTTCATAAGGAATAATTGGGCTACTATGTGTCACCGTTACAGTGTCGGCTGATGTCGGGCTTCCTCCGCTTGGCACTGATCTTGGCGTTTCTACTGGTGCCGCGCTACTTCCACTTGGTACTGATCTTGGTATTTCCATTGGTGCCGGGCTTCCTCCACTTGGTACTGATCTTGGTGTTTCTACTGGTGCCGGACTTCCTCCGCTTGGTGCTGGTCTTGATGTTTCCATTCGTGCCGGACTTCCTCCACTTGCTCCTTGCCTTACTGTTCCTGGTGTTTGACCTCCTTCACTTGCTCCTTGTCTTACGCCTCCTGGTGTTTGACCTCCTTCACTTGCTCCTTGTCTTACGCCTCCTGGTGTTTGACCTCCTTCACTTGCTCCATTTGATTTTCCAGCTTCTTTCATTTCATCTTGAAGACTTGTTGTTCCCGATTCTTGCCCATTCGCTATCCCTGGGTTTTCGTTTCCCCCTTTTTTCATGTCTTCTTGAATAGATGGCGTACCACCATTCTTTTTATCTTTTTCCTTATTTAAGTTACCTTTACCTTTTTCCTTATTTGCTACATTATTTCCATTTGCTTTCTTCTCACCAGCTTTTTTCATTTGATCTTGCAATGAATCTTTATTTTCAGATTCATTTCCATTTTTCAAGCCACTTATGAGACCAGCCATTCCACCTGTTGCCATCGCTGCCGCACTTGCGGTTTTAGCCGCTGCAACACCAGTTCCTTGCGCTGCACCTTTCGCTCCTTTTCCAATCATATTTCCGAGACCCTTCATTGGTTTTGAACTTGCAAGACCAGCAATTCCTTTACCAAGTGCGTAACCACCTACTAACATGCCCCAACTACTCTTTAAACCAATATCTATTCCAAATAGTCTTTCTACGACTGCCGGGCCATCTAAAACTGCCATACTAAATGCGGCTAATGCAATCAGATACGGTACACCATTTAATTTGTCATGGAGAAACGCTGTTCCCATTATATATAGCTTCAAAGATAGGAATATCATAATCGTTGCTATAAATATATTGAGGATATTAGATAATACAGCTTTTAACTTTTGACCATTCGCTACATCCGCTGGTGCTAATATATTGGCTAACAAATAGTTAAATGCTAATTCATAACATAATCTAGCTAATTTAATACTTACCAATAACAACGTTAATCCTGTTATCAGTAAAGTAAAGAATATATTCCAGAAATTCCAATGCCAGCGATAATACTTTTCTGGGAAGAAATCAAACCATCCATCTTTTAATTCTGCTAAAGATGCGACTCCCATCCCATCCATTACCCTTTTATTTTTGAGGATATCTTGCCCACCTTCAGATAACTCCTTATCCTTTGCAAACTCAAAATCCGAATCAATTTTTTCTGTAATATCTATCTGTCTAATGTTTTTTTCTGGAATATGATTTTTCGGATTCATGTCCTCTTTCTTTTTCCATCCATTTTGATCTATTACTGCAATATCCGTTATGTTCTTCTTAATAATTTCATCACTTAAGGAACCCTTTTGTTCTGATTTTACAACCGCTATGGCGTCATCGGTGAACTTATCAACCTTTGTCATACCAGTACTTAATAAACAAAGTACACTCAGTGTTACAAAAATATTGATGATAATTTGAGAACGGTTCATTTGTTTGTTCATAATGAACATGTAGCCAATATATAAAAATGATATGGCTAGCAAAACGACAAACAATGGATATAACATATCAACAAAATTTTGTATTTCTGGTGAATTAAAGAATCCTTTAATCCCCAGTATGGCATCTGTCACACCTTCTAAAGCATCTACAACTAAAGATAATCCTACAATTAGAAACCATCCTAGCCAACGCAATACATAGTTCACGATGTCTCCTACTTGAAGATAATCGGAGAACGTTTCTAAGACCTTTAAAATCTCTTCATCTTTCACTATTTATCCTCCCCTCATGCTTATTACTGTCCTAATACTTCTTTTGCTGTCCATTTCACTCTTTCATTCAGTCTGTCAATACGAATAATCAATTTCCCTTTTTGTTCCCGATCTACTGAAAGGAAAAGAACCGCATCTTCCAGACCAAGAATGACCTCATTTTCTTCTGTTACAAATGACGAGTAACTATCTAAAATCAATTGCATTTTATCCGTTATTGTCGGTACACCCATTAGCTATTCCCCCTTTATATTTGGATTCAAAAAAGCACTCAATCATTTGAGTGCTTTCTAACTTGGTACTTGTTCTTTTTCTTCTAAATCACGCAAGGTTCGATTAATCTTGTTTTCGACTGCTTGATAAACACTTTTGTCGATGTGGTCATTGTGAGCTAACATCTGAAATTCACTGTAAAACTCGCCCATTTCTTGATTTTCCACTTCATCTATTGATTTGCCTAACTGTGCTAAAAAGAACTTATCAACCAGTTTCAAAAACGCTAAATCAGATTCGAAAAATTCGTTAACCGTTTTTCCTTTCCAATTTTCAATGGAGAGGGAATCAAACGGGCTATCTTCCTGTTGAAACGCCTCTTCCGGAATTTCTTCATCAATTCCCATCATTGTTGGCTCTTCTACTGGCTGCGGTGTCTCTACTGGTGGCAACTCTTCCTGTTCTGACTCTGATGGTTCTTTCTGAATTTGTTCTTCCTTTCTTTCTCCTAGAAAATCTACAATAAGTTTTTTCGGTTCTACATCATCATGTAAGGAGTGGATATCTATATCTAAAATAGATTTATCTGTATCGAACTCTTTCCCTAAGTACTCCCATCTATACTTCAAAGCTGTTTCTCCTGTATTATAAATTGGACGTGGTCTGATACGCTTTCTATTATTATCTTGACGTTTTATGACACGAATAACGGCACTTTCTCCTTCTTTAAAATTCATCAGTTCATTTGATGTTAACAGTGGGCGTTGATCTAGACCTTCCGTTTTATTTTTATCAGTAGAAAGACCTTTTCCACTTCGGGAAGGTAGGTTAATCGTCTGATTCCCTAGTTTTTTGGAAACCTTTTCGGCGGTTTCTTGATCGTTAGTTAGAATATAAATTGTATTCCCACAGTTTCCATCAATTGTATCTGCATCCTCACCATACTTATTTTTCAATTGTGCATATGCCTGGATCACAAGGTTAAAGCGAACATTTCTACCGAGACAAACTGTAATAATATTCGCCATTCCTTCTATACTCGGCATATTTCCATACTCGTCGAGGCAAAAAACTACCTCACGGTGACATTTCCCTCCACGAGCGAGGGATGCACCTTTAGCCAATATAAAATAAAGCTGCCTTACAAAAATAGAAGCAATCACATGATTCGAAGAATCAAAGTCTGGTGTAATCATAAAAATAGCCACTGGTTTATCGAAATAATCCACTTTTGTTATTTCCATACCTTCATTTTCTTCTACTACTTTAAATTCTGTATGACCCGTTTTTTCATCTATTTTTGTAATAGAAATAGATGTTTTCGTTTTAGGCTCTTCCTTTTCATTACATTGAATGGTATCTCCAACTTGTATTACTTGTTTAAAGTCTAATGCAAAACGTCCTGTAATATCTGCTTTAATAGATTCCTTTGAACCATCTGGAAATACAATTTCTACTCGTTTTCTCGGTGTTACTTTTCCTTTTATTGTTTTTCCAAAACCGACACGTTTTAAATCTACACTATTTTTCGCTGTCATTTTAGCGATTTCATCAAATGTAAAAATAGAAAGTCCATTCATTGTTTGGGTGAAAATTCCGCCTCGTGTTGTTCCTTTTGAGAAGTTTGAGGTTGCATATTGCATTTTCGCAACGCTATCCGCTGGTAAGCCTTCAAAGTATAAATCTAATGCATTTTGTGGATCAGCTTCCGGATCTACGATTACCTCTTTTGAACCAAGTTCCGATAACATATTTGCAACTGCATACATTGTGATTTTTTCTTCTGTACCTTCCGCAATACATTTATCTGTAACTGCTAATATCATGGCGTTGCACAAGCTCATAGCACACTGTTGCCAAAAAGGATCTTTTACAGTTGGGTTGTAATACAAAGTGTGTGAGAGTGTTTTACATAATGCCTGGGCCGTTGAATAGTCTCCATCTTTATAGGCATCTTTGACAAGCTGCAACAAGTTGTAGCTCATAGAATCAAGTGGGTTTAATAAATTCAAAACTTCAATGTGATATCTCCGTTTTTCCAACGTTTCTTTGGAAGCACTAAAAATTTCACCTTTTGGATCATTAATTATTAATGAAGGCTTATGTTCCGCTCTAGAATAGACATCAATTGTAGGAAATACAAAGGTTTCCCCTTTACCAGAGCGTGTTGTACCAATAATTAAGTTGTTTACCGGGCTATCATCAATGAATACTTTATCTCCTAGTCGGGAGATAACAACACCACCGCCACCTTTAAATGATTCCTCTCGATCTGGTACAGCTCGATATTGCTTTTTCAACTCATCAACTGTTGTAAAACGACTAGATCCTTTCTGATGATTATTTAAGTTTTTAAAGGAAGATTTCAATTTGTACACTGTTCTCGCTATAGTTCCAATCACTACAAGGAAAACAAGCAAGTAGTAAACTGGATGTTCTGCAATTGGCATCTGAAAAAGAAACCCTACCTCCATATGAAATGGTTTAGGATGTAATAAATCACTAAATGTTGTTTCTATCAGCTCTAAAGATAAGTTGAGTAAAAAATTAGCGATCAAAAACATTCCAACAAACAAAAAAGCACTCAATGGAATGAGTACTTCTTTTTCAGCTAATTTATATTTGATTGATATCTTTTCACTATACATATCAAAGCATCACCTCTGTTCAATTTAGCCACACGTATTACTTTTTCAAGCCAAATCCCGAATCATAATTATATTTTTCATACTCTGTTATCTTATCGAAATCATTCGTTACATCTAAAGATATAATATATCCAAATTTCTTAGTAATTTGGGCATCTGAAGGCATTTGTTGAAAACTAGCTATTACTTTTATATCGGAATCCTTCATTTGTTGAAGAAAGTATATAAAATTTTCCTGACATAAATAATTGGTTTCATCTACAATTACATATTCAAATTGTTTAGCTACATTTATCACATCATCTGTAATTTTAAATTCTCTATATTCTTCATTTGATTCACAATCTAAATATTGTAAAGTTACATGCCCTTCTGTTTGCTTCTCTAATTCTTCGTATTCCTTAAATGGATCTAACACTAATACTTTTGATAAACTTAAAGCCATTTTCTTCAATTCCCTCGTTTTCCCTGTTCCCACTCGACCTACCACCATTAAACTTTTATCTAGACTTGAAATTTGTACTAAATTTGCACTATTAACAAACATCTATATGACCCCTCTCAAATTAAAAAGGTACTCTTTTTTTGAGTACCTTTTTGAAAATATCAGTTGATTTTTTTCTTTATTTACTCGCTACCATCTTTTCATTTTGTTTCAGAACTGGCTTTTCTGGATTTGTTGGTTTTTCCGGTTCTGTTGGCTTCTCTGGATTTGTTGGTTTTTCCGGTTCTGTCGGCTTCTCTGGGTTTGTAGGCTTTTCCGGTTCTGTTGGTTTCTCTGGATCTGTTGGCTTCTCTGGATCTGTTGGTTTTTCTGGATCTGTTGGTTTTTCTGGATCTGTTGGCTTCTCTGGATCTGTTGGTTTCTCTGGTTCTGTTGGTTTTTCTGGTTCTGTTGGTTTTTCTGGATCTGTTGGTTTCTCTGGTTCTGTTGGTTTTTCTGGTTCTGTTGGTTTTTCTGGATCTGTTGGCTTCTCTGGATCTGTTGGTTTCTCTGGTTCTGTTGGCTTCTCTGGATCTGTTGGCTTCTCTGGTTCTGTTGGTTTCTCTGGTTCTGTTGGCTTCTCTGGATCTGTTGGCTTCTCTGGATCTGTTGGTTTCTCTGGTTCTGTTGGTTTTTCTGGTTCTGTTGGTTTCTCTGGATCTGTTGGCTTTTCTGGATCTGTTGGTTTCTCTGGTTCTGTTGGCTTCTCTGGTTCTGTTGGTTTTTCTGGTTCTGTTGGTTTCTCTGGATCTGTTGGCTTCTCTGGATCTGTTGGTTTTTCTGGATCTGTTGGCTTCTCTGGATCTGTTGGTTTTTCCGGTTCTGTCGGTTTCTCTGGATCTGTTGGTTTTTCTGGTTCTGTTGGTTTCTCTGGTTCTGTTGGTTTTTCCGGTTCTGTTGGTTTACCCGGATCTGTTGGTTTCTCTGGTTCTGTTGGTTTACCTGGATCTGTTGGTTTTTCCGGTTCTGTCGGTTTCTCTGAATTTGTTGGTTTTTCCGGCTCTATAGGTGGCTTTGGTTTTTCTGTCCCTGTATTTTCCGTATTACCATTCTCACCCTCCGTTATAATTGGTGGGTTCACAATTGTATCTGGTTTCTTCTCTGGTGGGAGAATATCTCCTATACTCGCTACTGAAGAATCAATATTTTGATCGCCAAATGCAAAATGATCTCCATTCACGCTGACTTGTGGCTTATTATCCGTAATAGCTGCAATCACATTATCCTTTGCTGTATCCTGAATTGATTTATCTTTCGTTTCTTTATCAAAGAGTGCTAGAACACGGGAAGTCGTTTCATCTCCATTTTGAAGATTACTTACAATAGATTTCTCTTTAAAATTAATTTTCGATTTATCCAGTTCTTCGAGAACATAAGCAACTTCATTATCCTTACTTTGAATTGCATTCTCTGTAATTGCTTCGAAATCATGTTTGTTCAGATCTTCTTTCTTTTCATCCGGCTTATTCTTATCTACCTTTTTTGTAATAGCTGATTTACTTTTTGATGATTCCTTACTTCCAAACCAACTGCAACCTGTCGTACTTAATATCAATGAACCACCAAGAAAAACAATCCCCATTTTTTTATACAGATTCTCATAATTTAAAGGCATGTGATTCTCTCCCCCTTAGATGTTCTGTAGATCTTTATCAATTTTTTCAATCTTAGCTTTCTTTTCTTCTTCACTTATCGTAGATTGTTGAATATCTCGTTTCTCTAATTCTTTGACCTCTTTCATTACGTTTTTATTCCCTTGCGTTTTGGCAAAAGAATAACACTCTTCATATTTTTTTAGATTTACAAAAGCTTCAGCAATGAGTTTTTCACGTCTACCGTCCATATTGACTTTCCCTTTAAGCTTAATTACCTCCTCATATTTCTTATTAAGTGCTGCTTTTTCAAAGTCGATTACATCATTTTTGACATCAATTTCATTGATTTTATTCATATTGTCTATTCCGATAAAATAAGCAACCACACTTTCTGCAAATTTCGGCTCATATTGTAATGCCTTATTCGCCTTTCCATTTAATAAATAAGTAAATAGAACTGCCTTCTGGCTATCTTTATCTAATTCTGTGTAATTGACCTTATCGAAGTATTTAACGGCTTCTCCATACTGTTGAATGGCTGCCTGTTGTAATCCTTTTACTACATATTGTTCAGTGCCAGCATTTGCACTCGAAACTGGCTCGGAAGAGAATAACTTAAAGGCAAATATGGCACCAGCTCCAATTAACACCATGCTTCCTATGACACTCGCAATAATCTTAAACCCTTTTCTATTTTCCTTTCCAGGCTTTACTTGTAGCTCTATTTCATTCGATGGACGATAAGAAGGTTCTTCCTTTCTTACTGGTAATTCTTCTTGATATTCATATTCTTCTTGAAAAGGAGAATCATTGATTTCCCTTTCTAACGTTTCTAACAGTTCCTTCTTTTGTTCCTCTTGTTCCGGATCTAATTGCATCACATTCATTTTTTTAGAAATGTGATCAAAAATATGATCTGCATATCTCGAACCAAGTGATAACGTACCGTTATAAATTTCATTGGAATGACCATCTAACAAATCGAAATCAATATGTTCTTGCCGCCCTAGCTCTCTATAAACTTGTTCTAATCGCTTCGTTAAGATATAAGCTTCATGAAACGGATATTGCTTACCCGACTCAATTTCTGTTCCATTACTACTCTTAAAAATGACAAACATGGCTTCTCCTTTCTTCCATTTACTTTAAATTCCATAAAAAAAGGCAACAAAAAAAGCCATACCCTTTGCATAGCCTCCTCATTGCCTTATTTATATTTTTTCACTATTTCATCCAGAAAAACGGGAATAAGATTTGACCAAATTTCACATTGCTATTTACGCTCTCTGCTAAGTATTGGCATCCCATTACGATAACAAGTCCGGCTGCCCCACCAATAAACCACCAAATACATTTGTGTCTTCCTCGTTCACCACCCCAAATTAATAGATAAGCGCCCCAGCAAAATACAATTGCTGTACTCACCATTGCTCCTCTTTGCATCCATGTAATAAATGAATTCCCTGTATTAATTAGACCATCCATCGCATCACCTAACACTAACATTTGAGCTATTGTTTCCAACATATACATTCACTCCCTTTTCATTTTTAGATGCTTATACGTTACTAAGCTGACTTAACTCATTCGGCTTGCTGTCTTCCTTTACTTCTGTTGCTATTGCTTTATAAGCTTGTAAAGCTTTCATTACTAAATCTTGATTTTCTTCAATGTATTTCTGATGATGTAAATGAAGCCAATGGTTATAATCCTGACCATTGGCTCTTAATAGATTTGCTACCATATCTTTTTCTTTTTTTAATTCTCTCTGTGTAATCGCCACTATATCACCACCTCGTATGATTAAGTTAGGTTTTTTAGGAATAGGATTCACCTATAAACCCAAGAGTATCCAGCTTTATGAGATACTTATATTTGTAGATAGAGTGTTGCCGATCACCACCTTGAATCCTTGTATTCGATTGAAAGATTGGTACCTCTGTCTAATAAGTAGTTTACGAATGAGTTGGATGTTGATGACCATTGGTCATTCTTCGTATCTCTTACGAGGTAGTAGCGCTTATTAGTTCAGGGGAGGATAACACTATCTAAAAATCATCAAAATAGGGGTGTATACTATGTTCTACTTAGGTATTGATATTGCCAAACACAAGCACTATGCTTCCATCATTGATTCCACTGGGAAACCTATTACCAAGCCATTTCCTTTCCACAATCATAAAGAAGGTGGACAAGCTTTATTAACTTGGCTTTACCGATATATTAGTTCTCCGACAGAACTGTCAATCGGGATGGAGGCCACCGGTCACTATTGGATAGCTGTCTATTCTTTTCTACTAGATCATGGTTTTTCTGTGATTGTACTGAACCCACTCCAAACCAATGCATGGCGAAAGGGAACAGAAATTAGAAAGAGAAAAACAGATGCCATTGACGCCACTATGATTGCCGATGTCATACGATTTGGCCGCTTCCTTGAAACTCCACTCGTAGACGAGAAAATGTTCGCTTTAAAACAACTAAGCCGGTTTCGTAATTCTCTTGTACGTAATATAAGTGATTTAAAACGCAAGGCGCTTGTCGTGTTAGATCAAACCTTTCCAGAATATCAAAGTATTTTCTCTAATGTCTTTGGCAAAACGTCTTCACAGCTCCTAATTGACTATACATCTCCTAGCGATTATGAAAGACTGTCTATTGATGATTTGACACTAATAATTGAGCAAGCAAGTCGTTGCCGACTTGGAAAAAAAACAGCCAATCAACTGATGGAATTAGCCTCAAACTCATTTGGTGTCACCTTTTGTAAAGATGCTTTCTCATTTCAATTAAAAATGTTGATGGAGCAAATCCGCTTTATTGAAACTCAGTTGAGAGAATGTGAGAATCAAATGTCTCAACTATTAAGTGACTTAGATACACCAATCACTACTATTCCGGGTATTGGTCCTATATTAGGTGCCACCATATTAAGTGAGATTGGGGATATAGGCCGCTTTGACAAGCCTTCTAAACTTGTGGCTTATGCCGGTATTGATGCCACTATTTCTCAATCAGGTCAATACGAATCAACTGGTATGTCTATGTCCAAACGTGGCTCCTCCCATCTACGTAGAGCATTATTTCAAGCGGCTATTACTGCTTATAAACATGACCCTGTATTAAAAGCTTTTTATGAAAAGAAACGAAATCAAGGAAAACACTATTATGTTTGTATAGGAGCTGTAGCTAGGAAGTTGTGTTATATTGTCTATGCCATTCTAAAGAGTAATAAACCCTATAAAATCCCTCCATTCCCATGCCAGAGATAACTTATTTATTTTTTGAGACTTCGCAAGGTTTATTTAAGTTACCCTTTTTTAGGGTAAACACTCTTCATTTATATTGTATTCCACGCTTGACATTTCATAGTTGGTCTTTCAATGATTATGTGATTACTTCTGATATTGTTCTTTGCAATTTTGAATAAAGAACCCCACTTCTTTTTCAAATTCAGATGGTTTAATTTTTTCAAACTTAATCGCTTTCTTCAACTCTCCTTTTTCATAGTAGGCAAGGGTATCACGTTTTTGTGACAAACCAAAGTCGTGCTGATTACTTGTTCTTGGTACATCTTCTCTACCTCCAAATAATTCTTTCACCTGGACGTTGTTTTGTTTTGCTAATTTTCCAACATTAAAGAGTATATCTTCTCTTGTTTTTTTATCATTATTCAACATAACAAAACCTGTGCCATCCTCACTCATGAACTTCTTCATTTCTAACGGACTAAGTTCCATTACTTCCCCTTTTCCCGAGCTAAAGACAAATGTTGAACCAATACCAATTGCAATTAACAGTCCAACAACAGCGGAAATGATCCACCCTTTACGACTCATGTATGTTCCTCCCTATATCAAATTTTTACAAGCGATTTTGAAGTGTGATGAGACACATTTAAACTTAAACATCTGTCTTTATTTCATAACATTTATAAGAAATAAGTGTATAAAAAGGAAATATCATTTATGGCTGGAATGACGAACCCTGTATTGGCATGCGTATAGAGACTAATCCCGACCTAGCTTCTATATGCCCAATACCGCACTACGTATTTTGGCGTGAACGTAGAACCTTATGTATCTACTATTGTGATGTTCCTCGCTTCTTCAGAATGTCAAAATGGGATATTCCTCACGAGTACTGACACAAACAGGTCTTTGATACAATGCATTTCCTAGTGGTCACAGATGAGTTTTACGATCTTACTCACCCAACGATAATCGTATACCTACCCCCTCTAGTGACCTTTCGAAGGGAAGCACGCATATATATTGAAAGCCGTATATCATCCTTCTACATCCTTACGGAAAGGAAAAGATACACAATATATATATTCAAATTTTCAAAGAGCAACTTGTTTTGTGCTATGTTCTCAGCACACTTCAAAATCGCTTTTTTTATTAACATTTTTGTTTTACAGCTACTAATTCCGATTGTTTATGTTTCCGTTTTGCAATCAAATTTCGATGTTCGTCTCTGACAGATCGCACTTGATAATAAATTTGAGCTACCTTTTCGATGCTTCCTGTAGTACTTTCAATTGCGATAGTTCCTTTCAGTTCGTATGTTTTTCCATCAAAAGTTTTAACACTATGAGCTTGTGATGCGGCAATATCATAAAATGTGAGCCTTTGTTCTTTTCCCATATGAACGCCTCCTATTTTTGATAAAGAAGGGAGAAAAGCGCTTCTCCCTTATCTAGTTTTCTAGCCATCTAGATAGGATGAAATAGTGAACGAGTGCTTTAGATCATGCTAAGATTGTTGTGTTATACGAGGTCATGATGCGTTGCGCTGCTTCTTTTCCGTATATGTGTTGTAATGCGGATTGAGATTCAACTACGATTGAATGCTGAATGTGGTATGTTGCGCTTTCTTTTAAAAACTGCTCCATATGAGGGATTGGGTACAAATCATATTGATGAAATACCAAGTGAATCGGTCTTATATTCTTGCATTCTGTTAGATATTGAAGAAAATTTGATAATGCTTCCCCTCTCTCTTGATACGTACTCGTTTCCGTTTCTACACTGATGTACACAACGGATTTTTGTTTTAGATCCATTTGTAGTGTTTCATAACCAGTTAGTAAATCATGTTTGATGATTTGATATCCTTGTTTTCGTTTTTCTTGATGAGTATCTTCATAAAAGTTTCCTTTCGGATCAAAAATGAAAATAAAATCATCTGTTGTTTCTTTCACACCTTCTATGACTGATTTATACGCCCCAAAACGAGCTTTTATCACGCCTGCGACCTTTTCCCTTTCATTCAGCTCTTTCAACACTCTAATCAACTTTGTATACTTCTTAGCTACACCTAACATACGTTGCACTCCTTCCTATTTCATTTTCCACTAATAACTAGTACTGAAACCCAAGATACTCTCTCTGTTTCTCTAATTTTTCATATTGTTCTTGCTGCTCATCTAAAATTCGTAAAATTGTACTGATTGTGCCTTGCCTTGTTTCTTTTGCTGATAAGGCTAATACGCTAAACATTTGATAGGCCGGATGATCTTTCTTCAATAACTCACTTAACTCCAAAAGATAGGGATCTTTTTCTTTTGCTTGTTGCACAAATTCACTAACCTTTTCTAAATCTAAATAGTACAAATCTCCATGTCGTTGATTTAAGTACAAAATAATTCCTGCTAGTAAGTTCATAGCGGATTCTATCCAGAAATCCTACCGTTCTTTCGGCTTGATTACAGTTTGAGCGATTGAAATACCTTGTATAAGTTCTTTAGAAAGCTAAGCACTCTTGCGCCGCATCACGGCTTTCCCAAGTTTCCCTAAATTTTTTATTTTACCGACGTAGATTTCTGATATCTCATATCATCTCCCTCTCGGTTTCTTATATCTTGCTCTCTATCCAAAAAATAACTGTCCAAATGGGAATGACGAGTAAACATGCATTCCGACATCCAATAACGAAGCCTAACGGATTTTCAGCTACATCACTAAAATGAGGTTCATATTCTTTTATATCACGATTGAGCTTTCGTACGGATTCTAACTGCAAATACGGCTCCAATTAAGCCAAGTACAACACATGCAAGACTGATCCATCTTATGTAAGGATTTTCGGCTTTTCCGCCTGTTGTTGGAAGATAAATTTCAATTTTCTTTGGTGTTTGTTGTGGTTGCTTCATGTGTGGAGTAAAGAGTTTTTCGGTTACTTTTGGTTGTGGTATTCCTAGTTTTTGTGGTTAAAATTTGACCAGCTTCTTTAATTTCACAAGAATGGGTTTCTGCTAAATTAATATTCATTTAATACGATTTTTTACATGTACGTTGAAATACTATAAATCAGAAATTTCAGATTTAAAAACTTAAAAAATAACAATAAAATTGTACCTTTTCTACAAGGTTCATTTACAATATAACTGTATAAGTATTTTTGGGGAAAATAGTTTATTTCAACTTTGCCCGAAAGTAAGTTACAAAAAAAAGTTTCTCAATTGGTTCTTCAAAAAAATCCGCAATACTTTTTGCTCTACTAAAAATCAAACCTTTTCTGCCTGATTCTACATCGTATAAAGTGCTTGCAGGAATTTTTGAACCTTTTGAAACTTCTATAATTGTATAACCCTTTGACTCACGAATTTCTCTTAGAACTGTCAAATATCTCACCACCTTATTTATAGTTTATTCGTCTTTAAGCCTAAAGTCAACACTGTTTAAGTTAGATTTTATAAAAAATAACACAAAAAATGTTAGAAGGAGCTAAAAATCATGTTTGGACAAAGATTAAGAGAATTAAGAAATAAAAAAAACATAAGCGCTACTGCTCTTGGAAAAGCATTAGGGATTGCACAAACAACAATTTCCAATTGGGAAAATTCAGGGGCAGAGCCAAATTATGAAATGCTAGTAAAAATCTCACGCTTTTTTGGTGTTTCAGTTGACTATTTAGTTGGAAATGACAATGATTCTAATAAAAATGAAATAAGTAGATTGGCAAAAGAATTATATGAAGACCTTAATTCAATCTCCCAAGATGAACGTCTAGAGATAGAAAAAGGATTATTAGAATACATAGAATTCCTTGGGTACAAAGTTAAAAAAAATAAAAAATAAATTCCCTCTTTTTTTAATTTGCTTTCTTTCTTAGGATAGGCTTTGAACTTTTATTTTTTTGTATATACGTTTTTAATTTATTATGTAGCCCAACATAATCACTTGTTTGTGACAACACTGATACCAAGAAATTATAATCAACTTGTTTACATATATTTTTCTTTTTCATTAAATTGGCACTCTCCTATAAGATAGATTTTATTTTATAAATTCCTATTTTTTTGCATTAGTGGAACGAAACATTACAAATTATTAAAAAATGTTCCACTCCTTAAATAACAAATGACACTACAATGTTTTGTAGTGTCATCTTTTAACAAGCCTATCACCCAGCGCCGCCACCAGGATCTACCATCATATATTGAATAACTTTAGCAATACTCCCTTGCATTGGGAGCATTGTTAATGCTGTTATTGTAATTAGCAAATAAGTTTTCTTTGTCCAATTTTTCACTTGTACCACCCCTACTTCAATTTTAGTACATTTTTAGGAAGTTCTGCATAGAACAAGTCGTTATTTCTCTCAAATGCTAATAATGCATCCCTCATTAAAATCATATCTTCTCTTGCAAGAGCCTGAATGAATACTTGTAACGGTGTCACGAAACCATTTTCCCTTTTGATTTCTTCAATAAGATTATCTGCTTGTTGATTCATCCCTTTTTTGACATACAAATATGCAAGTTCTGCCGGGTTTTTTGGTTTCATATCATCTAGATTCTTTTCAAAATGTATGTTAAGAAAATCTAGAGTAGTTTGTATCATTTGTTTTTTCTTGAACATCTTTTTGTTATTTGGGGCTGCCATAAGTTGCAATCCTTTATCCAAGTAGTACTTGGATAATTCATAATCGCTTAATATATATGTCTCACCCATGATACAATATGCTGTTGCTTTGGGTATTAAGGCGACTCTACCTTGTCTAGCTATCATTTTATTACATAATTCCCTTGCCTTTTCTAGCTCGTTATTCCTATGAAAACTTGTCGCAAGCAATTCCATGGTACGTAATTCATAAGAAGAACGTAAAAATGGATTTTTCATTTTTTTAATTTGTGATAATAAATCATTTGTATATTCACTTACTAAATTATAATTTCGATGATCAAAAAAAGCGTAAATTAGTGAAAAATCCATTGGGATTTTGCTAATATCATCTGTACTCTTTCTCTGTTCCATTTTCTTTTTCACTGTTTTTAAAAAAGTTTGTGTATTCATGTTCCCAGCATTTCGTAAATGAAGTAATTCATAAGCATTTGCAAATTTACGATTCAGTTTATTGTTAGATTCTTTTTCCTTATCAATTAAATATTGTAATAAATCTAGTTCTCCACACATGTCCAAATATTCAAAAGCAATTCTTAAATTCACTTTACGTTTTGCTTCTTCACAATATTTCAGTACTTCCGTTTTTCTAAAATTATAATCATGTGGATATAACATATTCAATATTTCAGTAAAAATATAAAAGTCAAACTCTCTTTTCTTAGTAAATGAATCATTTATTTTAGAATGGCTAGTATCAAATATTGCTGCAAGCTGCCTATTGGTAATACCTTTATCATTTAAGTCTTTATGAATTCTATCTAATATCATGGTATACTCTCACATCCCCTTGAAATGCTAATGTATAGGAAGATTTACACATATAGAATATTCTGTAAATATATCTTAACAGAAATCGATGAAACTTTCGTTCCATTATAAATTTTTCTATATTTCTATATAATTAACTTAATTTTCAGTCAATTAATCGCACTATTGTTCTAACTTTTAACCTATTCTTAGTTGATATTCCCAAAAAATCTGTGTAAAATAGTTATAAATGCATTATAAACTACTTATATTAAATTTATATAAAAAAATAAAACCCCACCGCACGGTTTTTAATTAGTCTAGGTCGGCAAACTTCGAACTAATTAAAAACTCCTCTGGATAGGGTTTTAGATTCACACTACAAATGTATGTGTTTTTCTTTAGTATCATACTTGATATTAAAATTATACCATAAGGTGCATACATTGTGAATATAAAACCCCTGTTTTCCTATTTATTTGTGGTGGGAAATTTAGGAGGGTTTTTCTGTGTTATTGCACAACTTTTTACTTAGTCGAGCGAAAGCCGAACTAAGTCCTCACATCAGTCACCTATCAAAGAAAACCGGAGCTATTAATCATTCAATAAAAAAAGTTACTACTTACATTGACAATATTGTCCTAGAATATGAGGGTGTTACCACTAAAGATTATCTTACCAAAAGAAAATATGAAGCTTTAGAGACTGTTTTATCTTATTTAGTACAAGAAGGCTATAGTCAAGTTAGGCAAGAACACATTAGCAAAAAATCAGGCATTTCAAAACCAGTCATTAACTACGTGTTAACATGGCTGCAAGATCTGGGCGTATGCCAACAAATTAAAGTGCGAAGACATGGTAAAATCGCCCCTTCAATTTACATATTAACCATACATAACAACTATTTAAAAATCATTGAATATTTTAAGATAAAATGGGCTTTGACAATTGATGTGTGCTCTACTTTCACAAAATTTCTAAGTGAAAAACTCTTTAAGAAAAATTTTGTAGCCAATCCTGAAAATTTAAAGAATGATATACAAGTCTCGTCTAATTCTTTAGATGTTTTCGAAATAAATAAACAAGAAAAATCAGATAAGGATTGTGAATTAAAAGAAAAGCATAACAGATTACAAGATTTAGACGACTATCTAAGTGAGGATCAGAGAAAAGCTTATTACTACATTTTAAGCCAAAAACTAAATTATCTTAGTGAAAAGAATGCATACACAATTGCTTTAAGGATGCCACATTATATCGACCGCTATGCTAGATGGGATTTTGAAGAATGTGTGCAATGGTTCCAATACAATGAAGCTCAAAATAGCAATCCTGCACATTTTATAAAAATGTTTGGGCAAAAATCTAAACAAAACTGGGAACGAAGAAATCAAAACGCATTAGAAAAGAAATCACTGCATGGTTTAAATAAAAAAAGAGAATTTGTTTTCTATAATTTTTTAGAAGAGAGTAATTAAATTTAAAAAATCATACTAGTCTGTAGCCTTGCTTAAAAAAATCAACCATAGCAAGGCTATTTGTCATATCCTCTTATAAACAGTCATAAACTTGCTATTTTTCGACACAAGAAACTTCAAAATACAAATCATCTTATAGGATTTGTATTTTGAAGTTTCAGGCAATCTACGTATACAGTTAACCATAATATATTTATAGTTAGCTCTTCTTTAACTATCAAATTAAACTTGAAATTTACTAAGAGAAAATGCTGAATAGCTTGCTAGAGTAAGTTTAAAAGCATCATTATTTATTCTAATGTTATTAATGGTTTTACTTTTTAAAACAAGATTTATTTAATATAGCATTCTGGAATTCTTTCTCTTTTGTCTAATTTTAGGGAATCCGATTCAACTTGCAAAATATATAAATGATTATGTAGATGCCTGTAATCAGCTTCCCTAAAATCTGATAAAATTCTATTCATTTCAAATGGAATCTATATGCCTCCCCCTTCCTCCCCCACTTCTAAAGAATATCACTAGCTATTGAATACACTTTAAAAAGATCGACCATACTAAAAAACGTAAACTATTAAATATAACCTAGTAGCATTATTTTTGTTTAAGATTAAATACCTCTAATACTTTGTAGATTATGTAAAAGTTTAAAACACCTTATAAGCCATTTTGAGGAAAAAATTTCATTAGCAGTATCTCTATTTCACATTGAGTATTATTATTTACTAGTAAAACGCTATTTAAACGCATAGCGTTCAATACACCCCCTCATTATTTTTTGTATTTTGAATTAAAAGAATATTAACTAGATACTAATTCTATTAATGAAAACTTTGATTCTTGCACATATATCTAGTAAAATTCTTATATTGGAAACAAACTTTTAATAATAAAATTTCAAGTAATTCTTTAGTTATTCTATTGTCTACTAAATATCTTTTTACTTCCAAAGGTGAACGTTATCAAAACGGATAACCTTTATAATTTAATTAACATTAATACTAGATACATAGACTAATCTAGCACACAAGTAGCTGCACTGAAAACATTTTAAAGGTAGTAAAGCTTCTTACCGAGTGGCCCAATAAAGATTTTTATTATTAGAGGAATGATCCTTCTAATAAAGAAAGAATATCTAACACACAAATAATGGAGGTGTGAAGTTTGGAATATGGATATTTTGCACAAGAAGTAGCAAAGCAACTGGATATAAACACCAATACACTTCGTAGATGGTCAATTGAACTAGAAAAAATGGAGTACATATTTGAAAGAAATGAACGTAACCAAAGAATTTATTATGAAAATGATATAGATATTTTAAAACAAATGAAGGAATACCTAAATCAAAACTGGAAATTAGAAGAGGCCGCTACACGAAGCATGGAGACAGCCGAAGAAAACGCCCCGAAAACGGATAGTGTTCAGGAAGAAAATGAAACTGAAGTAACACTTCAGAAACGTTCACAAACAGATATTTCAATAATTCAAGATAAGTTTTCCTATATGTTTAACCAGCAAGAAAAAATTGTACAACAAAACCAAGATATTATTAATTTATTATTACAAGAACGCTCAGAAAAGGAAGAAAAAGATTTACAAATCCAGTTACTACAGGAAAAACTGGATAAAGCCATTCAATTGTTAAATGAGGATCGCCAAGAACAACAAGATAACAGTAAACAAACGTTCATTCAACGTTTGTTCAATCGAAAATAATTGGGCGATTTTCTTTTAAACACATTTCCCAAATAAAAAAAAGCGGTAATTACCGCTTTTTTTATTTGGGAAATCACCTTCACAAGGCTAAATATACATCATTAAAAAGAATTCCTCTTATGTCTGTCTTTAATACTTATTTAACTTCAAAAGTAAAACGTATATTTACTAATATACATCTAACTAATACTCATTAAAAGCTCATACATATCGCCTAAGTATAATAAAGAGAAAATCACTTAATTTCAATTATAATATTATTAGTTGAAAAAGCCAAAAAAACCTGTCTTTTTCTCAACCTTTCCTTAATTACTTTTCTTAATTCAAACATATCAAAGTCATCTTAATCCTTTTAATATCAAGGGATTAACGCACCATAAACGCATAGCGTTCACGATAAATTTTGGTTTTTATATACTTCAATTCTATATAGTTATTCCTCAACTCAAATTTAAATTTAATTTTGTATAAAATTTAGAGTGTTACTTTCAATTTTTTTGCGTTTAAGGTAATTCCACCATTTCAACAATTAGAAGTATTTATATATTTCTTTGGCCTTACATATGAATTCCAAAGATCCTCGGTATTAATTAATATCAATGTATTGATCGTTATTTTCAAAAGCATCAAAATTCCATCGATTTTTCGGAAAGCTTGGTTAGACGCTGTAACGCCCTAACTTTTTAATATCTTTATATTATAGAACTTAAGTAAGAATGCCTTAACCCCATAAAACAATGAGTTTAACGGACTATGAACGCATAGCGTTCACGTTCATTAGAACGTTAATTTACCACTTCACAAGCGTCCATTCTGTATCCGTTTTATCTTGTTGTAATGAAATTATATATTGAATACTTAAATTACGTTTCTTTATTACAAATATAGAATGCTAGCTTATTTTAAATGAAACTACAAATTTAAAATAACGCATCCCTAAATTTCACAAACAAAGCTTTCTTGATCCTCAACTTTCAGCTTTACCAGCAAATCTTTTATCATTATCTCTAAGCAATCTTAGTACAAGTTGCATTCTTCTGAATAAATGAACCCTCATAAACGTTGATATGAAAGGGATAGTCGCTACAAAAACGGATAGCGTT
Organism: Bacillus sp. EKM202B; assembly: GCF_011066025.1. NCBI lineage: Bacteria > Bacillati > Bacillota > Bacilli > Caryophanales > Bacillaceae > Bacillus > Bacillus sp. EKM202B. Next base: position 24,829 of record NZ_JAAMNK010000029.1, on the reverse strand, counting down.
TACGTATTCTTAAACACTAAAATAACACTTTGATAACGTTTATATCTTAGGGGGTTTAGTTACATTCTCTAAAACATCACATCCTCTTGAAAGTATTAAACTTTCAGATCCAACTAACTACTTTATTAACTAAAAAATGAATTCTAACTTAAATAATTGGGTTGGTTCATATACAAATTACTCGCTCTAATTAATGCTTTCATTATTACTTTTGAACACTATAACTTAAGCGGTCTATCAGTTATTACACTAAATCTAGAGGGTCATGCCGAATGTTATTATGTAAACTGGGAACTCACGTTTATATACATGGATCAGAGAAAGCAAAACATCCTAAATTAATCTATTTAATGGCTTACATGTTCTTCTGAAATATTGACAGATTATAGGGATGAGTGACTAATATCAGTTAATAAGATAGAAGAATATTGGCATATGTACGCGAGAGAAAATGAGTTAAACATAAGTGTTCCAGATGCATAGGTGTTCGGAGATGATTCCAAGGAAATGAGAGATGAATTAAGAAGTTTAATTGTTAAAGGAATCAAAACAGGAACATACGCTGCACATTGTGCTTACGGGCTTGAAGGAGAGGAAATTCAAAAGTTTGGTCAGTACGATATTGTATTGGCTGGAGACAATACTCGATTAGCAATTATAAAATATACAGAGATTGATTTTTTAAAAATGAATGAAGTAACAAGTGATTTTTCCAGATCTGAGGGTACAGGTGATTTAAGCTATGATTATTGGTATAGTGAGCGTGTTGAATTTCTCACTTGGGAATTAAGCCCGTATGGACTTACTTTTGCTCCAGACTTATTGCTAATTTCTCAAACGTTTAGGGTGATGGATGTTTATAAGGATAGAGTATAAATTGAAATCCAAACATGCTTTATTCTAGCTATATACAAGAAACAGGCTGTAAAAATCCGATTTTACAGCCTGTTTCTAAACAACTATTTTATTTTTAAAACAACTTTATTATTCGTTAACAAAAACCTTGCAAACGTTGTTATTAAAGGGATAAACGCCATAATAACGTATAGCGTTTATGTATTATTAAACACCAAATTAACACTTCGATAACGTTTGTCTGTTAGCGGATTTTATACATCCTCGAAAACTTCAAATTCTCTTAAAAAGATTATAATTTAAACTATTAATTCTAACTTAATTCCTAAGAATATCTTAAAGGAATTCATTCAACTCATATAGAAAACTTCTCCAAGGTTTATATAAATGCCTTACAAAAGATACAATTAACTCAGAAAACAATTAATCTAGCAAACGAATTGAACCTAGTTCTGATAAATATAAAATAAATATCTAATTTATATTTATTTTATATAAAAACCTGATTAATTAACTATTAAATTCAAACCAATTCTATTAAATATTAATTTTATATTTAAATTATATCTAATAGATATTTAATTAAGGTTAATTCCTTTCGAAACCTTGTAATCACTCTAATTTTAAGGTATAATATATTTATTAAATATAAATAAAAAATAAATTTTATAGAGGTGATGTATAATGAAGAATTCAAAAGGGAAAACTCTTCATATAGACATTGAAGGCGATATTGGGAACGATTCTTTTAAAGGTTACATTAATGGTGAATACATAAAAATGAAAAACGTATATCAAAGCGTTTACTCAATGCCAAATGTAACAGAAACAAACACTCAAAAAAATGTGATTAATCTAGTAGACAATATGTTTGTAAATATTGCTAGTAAATCAATTAGAAGATCTGGTATGTACTTTATTGGTAATCGAGCTATGCTAACAGGGAAGAACCCAAAAAACATGAACATTAAAGTAGGTCAAAAATATAACGATGATTTGCCGTTAATTAATATGCTAGGACTAATTGCAAATAAATCCGTTCAGCTTGAGTGGGAAAGAACTGAACAACTACCACAATCAATTAATGTGACTGTTGATCTTATTTCAGCTATTCCAGCAAGCCAATGGACACCAGTAAATGCAAAACACCTAGAGCAACGTTTTACTAATTCAAATCATGTTGTAGTTGTTTATGTAGGGGAAGAACAAGTAACAGTCAGCTTAACATTTAACAGTGCAAACATTACCCAAGAAGGCGTTCCTCCTTTATATGCAATCCTTGAAGGCGAAGAAGATATGTTTAGTGACTTTATTAAACTATATAAAGACAAACTTGAGGTAGAGACAGTTGAAAAATCCTTCTTTAAGAACAAAAAAATCTTACATAGCGACATTGGAGATGGAACAACTGAGTATATATACACAGTTGGTGTAAATCCAGTCATTGATGCTTGTAGCGGAGAAAGACGTGGAGTTGGGCATGCTACAGAAGAAGCTGTTAAGCTATTAAACCAAGAACGTGGAACAAACATTAAACGCCAACAATTCTCACAAATCCTTCAAGATCCAGATCATAAATACTATGAAGAAGCAACTGGGTACTTTAATATAACAAAAGTAGAACAAGCTGAACTTATCTTAGAAGATACAAGTGAAAAGTATGTAAGCAATACCGCCAGTGAAGCTGAAATTTTATGTGTATACGGTGGGGGAAGTGTTACTTTTAAAGATGAGTTATATAATCAACTATTAGAGTATTGTGAGCAAGTTGGCATGTACTTATTATGGATACCAGAAAAATATGCTGTAGATATGAATGCTAGAGGGATGCAAGTAATCAAGAAGATTCTTACTCGAAAAAAGGTGAGATAATATGGCTGACAAGAAAAGAGAATCTTTCTTTTGGAATCTCAAAAAAATTGAGAATGAAGAGTTCTTTAAATGGTTTGAATCTCAAGGGAATATAGCAGATTCATTATATAAACTTGTCTGTTACTTTATTGATAAACATGGTTTACAAGATGTTGGTGATTATAAGATTCAACAACAAATGCAAAGAGAGATCTTACTTCAAGATAAAGATTTTTTAAATGAGGTAAAACGGGTCCTATTGAATGATTCAAAACTCATTATCAAAAATGATGATCAAAACATCCATAATGAGATTAAATCTCCTAATGAAGTAATTGGAACTTCTGAAGAGAAACCCGATAATGAAGATGAAAAAAAAGAAGACGTTTCTAAATCTGAAACAAATGTTTTGAATGATGAATATGATGATCTTGATACGGCAAGTTTATTTGGTAATTAGTATGTAAATACTCTAAAAAAAGAGTCCTAGAAATAGGACTCTTCTTTTAGGTTTAATTTTCAACTTACATCTTATCAATGATTAACTGTCGTTTATACCATTGATTTAATTTGCTTCTCGCCGTACTAGAGAGACGTTTTGTTTTTTTATTATAAAATCTAGAAAGAGTAGGCTGCGATATACCTATCTCTAGTGAAAGCTCTCGCATAGTTATATTCTTTTTCATATGCACAAACTCTATTTTCTCCCTAATTACTTGTTCATTTTCAGTTGTATCTAATGGTTTTTCTACAATTTTTATTGGCTGATTTTCCTCATGTATCGTATCAATTGTTTTCTTTTTTGCTAAGTTTTCCATTGAACTAATTAGTTCTTTTGGCGGCAATATTACTATTCCTAACTGTGAATAATAGTTTTTAAACCAATTCTTTTTTGTTAGTTTTTCTTCTTCTAAACCATTATCATATTCCCAATGAGAAATTACCTCTTCTTTTTCTAGATCCATAAGAACATTTTCTAATTGTTCGCGAATACGATTCGGTTTTTGTTTCTGGTTTATCCCCATAACTGCTAACAAACCTTTATCTCCACCTATAGAATAAGGTCTTTGTAAACTAGAAAACATTTGACGTATTCTCCATTGCCATGTCAAATATCGAATTAACCTTTTATGATATTTATGTCTATAACTATTATATTCAAGTGCCTTTTTTGATAATAATGCGGTAGTACTATTAGATCCATATAAATATCCGGATAAGAAACTTCCCGGTTTGATTCGGCACGATTCTATTCCCATATATTCGTTTGTGTTTTTATCTCTCCATAGAACTACAGAATCTAATACGAATAGTCTTTTAATTACCTCACGTTTTACTTCATAATGCTTACCTGTTTCAGCACGATCATTTAATACGACTACTTCATTGTCATCATTTAGATATATAAAAATACTTGCTAGGGCCGCAATCCGCTTCGCTACTTTAATTTTATCTTCTACCCTGTAGTATTCAACACCATTTGCCTTAGCCTTTGAAATACTGCACATCTCTAAAACTTGTTCATATGAAAAATCAATAAATTCATCGGGCGATTTTGCTTCATTCAACCATTGAATCGTGATGCTATCTAAACAATCTGCAGTTAAATCATCCATATTACTCATTACACCATCTACTAATGTATTCCATCTTGCTGCCTCTTCAATATTCGTTAATTTTAGATCTTCATCTTTATGAGAGGAAAGCTGTGCCACTCCATTACTATCCTTTGTTTCAATGGGATATGATTTTAACCGTGTGTTTTCATCTTCTTCAAATTGATTTTTAGCTATTCCATCCCTTAACTTATAATATACTGCGGAGTTATTTACTTCTAAATAGTTTTCATTCAATGTGCTTGCATTTGATTCACTTGTTGCTGTATGCACTTTATTACTAACTGTCTGATTTTTACGAAACTCTTGTTCAATAAAGACACCTATTGTCTCATCAATGCTTAATCTATACTCATCGATATTTCTATATATATCTAGAGGAGAAACACCTTTTCTTTGTTGTTGCTCTAGCCACTGTACGAGCATTGAAAATGATGGAGAAAGGTATTCTGAAGTCACAATTTTACTTTTATCTGCTTCAACCTCAACATAATAAGACACCCATTTTTGCCACAATTGCTCATCTTTTTTATACAATTGTTCCGTTATTGATAGTGCATCTCTAAACAATTGTAGAACGTCTTCCATATAAATTCTGCTCCTTATATACATTTAATTATTCTTAATCTGAACTTGAAAATAATTAGCTATATGATGTTCCTTTTTATAAAAACTAGAAATGAAGTCAGAATATTCCCATTCCCGTTTCGTTGTTAATATGTTAAAGGCTCTAGTTTGCATACTTATAGCCCGCTCTGTAACTGATTATACAAGACTCAAACGATTTGTAAAATCCAAAGTGATAGAACAGAGCACCTTTTGTATAAAAAGATAACATTTTTATAAACGGTTAAACTTTATTTCAACTTCAAAAAAAGATTGCTTCCGTTTTCTTTAAAAATTATTTGTGACAAAATATAGAAAAAGAAAAAGCAGCTAAAGCTGCTATGGAATAAATGAAAAAAGAAAAAATTAGATACGAACAAGTCGCTTTCTTTTATAAGGAAGAACAAAGAAAGAGTGGAAAGCAATACACAAACAGGTAAATCACATGAAGTAAACTGATAAAGAGATTGAAAATTCTGATATTTTAATCGCTAAGGGTTTTTGTTTACTCTTTCTTTGTTGAAATGAGTTTAACATGAAAAATAATATAAATCAACAAAAAAATACAAAATTCTTATAATTACGACATTTTATTCATCTTTCCTTACATTCACGTTAAACACATTGTTACTATGGTTTGAAAAAACAGTTTAATCGTTTTATAACTGGTACTCAACAGTGGCACTCGGCTTAACAAGTCTTGTTTAATGCTTTTATTTTTCGATTACTTCGAACACCACAAATTCATCAATATGAAAATTTATAGTCATATCATGTCCCTTTTTCACAAAACATGAAACAAAAATAACATTATGTGTCTCTTTCTTACTAACTCGAAATTTTTTTCTAATATTGCTTAAACCTTGATATATAAGCTTTTCTATTACAGCAATATTATTAGTTATGAAAATTTATAGCTATATGATGTCCCTTTCTTTTTAGATAAAAAGCCCATTAACCCTTTCATATTAAGGCTTTACACGTTTCTAACTCTATTTTCATGTATTTATGCAACATGAAAACCCATAGCGATATGATGTCCCCTTTTTTTACCAAACATGAAAACTCACCTAGCTAATTCATGTCCCTTTTTCAATTGAAAAATTACAGATAAACCCCATTACCATCACTATTTTAAGAGTTTTTCTTATTTAACTCATAATTATAAACATGAAATTTTATAGCCATATCATGTCCCTTTTTCCTTTTGAAAAACCGATATAACTGTTGATTTAATCATGCTTATACAGTTTTTTTTCCATTTTTCATCTTTTCTACCAATATGAAAATTTATAGCCATATCATGTCCATAAAAAAAAATGAAAGATTCCTGAAAACCCTTGGTACGCAAGGGATTAAAGGCCTTTTCATCTTTTCATTTTTTCTCTTAAAGGGACGCATTTCATCAAATTTCGATTTGTTATAATCAAAATTGATATATTTTATAGTTTTTGGTATTTCTTTCAAGATTTATAGGTAGGAGGTGAAAAAGATGGGAAAATCATTTATTATTCGTAATCAACGTAGTCTAAATGGACAATCCACAAATGCAGTTTTAGTAACACTGAAGTCTTGGCAAAAACTTGTTGAAACTTTCGAAGAGAAATACTACAGCTATAAAGATACATACCTTGAGGATATTGTTGATCATATGACATACGAAGAGCGTATTGCCGATGTGGATGGCTTCGTTGCACAGGCTAAACCATCTTTTTCACGTCGTACACTATCTGCTATTTCGGAAACAATGGGAAGAAAGCATAAATTATATGGCATTACAAACGCAGATCTGGAGGTCTTCTTATATCTACATAAAAAATGTTACACAAATGGAGTCATTCCAAATGTAACAATACATATGATGTGGGAAGATTACAAACTGTATAAAGAAGAATTTGCTTACATACAGCATTCTCAATTCTATATTGCATTAAAGAAATTAAGTATACATAACATTATTTCGATTGAAAATGAATTAGATGGCCGATATACAATTAAATTAACTCATTTTATGAATGAAGAAACTGAAAAGGCCAATGCATATGTTTATATTAGCCCAGTGGTATTTACAAAAGCTTTCTTTGAGTTATCAATTGCATCCAAGAAACTCTTCTTAGATATTGCAATGCAACAGCACAGTGAAACTACACTAAAACGTTCCTTAGACAAACAAGATGAAAGAGGGAATAGAACTCATTTTGGTGGGATGTACCGCTTCTTACATAAAAAATACCCACATCAGATACGTGCGGTTATAACAGAGTTAACAACTGCATTACCATGTTCAGGGACTCCACTATTTAAAATTTGTAAATTACAAAAAGGAGTTAAGAATAAAAAAAGATATACAACTCTATATCTATCCTTACATACCGATTTCTTATGTACAAAAGAAATCGGAGAAGTACAGTATCGTGATCCATTCACACCAAAGCTTACTTATGCTCGTAAAGCTCGTTTTATTGAATCCGTACTACAAGAGATGAGTATTGGAGAATTTACACAAGACATGAACAAATTTATTCATGTGCTAAAACATACATGTAATCGACAAATTCGAAGTGTAATCCATAGCTTACGTGACATGATAGATCGTAATGAAGAATATCCAAGCAAGTTAGTATATACACTGAAGAAATTATTAAATCAAACATCACAATATAAAATTCTTGATACAGCTGCTAAAGAGGGTATCTATCCTCTTATTACACAGCATGTTCCAAAAGAACAAAAAGAACAAGCTGTATTTGATTTCGGATTGCATTTCTCTATGTACTCTCTGCGAAACATCAAAAAGTTGTTCCGCAAAACGTATGAATTACTAAACTCTAAATTTGCTATACCTGTTACAGAGGAATCGTATCACCGCAACTATCTAAAGTATCAAGAAGAAACGTTGTTTAGAAAGTACGCCTACGAACAAGGTACAAACCTAAACGCTTATATGGCTTTAGAAATTGAAATACGTGAACTCTTAAAAGCAAGAGGGCATAAAGAGCGTATTATTCCTAGTGATGTTCGTGAATTGTTCATTGAAAAGATAGATAGATTACCGAAAGAAAAGCTTCGTGTTATTGAAGTACCAGATAGCTTCAATTTAATTACATTTATGCGTGCTTTTGAACAGTTAATACGCGCTGGTATCCAAGTAACAACAGCTGAGCAAGTACTGACAGCAATGAAAGCGAACTAATCATCATCAGCTCTCTATTTTTGAAAAAAATTCAAGATAGAGGGCTATTCGTGTTGATCCGTTTATTTAAAAGAAAGTTACTCCTTCTTCACAATAAGTAACTTTACTCGATTCTATTCATAATAGAGTCTTTTTTTATGCAATCATATACAAAAATAGTATGGTACTTATCTCAATTTCCACATATACTTTCATAAAAAGACGTTATGAGTTGTCTAAATACATTCAAATACCTACAAGAAATCATAAAAAATAAATTAAATTTCGTGGATAAGTAGATAAATAACACATAATGTGAGTAATTTAGTGCAATTATCATTGATATAAATAGCTTATACGCCTTCATCTATCAAAAATCATCAATATTCATGTGAGTTATGTGCTAAATATGGATTATGTTGATTAATTAACACATAATGTGAATCTTTTGTGGGTAACTATAATCAAATTGTGGAGATTCCGTTAATTCATATGAAATTTCACGATTGAATAAATATGTTTAATAATGTATTAATTTGTTTCATTTTTTATGTAGAAATACTAAATTTCATTTATGATTATTTGTAGTTTTTAGAGCTTAATATGGTTTGTTTTTCTGCTGTAAAATTCTACTATTTATGATTTTTTACGCTATGTAATGTTAAAAGGCTTTGTTACAGTAAGGATATACGCACATTTCTCAGTCCTATATAAGTTTTATCTTTATATTTTAAATATATATAAGATATATATTTATATTAGATTTTATTAACTAATATTTATAAACAAACTGATATAGTATAACGATAAACAATAATTATAGAAAAACTAACAAAACTATAGTGTTCATTAAATACCATTGTGTGTTCAAAAATAAATCTATAACTATCCTCACAGTTATTTTTTAAGGCTATAGCAACATGTCAGAGAATTTAAGATTCCTGTCAAACGTCATTCCTATTTTGGAATGACGTATTTTTTTAGGGACAAATTCGAAAACTCATATCATTATCATATGTATTTAGTGTATCTAGAATTCTATATGGATGGTGAAGACATATGAATCAATATCAAATGCTGTATAGTACACCTTATCTGTATTCTTCTCGAACATTGAAACAAATGTACAAAGCTACTAAAAATGAAGAAAACGTATGTGCTATACAAGAACACATGCGACGACATGAAGTATACCTGGACCGACAATACCGAGGGTATTATTATTTAAGTCAAAAAATCGAAGAGGATCTATATGGTGATGAACTGGCTGTCTCCTGGAATCAGCTATTAGATGAATATCAACTTTTTAAGGACGGTAAAGGGAATTTGTCCATTAAACCAAAAGGATGGGGTTAATATGACTATCATTGGAGAGCTAGGGATTGTGTATGGCGTGACGGGAGCTTCAGTTTTAGGAATACAATTGCTGAAGAAGAAAGGTTTTTATCTTCCAGGTTGGTTGCTACGTGCGGGTCTTAAATGCTTACTAATTGGGAGCGTTTGGTACGTTCTAATGGATATTCTAGATGTGTTTCTACGCTAGCATTACATCTGGTAGTTGAAAATGATTATAATAGCGCATTTTAAACAGCTTTTTCTAAGCTTCCATACAGGCTCAACTACCTTAAGGAGGTATGGAGGGAATGTTGTCACTTTTATTAATCCCAGCAACTTTTATAACTGTAGCTTATTTTTACCAAAGTAATGGACCGAATGATAAGAAAAAAATTGCAACGTTTTTTGAAATTACAAAGGTTTGTGTTCAACATAAAGGTGAATTACAATATCCCATTTTTATAAAAGAAATTAAAGATGATATAAGTATGAATTATGTTTACAAGTTACCACTTGGTGTACCTAGTCAACTAATCCAAAAGTTAGCTGAAGTATTAGAAGAAGGTCTATATAAACCTGTTAAAATATCGTTTCATCAAAGAGAGCTTCATATTCGAGTATTTAGCCAAAGAATACCTGAAATGTGGAATTGGTCTAAGGATCTATTAAAAGAGCATACATGGAGAGTTATGATGGGGAAAGCGTTAGATAAACATGTGTATCATGATTTCGAGAAAACACCGCATATGTGCGTGTCGGGTATGACACGGTTTGGAAAAACAGTATTTTTAAAAAATGTGATGACTAGTTTAATTTTGCAACAATCCCAACACGTGAAATTTTTTATTATCGACCTGAAAGAAGGTCTAGAATTTAGTCCATACAAAGAGCTATCCCAAATTGTAGAAGTAGCTGAAAATCCACAACAGGCGTTAGAAATGTTGATAAGGGTACGTGAAAAGATGGTAAAACAGATTGAAATGATGAAGAAGTCCTATTTTACCAATATCATAGACACATCAATTAAAGAACGTTGCTTCATCATAGTAGATGAAGGAGCAAATCTTTGTCCGACACAAGGATTACCTAAAAAACAACGTGATGTTTTATTCATGTGTCAGGAGATGCTATCTGAAATCGCAAGAATTGGAGGTGGTTTAGGATTCCGGCTCATATTTTGTACGCAATATCCAACCTCTGATACATTACCAAGACAAATTAAACAAAATGCTGATGCGAAAATAGGCTTTCGATTACCAACGGCGGTCGCTTCCCAAGTCGCTTTGGATGAACCAGGGCTGGAGGATTTGCCATCGCTGCCAGGAAGAGCGTTATTTAAGACAGATCGTACAGAAGAAATCCAGGTACCTTTTTTAAAGGATAAAGATATGTGGGAGTTATTAAAGCAATACAAGGTGGTGAAGCAAAATGAGGCATCAAACACTCAAACAGAAAGCGAGACAAATCGAGATTTTATCCACTTTGAGTAAGTTGGATTTTTTAACTAGGAGGCAATTACAAGCCATCCACTGTCTAGGGAGTATTCGAAATGCAAATCGTGTATTAAAGGATATGCACTCGTATTGTCACATTACAAAAATGGCTCGTGAACACGTATATTATTTAAATAAAAAGGGACGGGATTTATTAGGAATTACAAAAGAAGTAAAGAAAAGTAGTCAATTACAGCACATATTAATGCGAAACGAAAGCTGGATGTGGCTTGGCTTTCCAGAATGGAAAACAGAAAGACCTATCGAGTTTTCAATTAATGGTCAACGGTATCAGATTATTCCTGACGCAACGTATTTTGAGGATAATGTTCCCCATTTTGTTGAAATAGATCGTATGCAACATATGAAGGCAAACGAACATAAAATACAGTTATATGGCCATATAACAGATATCTACAAAAGACAGAATGCTATTGTTCCAGTAATTAATTTTTTTACATTATCAGACTATCGACAATCAAAGTTAGAGCAATATGCTATAAACCGAAATGTGTTTATAAGAACATTTGTAATGGAAGATATATTTTAGTTGTTTTAAGCATTTATGTCCCAAAAATCATGATAATCAATACGTTTATCAAATTTCCTTAGTGTTTTAATGATTTTAGTTGCGGATGTTAAGGTGGGAATTCGATCTTTCTTATTTGCTAAATCACTTATTAAAGATTTACTTAATCCAGTTCGTTGTACTAACCATTGTTGTTTAATCCCTCTACGGTCTAAATATTCACCAAATGGAGTTCTCTTTTTTCCTAACCCAAACATCGGAATCCCCCCTAAGTAAGCTTGTGGTAATAATAACTTGTCCAAATTTCCATAAATCTAAACTTTTGTTCATAAATATGGAATTATAATTTTAAATAAAGCATAGAATAATATAAAGAAAATCTAAAAAATGTGTAATAATTTTGAAGAATGTAGCATTCATAGTAATAGCTACAAGTTGCTGATACACTATCCTAATGGCAACTTGTTGCAAAGTGTATTCTTACAAAATAAAAAGCTTAAATCCATTGGTGCATAAGGATTTAAGCTTTTTTAAATTTATGAAGAATTGAGGGTGAGTTTAATAAATTAAGAGATATTAAACTGTTCAACATTCGAATTTTGAAGAACATTGTAATTATTTCATAGGTTTTAAAGAAATAAGCATTTCTTTTTTATAACAACCCGTGTATAACGTGTTTAGCATTTTATATGTATTCTTATTCCAAAGAGAGTTTTTAAGCCCATTTGTTTATCCGCCCGAAACTGTAAACTTCTATTAACCCTTCATCGGATAATTTTAATTTCATTTCTATAGTCCATTTGAGTGTTTCTAAAGAATTTTCCGCTGTTCAGTATCCAATAGAATCCACTCTTTAAAATGATCTGGATATGTATCATGCAATGGTTGATTTAGGTTTCCATGTAAAGAGATAGACATGACTTAAGGAGAGGATGTCTATCTTCTTTATTAATCTACGACTTAATTAAATTTCACGTACCGAAATTTAATTAAAAAATGTTTGTATAAACCAAAACAAAAGGTTTATAGTAAGAACAAAGGTTCTGTTTTGGAGGGTGAAACAATGTTTGATTACTCGAAATGAGTTAAGAGTTATTGATAAACATGAAAAGGTGATATGTATATACATCAATCAATCATATTACAGACATAAAACATACATAATTTGAAAAATAGGATAGGTTGTTATATTGAAACGAACAGGTAAAGATGTAATTGGACTGATTGGTACGTTGTTAGGATTACTATGTTCGCTAGTCATTCTATTTCTAGGGAGACTAGCATACGAAATGGGAGAGTTAGATGGAGCTGAAAAAGGTCTTACTGTTGGATGTATGGGAGCATTTTTTTCTATTTTAGGATTCTTTGGTTTTATAAAAGCTAAGGGTGCATGTAAAGAGGCTGGATTTTTGATGATTGTATCCGCAATAGGTTTATTTGTTTGTGTAAATAAAATTACATTTTATCTATTCCCTGGCTTGGCACTTTTACTTAGTGGACTAAATAATATTTTTGGCAAGAAGTAATACAGAAATAGCAAAAAATATTAATTAAGGAGTGGTAAGTGTGAAATATTTTGTATTTGAAGATGATGAATTAATAGGGGGATGTGAAGAGACAATATACGTTTTTGAACAAACCAAAAGAAAAAATAACTACGACAGCATTAATGATTTGGAGGAGTTTGCAGTACAATGCCTATTCATTGAACGGAGAAATACACATTGGTATTGGTATAAAGGAAAAAATGAGATAGAAATGACAATGCAGGAACTCGAAGAGAGGATTAGAGCAGAACTAAAAGAATTGAAAATGATATCCAAAGAAGAATTTACAGAAGTAAGAAATAGATATTCTCCTTATATCAAACCTATCGAGTTTCCTCGAAGTGGAATCAGATCTGCATATGCTTATGAACCAAACTGGAATGATGTGTTCTTTGTTATGGAAACAGAAGAAAGTTATTTTGCCCTTTATTGGTTCACAGGGGCGTGAAATTCACACACCCTTATAATAAGCATTAATTCTAGATTCACTTAACAAGTTATATTTTTTAATAATTTTATTTGATTGTTTTAAAACATCACTATGTTGTTGAATATAAGCCTCTTTAAATATATCTAAGAAGACATACTTACTATCCTCTTCATCTATCTCATAAGAATTCCGGTCTACAGTTAAATAAGTAGCAGTACACTAAACCCTATTATAAAGTAATAAATTACTTTGGATACAGTATTTTGTTACAATGAATTCAAGAGTTATGAAGCTCATTATTTTTAAATACAAACGTGATTTCAACGTTCTTTTTTGTTACAAACATAGACCAATTATAATAAAACAGGAAAACTCACAAAGTACTTATGCCTGTGGGTGACGAAGGGAATGTATACGAAATTGAGTAAATCAAGTGAAATAAGTAGATTTGAAAATAGATTCTCAGAAAACGTGATTGAAATAGCAGCTGTCACAGGGGCATTAGGAATTGGTGCATCAAAAGGCGGTGACAACATTTTATGGACAGCGTCAATTGATTTGATTGCGTGGAAAAACTTACATAACAATGAAACGATTACAAAAGAAGACATACGACTCGCATGGTTGGTTGATGATGAAGAATGGAGAAAATCAAAAGACATTTTGACAGCAAATACAGTTGTAACATTACAGGTGCGCAAGTCAGAAAATTCAATGATGCTTGTTAAGGTTTTGGAAACACCATATAAAGATGATGAGTTGGAAATCATCTTACAAGATGCGATGAAACCGGTTTTTTATGATGATGGGATCTTGGGTGAGTTTGAACTTGATAAAAGAGTGAAAACTTTTGAAAAGAGAATGTCTTGGGCTGGTGAAGAATGTCATTTATATTTTGATTGGAATGAAGACAAACATATGATGAAGTCTGCATTGGAAACAGCACATGTACTTTTCAAAGAGCAAGATGAATGGAACATGAAAATGAAAATGTACGCCGCAAAAGAACTGGTAGAGTTAGCAAATGAATGGCTACAAGATGATGATGAAGCGGAAATCGACGAAATTACAAAAGAAATGTTCATCGATTCCATCACATTAAGCAGCTTAAGCGTTTATTCAGAAGGTGATTTTGAAATATTCTTTTTGGATGGAGATATATTTTGGGGACATTCCATCATTGTAAGCGGTAATATTCATGAGGGGCTCTCTTCGGCTGAGATTGCAGGATAAATTGAAACTTCCATTTAAAACAAAATAACACTACAGAAGATTTCGGTAAACATATTAAAGTACAATTTCTTTTGGATTGGGATCCTGCGAAAAGCCCTGTATACGAGACAACTCTTGCAGAACTAAAATCACAAAGCCCAGAGATTGCCTCCAAAAAAGTATTTCATTCTAAGTGGACTGAAACAGGGGGATTAAAACCTGGGAAAATGGATTGGTTTTGGATAAAATTTGTATTTGAAGACAACGGCACAGATCAGAACGTGTTCCAAGGGGATAGTATTGCGCTAAAAATGGAGTTCCAAGCCAATCAAACAGATGGACAAGAAAGATAAATTTAAGAGCATATTACTGGTAAAAAGTAAAACTGAGCTAATGCCTTTTAATTATTTAAAAAATTTTAGGTTATTTAAAATAAAACACAAAAAGAACTTGTAGGAATCCCTACAAGTTCTTTTTTAGATAATGTAAAAAAGGTGAAACAAACTATCTCATAATTTGAATCGGAGCAAACACTCTAACTACGGGTTGCCTTCATTATATACCAAATCTTAAAATGTGAAGTTATAATATTTGAAAATTATGTGAATTCAGAGTGAGAAAATAAAACCCTGATTATAATTCTTAAAAATATCCAAAGATTTTGCAATTAGACTATTAAAAAAAGTCCTATTTAAGATATTTCTATAATGAAACAAGACACCTGTGAAGGTGTTTTTTCATCTCTTCTTATTAATCCTAGGTAGAATAATATTTATAACAATAATAGGTAATAGGTAATAGGTACTCTTAGGTTAATGGCAATATGATAATCCCCAACAATGAACAAAACAATTTAACATGGTAAAATAATATTTGGATGGGAGTTCAATACATATTATTAAAATTAAAGTGGTTCAAGTCGGAGGAAGGCACCTTAGGGTGTCTTTTTTTATTTCCTTCGACATAATATGACAATATACGAATTAATAGTTTGTTATTATTATCTAGAAATCTTACATTTATCTACAAAATATTATTATATTTTTAATTTTTTAAATGTAAAACATTTCAATGTGAATACATACCATTTAGGGAGATGGAGAAAATTATGAAAAAACTATTAGCTTCAGCAACAGCAGTTACATTATTAACAGTGGGGTACAGTGCTGCTGCATTTGCAGAAAAAAATCCAAACGACAAGAATTGCGGTCACTTTAAAAACAAACAAGAAGTTATGGAATTCTGGCACAGCAATGGATACAGCGCAACTAATGATCCTCATGACTTAGATCGTGACAATGACGGCTTACCTTGTGAAGTTAAAAAAGGGGACTATGATCAATTTTTAGCTAGCAAGCAAACTACTAAAAAAGATGAAAATAAACCTCAAGAACAAACTAAGCAAGAACCGGCTAAACAAGAAAACACTAAGCAAGAGAATTCAAAACAAAACAATCAAACAACGAATAATAAACAAGAACAAACTAAACCTCAAACAACTGCAAAAGAAACAAAGAAAAATACTAATACAGTTGTGAAAAAAGAAACTAAAAAACAAGGTGAAAAATTACCTAATACAGCATCAAACGGTGTTACAATGATGTTAGCAAGCTTAGGCTTAGCATTAGCTGGATCTGTATTAATGTTCCGTCGTAAAAAGACAAACGCATAAAATAGTTCCTTAAAACGGCAGGAGAAATCCTGTCGTTTTCAAATGGAGTGATAAAAATGAATAAAAAGCAATGGATAGGCTTAAGTTTAACTATTATTGGACTTACTATCTTTTCCTATTATTTTCTAGAATGGTACGGTGCTAGACAATCAGCAGAGTCGCTAACGACCAACGAAGCGAAACACTATGAGACCTCCACACCTTCTAAAGAAAATGAAACAACAAACATCAATCAAACAGAGACAAACACTGAGACTTCATTACAACCTGAAGAACCTGTACAAATTCCAGCTTCAACGGTAAACCATCAATTAGGAGATAAAGTGGCATATTTAATTATCCCTAAAATACAAAAAAAATACTCTGTATATTGGGGAGCTGACGATAAAGTACTGAAAAAAGGTGTAGGTATGTTT
Source organism: Bacillus sp. EKM202B (assembly GCF_011066025.1). Taxonomy (NCBI): domain Bacteria; kingdom Bacillati; phylum Bacillota; class Bacilli; order Caryophanales; family Bacillaceae; genus Bacillus; species Bacillus sp. EKM202B. The sequence goes on along the minus strand of NZ_JAAMNK010000029.1, from coordinate 8,095 downwards.
GTTAGTGATTTAACTACTACACCATCTGGAAATGGGCATACAGTTTTAAGTGGGCATAGAGATACTGTTTTTACCGAGCTTGATCAACTAAAGGAAAATGACCAACTTATCGTGGAATATGAAAATAAAACATATACATATAGAATTAACAAGCATTGGATAACGGATTCAGAAGATCGAACAGTTATTGTAGACAAAAGTGAGCCAACATTAACATTAACAACTTGCTATCCTTTTGACTATATAGGAGACGCTCCAGATCGGTACATAATTGAATCATCTCTACTTTCCATTCGGTGAGGATGGGAGTCCAATACATATTATTAAAATTAAAGTGGTTCAAGTCGAAGGAAGGCACCTTAGGGTGTCTTTTTTTGTACATAAAAAAGCCTCACCATCTTATAGAAACAGTAAGTCCTTGAAAATAAACAACGATTGCAAATATATTAATTTTACATTAGATTAAAGATTAGCGAATATTCGTATACTAATTAAGTGCTAAATAGTAGGTGAAAAAATGGAATTTTACGATTTGGGTATTACCATTAAAGAAATTAGAATTAAAAAAAACATATCACAATCCGAATTATGTCATGGAATATGTTCACAAAGTCAAATTAGCAAAATAGAAAAAGGTATGATTTATCCATCTAGCATATTGTTGTATCAATTATCTGAACGGCTTGGTATTGATCCAAATAATATATTTGCACTAACTCAAAACAAGAAATTAAAATACGTAAAAAATGTAAAATACGTAATGAGAGATTGCGCAAAGCAAAAACAATATAAAGAACTTTATGAAATAGTAAAACAAGAAAAAAAACAAAATAATTTTCAATCAAAAGAAGATAAACAATTTCTAATATGGCATGAAGCAATTGCTATATTTGAGGTAAATAGATCAACAAAAACTGCTTTAACTCTTTTAAATCATGCATTAGAACTAACTTTAACCAATTCTGATTTTTTATCAGAAAGAGAAATAGATATTATGCAGACAATGGCTATATTTTATGCAGAACACAAAGAATATGAAAAAAGTATTAATATATTAAGAAGATGTTTAACCAATTTTAATAAGTTAGATTTTCCTAGAGATAAAGAAATTAAATTAAAAATCATTTTAAATTTAGCAAAATTTTTGGACCTCACATATCAACATGAAGAGGCAATAAAATACCTTGATAAGGGCATCAAATTAGCTATTAATCTAGACACTTTATACCTACTAGGTGAACTATACTATTTAAAAAGTCAGTATTTATTAAAGATTAAACAACATAATGAAGAAGATGTTGTTAATAACATGAAAAAAGCATTATTTATATTTGAACTAAGAGAAAAAGAACATTATATACAAATGATTAAAGATGAACTTATTGAAATACAGAATAAAAAACACTCATAATTTCGTAAAAACTACTTACAAATCCCACAGGAAAAATCCCTATAGTTTTTAAACTTAAAACTATATTATTAAAATTAAAGTGGTTCAATTCAGAGGAAGGCACCTTAGGGTATCTTTTCTTTATGCATTAAAAAGGTTTCGACAGCATTCCGTAGAAAAAACAAGCTAAGAGTATGCAAGGTTTTATACAGTTTTTCGACGAACCCAGTAACAAACGAGAACCCTAAATCCGCGCCAGGATAGGAATGTATAAAAAAATGAATAGCTTTATAGAAAATGAAAAAGGGGATTCCCTGTGAGAGTAAGGGTCCGCCTTTTTCATTGCTACCGATAATGAGACGTTACGTTAACTTGCCGTGTATATGTTATACATCAAAACTCCTCATCTAGCGTTCCTCCCACATGGTACAATTAGGAAAAGGAGGAGGACTTCAAAATGATTTTAGAAGCAGTCATGTTGCAAGTAAAAGACGGTATGGAGACGGAGTATGAATCGGTATTTAAGCAAGCATCCTCAATCATCTCTTCCATGCAAGGATACATAAATCATGAATTACAACGCTGTATGGAGCAGAAAGGAAAATATTTGCTCCTTGTGCAATGGGAAACTTTAGAAGACCACACGATAGGATTTCGTCAATCTGAACAATATCAAGAGTGGAAAGCATTATTGCATCACTTTTATGATCCATTTCCAACAGTTGAACACTTTGAGCGTGTAGAGTTATCACGAAACTGAACTTGACCGTCTATTAATACTTGAAAAGTAACTTCCAATAACGAGAGTTATGTAAAGAAAGAAGGAACAAAATTTGAGTTTAATAAATATGTCTTCTATAGGCGAAGTAACATCAATTATTGATGAAAAGGTATATGAAAAATGAGGAAAAATTGTTTCTACTATCATAATTAATCCAGAATATAAAGAAGGACTAATTGGATTAGAAGAATATTCGCATGTCATGGTTATCTTTTTTATGGATCAATTTAAAGAAGAGAAAAATCAATCTTGGATTAGAAAACCAAGAGGAATTGAAACTTTAGCCAAGAAGGGTTGCTTTGCACAAAGAACAAAGTATCGTCCTAATCCTATTGGGATTTCTACAGTTGAGATATTATCAATTGATGATAATGTAATTACCGTAAAAGGATTAGATGCTAATAATAAGACACCAGTATTAGACATTAAAACTTATATACCAGAGTTTGATTCAAGAAAAGACACTTGTGTTCCTGTATGGATGAAAGAATTAATGAGGAATTATTTCTAATTTCTTTATTTAATATCAATAATGATAAAAAGCTAGCATAGAGCTAGCTTTTTTACTACCGATAAGTGGTGTTATATTAACCTATGAAGATAATGTCTAATTTATCAGAATTTTGTATTTTTTTGTTGATTTATGTTATTTTTAATGTTAAACTCATAACAACAAAGAAAGAGTCAACGAAAACCCTTATAGATTAAATTTTCGGAATTTTTAGTCTTTATTATCGGTTTACTCCATGTGATTTACACGTTTGTGTATTGCTTTTCCACTCTTTCTTTGTTCTACCCTATAAAAGAAAACAACCTGTTTTTATCCAAGTTGTTTTCTTTTGTAAAAATGTAATTTGTTGTTTTTATAAGAGTTGGGATTACTATTTTAAAAGTTATTATGGTTTATAGGGGGGCGATAGCTAATAGATTGGATATTTAATGAGGAATTTGCATTACAATAGAGTGAATCTAGAAAGAGGTGAAAACTAAGAAATTCGGATGTTAGTTTTTTAATTTTGGAAAAGGAAGTATAAAAATATAGTGGATATACAATTAAAATAAGGGAATGCAGTATAGATCAGTATACAAGCATTCCCTTTTTATTTTTTAAATTTGAAATGTATTTAAGATATTATCTTTTTCTTCTTTATTGATACCAATATATTTAAGTGTAATTTGTGGTGTGCTGTGATTCAAGATTTCTTGCAACATGGCTACATCTTTTGTTTGTTTATAGAACCAATAACCGAAGGTTTTGCGCATGGTGTGAGTCCCGATGGATTCTATACCGGCAAAATCTCCGGCTTTTTGCAATTGTCGATAAGCCTGGATCTTACTAATGGGTTGATCTCCTTTTCGTGAAGGGAATAACCAGTTACCTTCTAGTGTTTGGGCATACGAATAGATTTCATCAAGAATAGAAGTAAGGTTAATCATGCGTTCTTTCTTTGTTTTTCCGTCCTTGATTTTGAATTCTTTTCTCTTTTTTCGTTTTAGCTTTACTACGGTTTGTGTTTCAAGTTGAAGTAGATCACTAACACGTAATCCGGTATGAATACCGATCAGAAAGAGAATATAGTCTCTTTCTGAACAATGACGTTTAAGAGCCCATTTCATATCTTCGATCTGTTCTTTACTTCTGATGGGTTGGACATCTATGAGATGTGGTTTTTTATTCATGGATTTATGACCTCTTAATTTATAGTGTTTTGAATGTATACTTTTGTTGTGTATTTTGAGGATATCAGGAGATTTGGTGTGAAGTCAATGTTTACGGTGATTTGAATGTAAACTAACATTCAAAAGTTTACATTCGATTTTAAAGAAATTATAACCAATTATGACACTATAAGGGGCTAGTCTCTTGCTTTGCTTTAACCAAATAGCTGCCTCACAACCAAATACAATGGGAAAACCATAAAAAATAACTTCTCACGAGATTTAAAAAAAGAGCCTAATTAAGGCTCTTTTTTAGTCTATTTATTAACTTTTTTAATTTTACTTACAAAAAGACTAATTATACCGATAGCTAAAAATGAATAACCCATTGGTAGTAAATAGAATGGTTCCACAAGAGTACCATCCGATGCAACTTTAGATCCGATAGTATTATAACTAACTACACATCCTATCCCTAGGATGAATGGTATTAAAGTTAAAATATATTTTTTCATTTTAAAACCTCCGTATGTAAGGATTGTTTGATGTAAAATAAGTGATTCATAGGTTAGTAAGGTTGGAGCTACTCCTTTATAAATTATTTAATTATAAAGGATAAAATTCCAGCAATTATGCATGTAATTCCGCCTAATAACTGTCCTATTCCAGTGATTTTGTCTAAAAATGATTCATATGTTTTCGTACTATATATACCCCATAATACTAAGACTACTCCAAAAAGTATAAATGCTAGTTTTACAATCATCGTATGGTTACCTCTGTATAATATATTTTTTATGTATTTCTTATATTTTTATTATCACATTGAAATAATAGTTAAACTATCTAATATCCATACATAAAGGTGACAGTTTTGTAAGACTATATAATTAAAAATTGGAGTATCACCACATTGCCATCAAGTTAAGAAATCCGTTATTCTTCAAAACGAAAAAAGGAAATGAACTCTTGTAAATAAATAGCTATCTCAATAACCTCATTGTTCAGGTTCATCGACATGTGAAACGTCGTTTCGCTCGTTCCTTAGGATTTTCAAAGCTTTCGTCATGCCTCACGTACGATCAAAGGAATAGAAACGCTTCATGCTATATACGCCGAAAAGACGAAGCCTTCAATTAGACTCCTTCTTTTCGACGTATAACGGATTACAGAATTTATTAACGTTTTTATAAAATCGGAACTCAATTTTCTCATATCTTTATGTGTTAAAAAAATTTGCAACAGAACCTCATTTTTCGCTTTACTGAATTCAAACTTGTTTAAGTGATAGGCGTGAGACTCCTATTTTAGTAAGGCGACAAAAAATGTCGGAAAATAGCTGGAATTGTCAAATTTTATTGCTATATGACTTGTTCGATGTTAAATTCATAGTAATAAGAAAATAAGGAAATGGGTTCGTTCCATTCCCATATCCTACCTTTCGTAATGATTTATTATGAACACGGATGGAGATTTCTTTCTTCGGATATGTTTTATATTTATCAAACTATAGGAAAGTTTATGAGTACTTATTTCTTAATTTTCAAAAAAATTAAACCGACAGGAAATCGAAATCAATTACATTCATTCAGCAAAAGGATTTTAATGGAACGTATTGAAAAGGAAAGGATGATTTACATGAAGAGAAGGAATAATTATATGTTCCAAAAACCGATGAAAGTACTTGCGACATCTGCTATCTTGGCAACTACACTACTTACACCTACTATAACAAATAGCTTAACAGTTCAAGCTGAAACGGTTGCTGCACAGACTACAAACCAATATGAACAGAGGGAGTTTGAACTTCCGGGTACAGGAAGTTTTAGTAGTGAAGCAAAAAGAGAAAGAAGAAGTGAACAAAAAAGCTATATGCCAACAGGAATCTATGTAAAACCGAATGAACAAGTTACAATTGAAGTGTCGGGAACGCAAAAGATTAGAGCGATTATTGGGACGCATCAATATGATAAAGAATGGGGAAAAGAAGTTAATCTATCTCCTGGTTCTAATACCATCTCCTCTCCAAACGGTGGTTTATTAGGATTTGATAACCCTCAAGATACAGGAACAGTTAAGGTGAAAGTAACACAAGGCGGGAGCCCTGTTCCATTCTTTGAACTAGGGAAGCATACGAAAGAAGACTGGATTACGATGATGAACAAGTATCCAGATGCACATGCGGTACAATTGAAATCAGAAAAATCAGTACTTACTGTTACGCAGGAAAGTGCCAAGAAATATATTGTGGATCAAGATCCTGTTCCTCTATTAAAAAAATATGATGAAATGATTCGAGCGCAAGATAAGATATCAGGGTTATCTGAAAAAGACCCGAATCCTTTACATCGTTCGACTCGTCGCATTTGGGCTTTTGTAGAAAATCCTAACAAATCAGATTGGGGCATGTATGCCGGTTGGGATGGAGCTGTATTTACTACTGCCGGTAACGCAATCGAAAGTGCTTTAAATGTAAATAAATTTAGTTGGGGACAAATGCATGAAGCAGGACACACAAGAGAAATAAATCCTTTGACGTGGACTGACCTTCACGGTATGGTTGACGTAACTACTAATATATATTCTTTAGCTGCACAAAAGCAATTATTCCCGAATCAACCAACACGTTTAGAAAAAGATGGGGTTTACGATAAAGCCTTTGCATACTTAAAACAAACAGATAAAGACTATAAAAATATTAATGACTTGTTTGTGAAACTTGTTATGCTTTGGCAACTTAATCTAGCATACGGTGAAGATTTTTATCCGAACCTTCACAAACTATATCGAGAGTTACCAGAAAATCAACTTCAAAAAACGGATGAAGAGAAAAGGCAAGCATTTATTTATAATACATCAAAAGTAGCGAAACAAAATTTACTTCCATTTTTTGATCAATGGGGGCTGAAAGCATCACAAGAAACGAGACAAAAAGTAGAAGATTTAAATAGCCCAACATTAATTGCACCTATATGGGAAGCGACGGATACTAAACCTGTTAAACCACTAGCTGTATTGTCTAAAAAAATAATGAAAGCAAGTGCAAACAGCGAGGAATCATGGCATGATCCAGCTAGTAATGCAATTGATGACAATCCAAACACAATTTGGCATAGTAAATGGAGTACGAAAAATCAATATCCATACAACTTAACGTTAGATCTTGGTGAAACGAAAACGATTAATCAAGTAGCGTGTCTCCCGCGTCAAGATGGTTCGAATAATGGCCGTATTTTAAACTATAATATTTATACAAGCATGGATGGTAGTAACTATCAAAAAGTAACTTCTGGAACATGGGAAAGTAATGAAGGGAAAGAATTTGCAACATTTGAATCTGTTTCCGCTAAATATGTAAAAGTGGAGGTAACGAACGGAAAGAATGGATATGCTTCTATAGCAGAAGTAGATGTTCTAACTGATTCTTCACCTGTTAAACCATAAGTAGTACCAAAACATACAATGTGTAATTTTTAAATAAAGTTTGATAAAAAAGCTTGCTTGATTAATAATCACAAGCTTTTTTTGTTTCTTACGAACCGTTTTGAAAAAAGTTTACATCATAGGTAAGCCACTCCTAATTCTCCCCTAACTGTGGGTTTGAAATAAAGTCGTATCGTTTATAAAAAAGATGTACCATTTAAAAGAAAGTTATAGCGTTGGCAATAACACCCAAGTTAGATATCTCAATAATATAGTGGAACAAGATTATTGAGATATCTAACTTACCTTAGTTGTATGCCTTCAGGCATATATTTCTCTTCTTTCAACGCTTGAATTGCTACAGAATAGGCAGGGTTTTTATCTACTGTTATCACACGAGGTTTAGAAATGTACAAAAAAGCCAAGGCTTTCTTGAAAAAGCGCTTGGCTGCTTGTTTAGCCCTTGATTTACTTAGATGAAAATCAAGGGTATTCCCTTCTGAATCAACGGCACGATATAAATACATCCATTGCCTTTTCACTTTATTGAACTACTCACCACTTAACGTCCTTACGGACTGTTTGAAGTGGGAGATTCCTGTGAACACCGATGTATCCACCGGTTATCTTAACAGGCTCTACCCGTAGTCCCTACGGTGAGAACATAAGTATCTTGTACGTTGACTCACCACACTACCTACTTTGGCATGGTTTTCGCAACTTCGGCAAGCGTGGGTCGATAGAACGTTGAAGATTTTACGGTTGCAACGTTTTTCTGCAACCAACCTCATATCTTCAGTTTTCGAAGAGCAATCTGTACAAGTAAATGATAGCAAACATGT
>NZ_JAAMNK010000028.1:0-58345 GCF_011066025.1 Bacillus sp. EKM202B | reverse complement strand
GAACACGGAAGTTAAGCTCTCTAGCGCCGATGGTAGTTGGGACCTTGTCCCTGTGAGAGTAGGACGTCGCCAAGCAACTAAAACACGAGTCAAATGACTCGTGTTTTTTCGTGTTTTATTTTATAATCCATAGTAATAAAAAAATGTGTTTAAAGTATTAATATTTTGATTAAATACAGGAGAATGTGGCTAGGATAGTGAATAAGCAAAAGAGTTGCAAATTTTATTAATACGTATATAATTAAAGTCAAAGATAGTCAAAGTCAATAAAGGTGGCGGATAAATGAGAAATATATCTGATATCATTGAGCAATATCTAAAGCAAGTTATTGACTTAAGCAATAATAATGTGATTGAAATTAAGAGAAATGAGATTGCGGATCGGTTCGAGTGCGTACCATCTCAAATCAATTATGTAATCAATACCCGTTTTACGTTAGAAAGAGGATTTGTAGTAGAAAGTAAACGTGGTGGAGGAGGTTACATTCGCATTATAAAAGTCAAACTGCATGACGATATAGACATTATTGATCAAATGCTTCATATGATTGATCATAGTGTTGCGCAAGGGAATGCAGAAAGCATGATTATACGTTTAATAGAAGAGGGAATCATAACAAATCGTGAAGCGAAACTGATGTTAAGCGTAATAGATCGTTCTGTATTATCAATGGATGTTCCTTCTCGAGATGAACTTAGGGCTCGAATATTATGCGCAATGTTAAGAACACTGAAATATAAATAAATATAGCTTTTATAAAAGAATGATGACTAAGATAAAGCAGTTAAATGTTGTAGAAGTTTTGAAAAAGAACATGCACTTTTATTTAAACGGATTCAGGAAAGCGAACAATCTAGTAATGTATGAAAAGTATCATGAGATAGAGCGTTCCTGTTGTAAAGGTGGGGATAGTGATGACTTGTCAAAACTGTAATATAAGACCAGCGACTTTACATTATACAAAAGTAATTAACGAGAAGAAGGCGGAAGTTCATCTTTGTGAGCAATGTGCAGAGCAAAGTGGCTATACGTCTTTCTTTCAATCATCGCAGTCTAACTTTTCATTTCATGATTTATTTGCTGGTTTATTACACGGTGAATCAACAATGTTTGAAGAAGGAAAAAATGGATTTTCAAATGCAAATATAGTAAGATGCCCAGATTGTAAGATGACATATGAACAATTTACAAAAGTGGGACGTTTTGGCTGTTCTTCTTGCTACGATACATTTAAGGAGCATTTAAAGCCACTATTAAAACGTCTTCATGGTGGGCATACAGATCATTGTGGAAAAATTCCGGAACGTATAGAAGGAAATATCCACTTAAAGAAAGAATTAGATGAACTAAAACTCATTCTGAAACAATGCGTACAGAAAGAGGAATTTGAGAAAGCTGCAGAGGTAAGAGATAAGATTCGAGGTCTTGAAATACATCTTAGTGAGCATAGAGAGGGGGAATAGTTCTATGTCACTGGACAAAATTATGAATGAAGCGATTAGTCCATGGATGAAGGGGGATGGCCCTGATTCTGATATTGTTTTAAGTAGTCGAATTCGTTTGGCTCGTAATTTTAAACAATATCAATTTTCTACTATGCAAAACGAAGAAGAAGCTAAACAGATTCATGAATTATTTAAAAAGAAATTTATAAATAAAGCAGTAGGGTCCTTTGGGGAGTTTGGACTATTAAAGATGAATGAATTAACCCCTCTTCAAAGGAGAGTTTTAGTCGAAAAGCATTTAATTAGTCCAAATCTTGCAGGGACAGAATATGGAGCATGTTTACTATCAGAAAGTGAACATATTAGTGTTATGCTTAATGAAGAAGACCATATTCGGATTCAGTGCCTATTTTCAGGATTACAGTTATCAGAGGCGCTTCAAAGCGCCAATCAAATAGATAATTGGATTGAGAAAGAAGTTGAATACGCTTTTGATGAATCACTTGGATATATTACAAGCTGTCCTACTAATGTTGGCACAGGGTTAAGAGCTTCTGTGATGATTCATTTACCGGGACTGGTTTTAACAAAAAGAATTAGCCGTATTATACAAGTAATTCAAAAATTAGGGTTAGTAGTAAGAGGAATATACGGTGAAGGTAGCGAAGCGTTAGGTAATATATTTCAAGTGTCAAATCAAATGACGCTAGGAAAGTCTGAAGAAGATATTATTGCAGATTTAAAAGGTGTCATTCAACAAATTATACAGCAAGAAAAAATGGCTAGAGAATTAATTGTACAAAATTCAAGTATTGAACTTGAAGATAAGGTTTATCGTTCTTACGGCATACTAGCAAACAGTCGTTTAATTCAATCTGCAGAAGCTGCTAATTGCTTATCAGATGTACGACTTGGTATTGATCTAGGATATATAAAAGGTATATCGAGAAATATTTTGACGGAGTTAATGGTTCTTACTCAACCGGGCATTTTACAACAATACGCGGGAGGACCTTTAGGGCCAGAAGAAAGAGATTATCGAAGATCAACCTTAATCCGTGAGCGATTACGTATTGAAAAAAACTAAGCGCAAGTAGGAGGCGATTTCTATGATGTTTGGAAGATTTACAGAAAGAGCACAGAAAGTATTAGCTTTATCTCAAGAGGAAGCAATTCGTATTGGGCATAATAATATTGGAACAGAACATATTTTACTTGGGCTTGTACGCGAAGGTGAAGGAATTGCAGCAAAAGCGTTAATTGCTCTTGGATTAAGTCCAGAGAAAGTTCAAAAAGAAGTAGAAGCGTTAATTGGGCGTGGAACAGAAGCTTCTCAAACTGTACATTATACACCTCGTGCTAAAAAGGTTATTGAATTATCTATGGATGAAGCGCGTAAGCTAGGCCATTCTTACGTTGGAACAGAACACATTTTACTCGGTTTAATCCGTGAAGGTGAAGGTGTAGCGGCACGTGTTTTAAATAATTTAGGTGTAAGTTTAAATAAAGCGAGACAACAAGTGTTACAACTTCTTGGAAGTAATGAAGCTAGTTCAGGTCATCAAGGTGGTTCAGCAACAAATGCAAATACACCGACACTTGACAGTTTAGCAAGGGACTTAACAGTTGTTGCACGTGAAAATCGCTTAGACCCTGTTATTGGACGTGGTAAAGAAATTCAACGTGTAATTGAGGTGTTAAGCCGTAGAACGAAAAACAACCCAGTATTAATCGGTGAGCCTGGTGTAGGTAAAACGGCAATTGCAGAAGGATTAGCACAGCAAATTGTAAATAATGAAGTTCCTGAAACTTTAAGAGATAAACGTGTTATGACACTAGACATGGGTACAGTAGTAGCTGGAACGAAATATCGCGGTGAATTTGAAGACCGTTTAAAGAAAGTGATGGATGAAATTCGCCAAGCAGGCAATATTATTCTATTTATTGATGAGCTTCATACATTAATTGGTGCCGGTGGAGCAGAAGGTGCAATCGATGCATCGAATATTTTAAAACCATCTTTAGCACGAGGAGAGTTACAATGTATTGGGGCGACAACTTTAGATGAGTATCGCAAATATATTGAAAAAGACGCGGCTTTAGAAAGACGTTTTCAACCAATTCATGTTGATGAGCCAAGTTTAGAAGAATCGATTCAAATCTTGAAAGGTTTACGTGACCGTTATGAGGCGCATCACCGTGTATCTATTACAGATGACGCTATTGATGCAGCTGTAAAACTTTCAGATCGTTATATTACAGATCGCTTTTTACCGGATAAAGCAATTGATTTAATTGATGAAGCTGCTTCAAAAGTTCGCTTACGTTCTTATACAACACCACCAAACTTAAAAGAGCTTGAAGTGAAGCTTGAGGAGATTCGAAAAGAAAAAGATGCGGCTGTACAAAGTCAAGAATTTGAAAAGGCTGCATCTTTACGTGATATGGAACAACGCTTACGAGAGAAGTTAGAAGATACAAAACGTCAATGGAAAGAGCAACAAGGAAAAGAAAATTCAGAGGTTACGGTAGAAGATATTGCAAATGTCGTTTCTACATGGACGCGTATCCCAGTTTCTAAACTTGCACAAACAGAGACTGATAAATTATTAAACTTAGAATCCATTCTTCATGATCGTTTAATTGGTCAAGATGAAGCGGTAGTAGCTGTAGCAAAAGCTGTTCGTCGTGCGAGAGCAGGATTAAAAGATCCGAAGCGCCCAATTGGTTCATTTATTTTCTTAGGGCCAACAGGTGTAGGTAAAACAGAACTTGCAAGAGCACTAGCAGAATCTATGTTCGGTGATGAAGATGCAATGATTCGCATCGATATGTCAGAGTACATGGAGAAGCATTCTACTTCCCGTTTAGTTGGTTCTCCTCCAGGATATGTTGGATATGAAGAAGGTGGACAATTAACAGAGAAAGTTCGTCGCAAGCCATATTCAGTTGTCTTATTAGATGAGGTAGAGAAAGCTCATCCGGATGTGTTTAATATTTTACTACAAGTATTAGAAGATGGTCGTTTAACCGATTCTAAAGGACGTACAGTAGATTTCCGTAATACAATTGTTATTATGACATCTAACGTTGGGGCAGATGCATTAAAACGTAATAAGTATCTTGGATTTAACGTACAAGATGAGAGCCGCGATTATTCGGATATGAAAGGTAAAGTAATGGATGAACTGAAAAAAGCATTTCGTCCAGAATTCTTAAACCGTATTGATGAAATTATCGTATTCCATATGCTTGAGAAAAAACATATTCAAGAAATAGTAACTCTTATGGTAAATCAGTTAGTGAATCGCTTAAAAGAACAAGAAATCGAATTGCAATTAACAGAAGGGGCAATTTCTGCTATTGCTGATAAAGGATTTGATCGTGAGTACGGTGCTCGTCCGCTTCGTAGGGCAATTCAGAAGCATGTAGAAGATAGACTATCTGAAGAACTTTTAAAAGGTGCTATTGAGAAAGGACAAAAAGTTATCTTTGATGTAGAAGGAGAATCATTTGTCATTCATAGTGCGGAAAAGGTAAAATAAGTATAGACAAACAAAGAGGGCTACGCGATAGCCCTCTTTCTTGTACGAGAAGGATAAACGTTTATAGACGAAAGTGAAGTGAACTATAAAAAGGTATGGTTAAAAAGAAAACGAAATTTATATGTCAAGAATGTGGTTATCAGTCACCGAAATATATGGGTAAATGTCCCGGATGTGGTCAATGGAATACACTTGTTGAAGAGATGGAACCAGTTGTATCATCAAGGCGCCTTAATTACGCGAATGCAATTCAAACGGAAGTAACAAAACCAAGACGTCTTACTGAAGTAGAAACAAAGTCTGAGGCACGTATTGAAACGGAATTTCAAGAGTTTAACCGTGTGCTTGGTGGCGGAATTGTAGATGGGTCCTTAGTACTTATTGGTGGAGACCCTGGGATTGGAAAATCAACATTACTATTACAGATTTCATCGCAATTAGCAGATTCTTCATATGATGTATTATACATATCGGGTGAGGAGTCGGCAAAGCAGATTAAACTTCGTGCAGATCGTTTGCATGTAAAGGGTAGCAATCTATTTGTTGTAGCAGAGACAGACCTGCAGCGTATTGCAGCACATATTGAAGAAATGAATCCAGCTTTTGTTGTTATTGATTCTATTCAAACGATACATTTACCTGAAGTGACGTCAGCACCAGGAAGTGTGGCGCAAGTACGTGAATGTACAGCGGAATTAATGAAACTTGCAAAAACAAAAGGAATCCCTATTTTCATCGTCGGGCATGTGACAAAAGAAGGAGCAATTGCAGGACCTCGTATGTTAGAACATATGGTCGATGCAGTTCTCTACTTTGAGGGAGATCGACACCATACGTATCGTATTTTACGAGCTGTGAAGAACCGTTTTGGTTCCACGAATGAAATGGGTATCTTTGAAATGAAAGAGCTTGGTCTTGCGGAAGTTTTAAATCCTTCTGAAATCTTCCTTGAGGAAAGGCCGGTTGGTGTTGCAGGGTCAACAGTAGTTGCTTCAATGGAAGGAACAAGACCGGTTTTAGTAGAAATACAAGCTTTAATCTCCCCTACTAGTTTTGGAAATCCTCGAAGAATGGCGACGGGAATTGATCATAACCGTGTTTCGCTTATTATGGCAGTATTAGAAAAAAGAACAGGCTTACTATTGCAAAATCAAGATGCATATTTAAAAGTAGCTGGTGGTTTGAAATTAGATGAACCGGCAATTGATTTAGCAGTGGCTTTAAGTATAGCCTCAAGTTTTAGGGATAAATCTACGGCACCAACCGATGCAGTAATAGGAGAAGTAGGATTAACTGGAGAAATAAGAAGAGTATCAAGAATCGAACAACGTGTACAAGAAGCGGCTAAATTAGGATTTCAACGTGTTATTATTCCTAGAAAAAACTTAGGAGGATGGACAATTCCAGATGGGATTGAGGTTGTAGGTGTTTCTAATTTAGGAGAAGCGCTTCGTTTGACATTAGGAGGCTAGGCTATGGAAGAAAATAAGCAACGTGTCAAAAGTATGATTAATATTTTACAGCTCGTGGCCCCAGGGACACCACTGCGCGAAGGGATAGATAATGTACTTCGCGCACAAACAGGGGGACTAATTGTTCTTGGATATAATGAGCAGATTAAAAGTATTGTTGATGGCGGTTTTCACATTAATTGTGCATTCTCTCCTGCTAGTTTATATGAATTAGCAAAAATGGACGGGGCACTTATTTTAAATGAAACGGGAAGTAAAATTTTAATAGCAAATGCACAGTTAGTTCCAGAGGCATCTATTGATTCTATTGAAACAGGCATGCGTCACCGAACAGCAGAACGTGTAGCGAAGCAGACTGGTAGCCTTGTTGTAGCTATTTCACAAAGACGTAACGTAATTACGCTATATCAAGGGAACTTACGTTATACACTAAAAGATATAGGGGTTATTTTAACAAAGGCAAATCAAGCTATTCAAACGTTAGAAAAATATAAGGCTGTATGGAATGATGGTATTACGAATTTGGGCATTCTAGAATTTGAAGAGGTCGTTACAATGTCCGAGGTCGTTCACGTTTTACATAGTGTTGAAATGGTACTGCGTATTAAAAATGAAATATTGAGCTATATTCATGAGCTAGGAACAGAAGGTAGGTTAATCCGTTTACAACTTACAGAACTACTAGCTGATTTAGAGGCAGAGGCAGCATTATTAATCAAAGATTATCACCAAGAAAAAACACAAGACCATCATCAAATTTTGAAAAAGTTGCAGGACCTTGCAAATACACAACTTTTAGAGGATAGTGATTTAGTAAAATTACTTGGCTACCCAGGGCAAACGAGTTTAGAAGAAAGTGTGACGCCAAGGGGATATCGAATCACAAGCAAAATCTCTCGTGTTCCGCCACTTATCATTGAAAATTTAATTAATCGATTCAAAACGTTGCAAGGTGTTTGTCGCGCGACTATTCATGAATTGGATGATGTGGAAGGAATTGGAGAAGTAAGGGCGAAGAAAATACGAGAAGGCTTAAAAAGAATTCAAGAGCATCTCTATATGAGTAGACACAATTAAGAATATTACATTGATTCCATAATATAACGACACTAGAACATTTTTGGTATATGATATGATATATTGGTAAATAAAACTATTTATAAAAAAACACGTCCGCTTTTGCATTCGGCGTTTTGATTAGCGAAACAATGGTTAATAATGAGTAGGAGGTGGTTGGATGTTAAAACGGATCGTACAGCTCTTCTTTCTAGTAATTGGGGGAGCGTTAGGGATTTACTTAATCCCAAAAGTTATTAATGTATTAGACATCGGTGCTGTTCCTTTATTGGAAGGATCGTATGTTCGTGCAATTATTGGTGCAATTATTTTATTTTTAACAACATTTTGGCTTGTAGATTATATTGTTCAACTTATTAAGCATATTGAAGAGGCTCTTGTAAAGGCGCCTGTAGCAGATGTTTTATTTGGTACATTAGGTTTAATCTCTGGTCTCATTGTTGCATATTTAATTTTAATACCAATTCGTGAATTTACAATTCCGGTTATTAGCACAGTATTGCAAGTGTTCTTTACTCTTTTACTTGGATATTTAGGATTCCAAGTAGGATTTAAAAAGAGGAATGAATTGCTAGGATTATTTACATTACCCCAACGCGGAGGTAAGAAGAAAAACAATAGTGAGAACGAAGAGATAGAGGTAGAAAAATCTACGGTTCATTGGAAAATTCTCGATACGAGTGTAATTATTGATGGACGTATTGCTGATATTTGCCAAACGAAGTTTTTAGAAGGAACAATTGTAATTCCACAATTCGTATTAGAAGAGCTTCAGCATATTGCCGACTCCTCCGATGCTTTAAAGCGTAATCGTGGTCGCAGAGGACTAGACATTTTAAATCGTATTCAAAAAGAGATGCCGATTCCGGTAGAAATTTATGAAGGCGATTTCGAGGATATCCAAGAGGTGGATAGCAAACTTGTAAAGTTAGCTAAAATCACCGGTGGAACTGTAGTAACAAATGATTTTAACTTAAATAAAGTTTCTGAATTACAAGGAGTAACGGTGTTAAACATTAATGATTTAGCTAATGCAATTAAACCAGTTGTACTCCCTGGCGAAGAATTAAGTGTTTATGTTGTGAAAGATGGTAAAGAGCAAAACCAAGGTGTTGCGTACTTAGATGATGGTACGATGATTGTAGTAGAAGATGGTAGAGAGTATGTAGGCTCGCAACTTAATGTACTAGTTACTAGCGTATTACAAACATCGGCTGGTCGTATGATTTTCGCAAAACGTAAATTATTAGAAAAAGCATTATAGGTAGAGGATTATTAATATGTATACATTAATTATTCCGGCAGCCGGTCAAGGAAAGCGGATGGGTGCTGGCAAAAATAAGTTGTTCTTACTTATAAATGAAGTACCGATTATCGTGCATACATTACGTGCTTTTGAAAGAGATAAGGCGTGCAAAAGTATTGTTATGGCAATTAACGAAGAGGAACGCCCGTATTTTGAAGAATTAATGCAGAAGTATCCGATTGAAAAACAGGTGCAATTTATTCAAGGTGGGGCTGAAAGACAAGATAGTGTATATAACGCGATTCAGCATGCAAGTGATGTGGAATACGTTCTTGTGCATGACGGAGCGCGCCCATTCGTAACGAATAAAGTGATTCAAGATGTATTAACAGCAGCAGAAAAATATGGGGCTTCCATTTGTGCAGTGCCAGTAAAGGATACAGTGAAGAAAGTAGAGCAAGGTGTTGTTGTCGAAACGGTAGAACGATCTCAGCTTAAGGCTGTACAAACACCGCAAGGGTTCTCTGTTTCGCTTTTGTTAGAAGCTCATAGAAGTGCAAAACAGAGCTGTTTTCTTGGTACAGATGATGCAAGTCTCGTAGAACGCATTGGTAAGCAAGTAGGTGTAGTAGAGGGGAGTTACTATAATATTAAAGTGACGACTCCAGAGGATTTACTAATTGCTGAAAGTTTCCTTCATGTTCAGAAAAAATAGCCGTGATGGTGTATAACAAAGGAAAGCTCGGCAATAGCCGGGCTTTTCTTTGTAAGGATATCGATATAATATAGAGTCATAAAGCTCAGTAGTTTAGCTCAAGGAGGATGTAAAGAATGTTTCGAATTGGACAAGGTTTTGATGTACATGAATTTGCGGAAGGTAGACCGTTAATTATCGGCGGAATTACAATTCCTCATGAGAAGGGATTAATCGGTCACTCAGATGCGGATGTATTGTTACATACGATTGCTGACGCATGTCTAGGAGCAATTGCAGCAGGAGATATTGGAAAGCATTTTCCTGATACTGATCCTGCCTTTAAAGATGCAGATTCAGCTATATTACTACAAAAGGTTTGGGAATTTGTACGCGAACAAGGTTACGAGCTAGGAAACCTAGATTGTACAATTATTGCTCAAAAGCCAAAAATGGCACCGCATATTGAAAGTATGCGTAAACGTATTAGTGAACTGTTAGAAACGTCTATAGATAACATTAATGTAAAGGCAACAACAACAGAAAAATTAGGATTTACAGGTAGAGAAGAAGGAATTGCTTCTCAAGCAGTGGTATTATTACAGAAAAAATAATGGTTTTTAATTCGTAAGATGGATAATCACATTTTTTTGTTGTACAATTATAGAATGTGTTGACATTAAGAATGGAAGGTGTACCAATTATGGAAAAGCAAGTGAGAGTGCGCTATGCGCCAAGTCCAACAGGACACTTACATATCGGAAATGCGCGTACGGCATTATTTAATTATTTATTTGCTCGTCATCAAGATGGTAAGTTTATTATTCGTATTGAAGATACTGATGTAAAACGTAATGTTGCAGGTGGAGAAGAAAGCCAATTAAAATACTTGAAATGGCTCGGTATGGACTGGGATGAAGGTGTTGATGTTGGTGGTGAATTCGGACCATATCGTCAAACAGAGCGTTTAGATATTTATAAAAAATTATATCTAGATTTATTAGAGCGTGGTTTAGCTTACAAATGTTATATGACAGAAGAAGAGCTGGAAGCAGAGCGTGAAGGACAAATTTCTCGTGGTGAAACACCTCGTTATGCAGGTAACCATCGTGATTTAACTGAAGAACAAATGAAAGAATTTGAAGCTGAGGGACGTATTCCAAGTATTCGTTTCCGTGTACCAGCTGATCGTGATTACACATTCAAAGACATCGTAAAAGATGAAGTTGCATTCCATTCAAATGATTTCGGTGATTTTGTTATCGTGAAAAAAGATGGAATTCCAACTTATAACTTTGCGGTAGCAGTAGATGATCACTTAATGGAGATTACACATGTGCTTCGTGGCGATGATCATATTTCAAATACGCCAAAACAAATGATGATTTATGAAGCTTTCGGTTGGGACATCCCACAATTCGGTCATATGACCCTAATTGTTAACGAAAGCCGTAAAAAGTTAAGTAAACGTGATGAATCTATTATTCAATTTATTGAGCAATATAAAGAGCTAGGATATCTTCCAGAAGCAATCTTTAACTTTATTGCACTACTAGGTTGGTCGCCGGTAGGAGAAGAAGAGATCTTCTCTAAAGATGAGTTCATCAAAATTTTCGATGCAGCTCGTTTATCAAAATCACCTGCATTATTTGATTCTCAAAAATTAAAATGGATGAACAACCAGTATATGAAAAAGCAAGATTTAGATACGGTTGTAGAGTTAAGTTTACCGCATTTAGTGAAAGCTGGACGTGTGGGCGAAACTTTAAGTGAACAAGAACAAGCTTGGATTCGTGATGTAATTGCTTTATATCATGACCAAATGAGTTTCGGAGCTGAAATCGTAGAGCTTTCTGAAATGTTCTTTAAAGATCATGTTGATTATGAAGAAGAAGGACAAGAAGTATTAAATGGTGAACAGGTACCTGAAGTACTTCGTGCATTTGCTGGTCAAATAGAAGCTCTAGAAGCGATGGAGCCTGCAGCGATTAAGGCAGCTATTAAAGCAGTTCAAAAGGAAACAGGGCATAAAGGTAAAAACTTATTTATGCCAATCCGTGTTGCTACTACTGGTCAAACACATGGTCCAGAGCTTCCTAATGCGATTGCACTTCTTGGGAAAGAAAAAGTTTTAAATCGTCTTCAAAAAGTAATTGGTTAACATTTTCTAGGTTTAGAAATATAATAAGTATACTTAAAATCTAATAAGGAAAAGCGACGAGAAGGAGAAGTAGAAAATCAGGCTTTTTACAGAGAGAACCACCTTTAGGCTGGAAGTGGTTTATAAGCGGATTTTTGAAATGCCCCTTCGAGTCTTCTGCTGAACAACGAATTGTTTCGTGAAATGTCTTAGGGCGTAAAGTAAGCAGAAGCGGTGTACACCGTTATCATGGATGAGTTTGAGGCTTTTTTATTAGCCTAAACAGAGTGGAACCGCGCTTAAAAGGCGTCTCTGTCAATATGACAGAGGCGTCTTTTTTTATACCGTAAAAGTCGGTATAAGTATAAGTTTGATCTCCTTGTATAAAGATTTAGAGGATAAGTGGGGAGTTAAGGGAGTTAGTTCACTCGAAAAAGCAGCCCATAAAGGGGAGGGGACATCGATGTTTAAGAGGCTTCGGGAAGATATTGAAGTCGTTTTTGAACAGGATCCAGCGGCACGAAGTTATTTCGAAGTCATTTTGACTTACTCTGGATTACATGCAGTTTGGGCCCATCGAATTGCACATGCTTTTTATAAAAAGAATTTCTTTTTTATTGCACGTTGGATTTCACAAGTTAGTCGGTTTTTTACTGGCATTGAGATTCATCCAGGAGCAACAATTGGTCGTCATTTTTTCATTGACCATGGAATGGGGGTTGTAATTGGAGAAACGTGTGAGATTGGTGATAATGTAACAATTTATCAAGGTGTTACATTAGGTGGTACGGGAAAAGAAAAGGGAAAGAGGCACCCTACAATTCAGGATAATGTATTAATTGCAACAGGTGCTAAAGTACTAGGCTCAATTACTGTTGGAGAGAATTCTAAAATTGGAGCAGGATCCGTTGTATTAAAAGAAGTCCCTGCGCATTCTACAGTTGTAGGTATACCTGGCCGAGTCGTTATTCAAAATGGAGTGAAGATTGGTCAAGAGTTAAATCATTCCGATCTTCCGGATCCGATTTTTGATAAATTAAAGGTTATGGAAGCAGAACTTGATAAATTGAAAAAGCAACTTGAAGTAAAGGTAGAAAGGAAGGATAAAAATGACTATTCACATTTATAATACGCTAACACGTCAAAAGGAAGAGTTTATTCCATTAGAAGAAAATAAGGTAAAGATGTATGTTTGCGGTCCTACAGTATATAACTACATCCATATTGGGAATGCGAGACCCCCTATGGTGTTCGATACAGTACGCCGTTATTTAGAATACAAAGGGTACGAAGTGCAGTATGTATCTAACTTTACTGACGTAGATGATAAATTAATTAAAGCAGCAAATGAATTAGGTGAAGATGTACCGACAATTGCTGACCGTTTCGTTGAAGCATATTTTGAAGATGTAACCGCACTAGGTTGCAAACATGCAACAGTTCATCCGCGTGTAACAGAAAATATGGATATTATTATTGAATTTATTCAAGAACTTGTGAATAAAGGGTATGCATATGAATCAGAAGGTGATGTGTACTTTAGAACGAAAGAATTCGAAGGTTACGGTAAATTATCGCATCAGCCAATCGCTGATTTACGTCATGGTGCACGTATTGAAGTAGGAGAAAAGAAACAAGACCCTCTTGACTTTGCTTTATGGAAAGCTGCAAAAGAGGGAGAAATCTTCTGGGAAAGCCCTTGGGGGAAAGGACGTCCAGGGTGGCATATTGAATGCTCAGCGATGGCACGTAAGTACTTAGGGGATACAATTGACATTCATGCTGGTGGTCAAGACTTAGCATTTCCTCATCATGAAAATGAAATTGCGCAGTCCGAGGCGTTGACTGGAAAAACATTTGCACGTTACTGGATGCATAATGGATATATTAATATTGATAATGAGAAGATGTCTAAGTCACTTGGAAACTTCATTTTAGTTCACGATATCATTAAGCAATATGATCCACAGTTAATTAGATTCTTTATGCTATCAGTACATTACCGTCATCCAATTAACTTTAGTGAAGAGTTATTACAAAGTACGAATAACGGGCTAGAAAGAATTAAAACAGCTTACGGTAACTTAAAGCATCGTATGGAAAGTAGCGCGAATTTAACAGATCATAATGAGAAATGGTTAGCTGAGATGGAAAAATTCCAGGCTGCATTTGAAGAAGCAATGGATGATGACTTCAATACTGCTAATGCGATTACTGAATTATATAATGTAGCAAATCACGCAAATCAATATTTATTAGAAGAACATACTTCTAAAGTTGTAATTGAAGCATACGTGAAACAACTTGAAACATTATTCGATATTTTAGGATTAGAATTAGCAAAAGAAGAATTGCTTGATGAGGAAATTGAGGCGCTTATCCAAAAGCGTATTGAAGCTCGTAAAAATCGTGATTTCGCATTATCTGATCAAATTCGCGATGATTTAAAAGAACGTAATATTATTTTAGAAGATACCGCACAAGGTACAAGATGGAAAAGAGGATAAGAATGATTGATGCAAAGCAATTAAACAGCTTAGCGTTAGCATATATGGGTGATGCGGTATATGAACAATATATCCGCTATCACCTCCTTCAAAAAGGAAAGGTTCGTCCTAATCAATTACATCGCTTAGGGACGAGCTTTGTTTCGGCAAAAGCACAGGCGAAAGTTGTTTATCATTTATTAGAGACGTCATTTTTGACAGAGGAAGAAGAGGCGGTATTAAGAAGAGGGCGTAATGCAAATTCAGGTACCGTTCCGAAAAATACGGATGTACAAACATATCGACATAGTACAGCCTTTGAAGCGCTAATTGGTTATCATCACTTATTAAATAATCGTGAAAGATTAGACGAAATTGTATATAAGGCAATTGCAGTTTTAGAAGAAAAGGAAGGGGGCACATCATCATGAGTAGTGAATATATTATCGGACGTAACCCTGTAATTGAAGCGTTACGATCAGGGAGAGATATTAATAAAATTTGGATCGCGGAAGGTGCTGCCAAAGGGCAAGTGCAGATTGTACTAGCATTAGCGAAAGAAAATAAGATTATTTTACAACATGCACCAAAGAAGAAGTTAGATCAATTAGTTGAGGGTAATCATCAAGGTGTAATTGCTCAAGTAGCTGCATACCAGTATGCTGAATTAGAAGATTTATTCAAAGTAGCAGAAAAACGTAATGAAGATCCATTCTTCTTAATCTTAGATGAAATTGAAGATCCGCATAACCTAGGTTCTATTATGCGTACTGCTGATGCCACAGGAGCTCATGGGGTTATTATTCCGAAAAGAAGGGCTGTAGGACTTACAGCATCAGTTGCGAAAGCATCAACAGGAGCAATTGAATATATTCCAGTTGCGCGCGTAACAAACTTATCTCGCACAATTGATGAATTGAAGGAACGCGGACTTTGGATTGCTGGTACAGATGCCAAAGGAAAAACGGATTACCGTAATTTAGATGGTAAAATGCCGATTGGATTAGTAATTGGTAGTGAAGGAAAAGGTATGAGTCGTATTATTGGTGAAAAGTGTGATTTCTTAATTACTTTACCGATGGTTGGTAAAGTTACATCCTTAAATGCTTCAGTAGCCGCAAGTTTGTTAATGTATGAGGTATATCGTAAACGTCACGAAATTGGTAAATAAAAAATGAACGATATTTTAATCGTTGACGGTTACAACATTATCGGAGCTTGGGGAGACTTGAAAAAACTACGGGATGTAGATTTGCAATCATCAAGAGACGCGCTTATTGATAAGATGGCGGATTATCAAGGATATACAGGAACGAAAGTAATGATAGTCTTTGATGCCTATACAGTCCACGGTATTGAAAAAAAGATGAAACAATCGCGTGTGGAAGTAATATTCACGCGCAAAAATCAAACTGCGGACGAAAAGATAGAGAAACTTGCGATTGAGCTTAGAAATATAAATACACAAATATATGTTGCGACTTCTGATTATACGGAACAATGGGTTATATTTGCGCAAGGTGCCCTTCGGAAATCTGCGCGTGAATTAGAGTTAGAAGTACAAGCGATGGAACAACAAGTAAGAAGACGTACAAAAGACACGAAAGAAAAGCAACCTGCCATGCGAAAGATATTTAGTGAGGATATTACAGAAAAATTAGAAAAATTAAGAAGAGGAGAGCGTTGAAGCATTGACGCTCTTTGTCTTTTTACTGTATAATATTGCTAAATAAATAGCGGTCGGAGGGATCAAGGTGGAAGCAGGCTTCGTAAGTGTAGGCGACGTTACATTTCGTGATTTAGAGGATGAGGCAATCGTTGAGTTAGTTCGAAAAGGTAATACTGACGCTCTAGAATATTTAATTCATAAATATAAGAACTTTGTTCGCGCGAAATCAAGATCTTATTTCTTAGTGGGTGCCGATCGAGAAGATATTGTTCAAGAAGGTATGATTGGATTGTTTAAAGCAATTCGTGATTATAAAGAGGACAAGCTGTCTTCGTTCAAAGCATTTGCTGAACTGTGTATTACTCGACAAATTATTACCGCTATTAAAACAGCAACAAGACAAAAACATATTCCTTTAAATTCGTATGTGTCTTTAGATAAGCCGATTTACGATGAGGAATCTGATCGAACGTTATTGGATGTTATTTCCGAAGCGAAGGTGACTGATCCTGAAGAGATGATCATTAGTCAAGAAGAATATACCGACATAGAGTCTAAAATATCTGAATTATTAAGCGATTTAGAAAGAAAAGTACTTTCTTTATACTTAGATGGTCGCTCTTATCAAGAGATTTCGGAACAGTTAAACAGACATGTGAAATCTATTGATAACGCTTTACAGCGGGTGAAGAGGAAATTGGAACGATATATGGAAATGAGAGAGAGTACAACTTTAAATTCATAGAAAGTAACGCAGGTGTAAATTAATTCACCTGTTTTCTTTTTGTAACGAGAGTGGGAGTCATGACATTGACATTGTCTTTTGTTGTATGATACATTTTTAGGGACATAATGTTACAAGGCTGGTGTAACTAATGAGGAAAAAAGTTGTACTCTCATGTGAAGAGTGTAAAAATCGAAACTACTCTACGATGAAAGATACGAGCTCAGTAGAGCGACTTGAGATAAAGAAGTTTTGTAAAACATGCAATAAGCATACAGTTCACAAGGAAACAAAATAAATAATACACTGGAGGTCCCGCAGATGCGTTTAACGAACTTTTTCGGCGATGTAGGTCGCGAAATGAAAAAAGTAAGTTGGCCTAAAAAAGATGAATTACTCCGCTCAACAGCGACTGTTATCGCTACAGTTGTGTTCTTTGCGATTTTCTTCGCAGTAGTTGATATGGGCATTTCTTCTTTAATTCGGTTAATTCTTGGTTAATTCTTGAATAAGAAGCACTTATCCATGATATAATGTTATTTATAAGAACTGTGTAAAAGCCCGGTGAACGGGTTTTTTCATTTGCGCAAAAAAATGTACGTCAGGGAGGGAAGGACGCTCGTCCTAAATGAATGGAAAAAAGTTGGTATGTTGTCCATACTTATTCTGGATATGAAAATAAAGTAAAGGCAAACCTAGAGAAACGTGTAGAATCAATGGGTATGCAAGATAAAATTTTCCGTGTTGTTGTCCCGGAAGAAGTAGAAGTAGAAATGAAAAATGGTAAAGAAAAAATAATGAAAAGAAAAGTGTTCCCAGGTTACGTGTTAGTGGAACTAATCATGACTGATGACTCTTGGTATGTTGTTCGTAATACACCGGGTGTAACAGGTTTTGTTGGTTCTTCAGGTTCTGGATCTAAACCATCTCCTCTATTAGAAGAGGAAGTTGTTACCATTATGAAGCATATGGGAATGGACAATGAAGTGGTTGATTTCGACTTTGAACTTCATGAGACAGTACGTGTAAATGAGGGACCATTCGCAGATTATACAGGTGCTATTGAAGAAATTGATGTGGAGAAGAAAAAAGTGAGTGTGCTTGTAGATATGTTTGGTCGCGAGACTCCAGTTGAACTTGACTTCCATCAAATTGAAAAATTATAAAATGAAACTTGAAATGAATTGTAAAAAGTGATAATATCTTTTAAGTCAGTACGTCTTCGTTATCGGAGACGTTTTTTGAAAGATTTTATCGTTACAGATAAAATATGACGTGGGAGGGCAAATCACTGTCCAATTGACCACATCACGGACTTAAGGAGGTGTGTCTCGTGGCTAAAAAGGTAATTAAAATGGTAAAGCTTCAAATTCCTGCAGGTAAAGCTAACCCAGCTCCACCAGTTGGTCCAGCATTAGGACAAGCAGGTGTTAACATCATGGGCTTCTGTAAAGAGTTTAACGCTCGTACAGCAGATCAAGCTGGTCTTATCATCCCTGTTGAAATTACGGTATTTGAGGACCGTTCATTCACTTTCATTACTAAAACTCCTCCTGCTGCTGTTCTTCTTAAGAAAGTAGCTGGTATTGAGTCTGGTTCTGGTGAACCAAACCGTAATAAAGTGGCAACTGTTAAGCGTGATAAAGTACGCGAAATCGCTGAAACTAAAATGCCTGACCTAAACGCTGCTAGCGTAGAAGCTGCAATGCGTATGGTTGAAGGTACTGCACGCAGTATGGGCATCGTTATCGAAGACTAATTCGATTTGTTTTTAAAAAAGGTTGCGGGTCTGGAATTCCAATTCGCAACCTTTATTATCGTAAATGATTATCGTTTTTTAAAATAAAAGGATGGCGCGCATCCTCAGGTTATCCCTGGAAAAAAGGCGTAAACGTGGGAGGTTATTCCGCTAAAACCACATTCGAGGAGGAAATAAAAATGGCTAAAAGAGGTAAAAAGTACGTAGAAGCTGCGAAGCTTGTTGATCGTGCAACTGCTTACTCTGCAACAGAAGCAGTAGAATTAGTAAAGAAAACAAACACAGCTAAATTTGATGCAACTGTAGAAGCTGCATTCCGTTTAGGTGTTGACCCTAAGAAAGCTGACCAACAAATTCGTGGCGCAGTTGTTCTTCCACACGGTACTGGTAAAGTACAACGTGTATTAGTATTCGCTAAAGGCGAAAAAGCAAAAGAAGCTGAAGCTGCTGGCGCTGAATTCGTAGGCGATGCTGATTACATCGGTAAAATCCAACAAGGTTGGTTCGACTTCGATGTAGTAGTAGCAACTCCTGACATGATGGGTGAAGTTGGTAAACTTGGTCGCGTATTAGGACCTAAAGGTTTAATGCCAAACCCTAAAACTGGAACAGTTACTTTCGATGTAACTAAAGCTGTTAACGAAATCAAAGCTGGTAAAGTTGAATACCGCGTTGATAAAGCTGGTAACATCCACGTTCCAATCGGTAAAGTATCTTTCGAAGATGCTAAACTAGTAGAAAACTTCAAAACAATTGCTGACACGCTACAAAAAGCTAAGCCAGCTGCTGCAAAAGGTACTTACATGAAGAATGCAACTGTTGCTTCTACAATGGGACCTGGCGTACGCGTAGACGTTTCTACACTTGCGTAAAAATTGGAAGTTGACTTCATAAAGAAGTTTTAATATAATCATTTATGTTGTGAATTTAAATAGTGTACCGTAGACAGTAGGTGTCATTCGACTTAATTTCCTACCTAGGTGTTAATATACGAAGCGGAATCTTTTTTTCTGTGACTATATGCCTCCATGTCTACAAGTTGGGCATGGAGGTTTTTAGTGCACTTTCGGTACATCTTCTATATAATCTACAGGAGGTGTAATAACATGAGCAAAGTAATCGAAACTAAACAACAAGTTGTAACTGAAATCGCGGACAAACTTCGCGCTAGTAAATCTACAATCGTTGTTGACTACCGTGGTTTAACAGTTTCTGAAGCAACAGAATTACGTAAGCAATTACGTGAAGCTGGCGTTGAGTTCAAAGTTTACAAAAACTCTTTAACTCGTCGTGCTGCAGAGTCTGCTGAAATGGCTGAGTTAAACGAATTCTTAACAGGACCAAACGCAATCGCGTTCAGTAACGAGGATGTAGTTGCTCCTGCGAAAGTATTAAACGACTTCGCTACAAAACATGAAGCTTTAGAAATTAAAGCGGGCGTAATCGAAGGTAAACTTGTAACACTTGATGAGGTTAAAGCTATCGCTACTCTTCCATCACGTGAAGGCTTACTTTCTATGCTTCTTAGCGTTCTTCAAGCTCCAATCCGTAACCTTGCACTTGCTACTAAAGCAGTTGCAGAACAAAAGGAAGAGCAAGGCGCTTAATTTTTTAAAAGATAATTACTTGTTATCTATAAAACAATACAAACCTATTTAAGGGAGGATATTTACAATGACTAAAGAACAAATCATTGAAGCAGTTAAATCTATGACTGTATTAGAACTTAACGACTTAGTAAAAGCTATCGAGGAAGAATTCGGCGTAACTGCTGCTGCTCCTGTAGCTGTAGCTGGTGGCGCTGGTGAAGCTGCTGCTGAGAAAACTGAATTTGACGTAGTACTTGCAAGTGCTGGCGCTCAAAAAATCAAGGTTATCAAAGCTGTACGTGAAATCACTGGTCTTGGCTTAAAAGAAGCTAAAGAATTAGTTGACAACACTCCAAAAGCAATCAAAGAAGGCGTTTCTAAAGAGGAAGCTGAAGAAATGAAAGCTAAACTTGAAGAAGTTGGCGCTGCTGTAGAAGTTAAGTAATTAACTTTTGATGCTTTAAAAAGCTCGCTCTCATGCGAGCTTTTTTTTTAACTGTAAAGAAAAGAGGTGGCCATATGGCAGACCATTATTTTTCTAACGACCCTTCTAGTAAGAGTGATCGTAAACGATGGGAATTTACGCTTCGTGAATCTCGATTTACTTTTTTATCTGACCATGGGGTGTTCTCGAAAAACGAAGTGGACTTTGGTTCTCGTCTTTTAATTGAAGCGTTTCAAATGCCAGATGTTAAAGGTAATGTGTTAGACGTAGGGTGTGGGTACGGTCCAATCGGTTTGTCGTTAGCGAAAGAGTTTCAAGATCGTGAAGTTCACATGGTGGATGTGAATGAAAGGGCCTTGGGGCTTGCAAAAGAAAATGCCGCTAATAACAAAATTGAAAATGTACGTATTTTGCAAAGTAGTGTCTATGAAAATGTAGATGGCAAGTATGCTGTTATTCTATCTAATCCTCCAATTCGTGCTGGTAAAGATATCGTGCATGAGATTTTAGAAAAAGCTGTAGAGTATTTAGTTTCAGGTGGAGAATTGTGGATTGTTATTCAAAAGAAACAAGGTGCACCATCTGCGCTAAAAAAACTAGAAGAAGTATTTTCTGAAGTTGAAGTTGTAGAAAAGAAAAAAGGATATTATATCATAAAATCAAAAAAGCGTTGACGGTTATTTTTGGCTATGTTAACATTATACAATGCCAATATATGATTTTCTGCGTTGAGAAAAGATGTATATTTTTGTTTCTCTTGGAAAAGATAGTAAAATCAGCAGATTATGAAACAGAATGATGGTTTTCTTAAAGAAGCCATTTTTCTTTTTGAGCAGGTAGAAAGACTCAACGTATCTATCTTTAAGAGAAAAAAACTACGCTAATAGCAGTAGTTGTATTTATTTGTGATTTTGCACAAATTTTTTTGTGCATTTATAATACTCATGATTTGAGGGGTGAAGCAGTTGACAGGTCAACTAGTTCAATACGGACGCCACCGCCAACGAAGAAGTTATGCCCGTATTAGTGAAGTATTAGAGTTACCAAATCTTATCGAAATTCAAACCTCTTCTTATCAGTGGTTTCTTGATGAGGGTTTGCGAGAAATGTTCCAAGACATTTCTCCGATCGAAGACTTTACGGGAAATCTATCGCTTGAATTTATCGACTACAGCTTAGGTGAACCTAAATACTCTGTAGAAGAATGCAAAGAGCGTGATGTGACGTATGCAGCACCACTTCGTGTAAAAGTGCGTCTAATCAACAAGGAAACTGGTGAAGTAAAAGAACAAGATGTGTTCATGGGAGATTTCCCACTCATGACAGAGACTGGAACATTCGTAATTAACGGTGCAGAACGTGTTATCGTTTCCCAGTTAGTTCGCTCTCCAAGCGTATACTATAGTGGCAAAGTGGATAAAAACGGAAAACGTGGTTTTACTGCTACTGTAATTCCAAACCGCGGGGCTTGGTTAGAGTATGAGACAGATGCTAAGGATGTTGTATATGTACGTATTGACCGTACTCGTAAACTTCCTGTAACTGTTTTGTTACGCGCATTAGGGTTTGGCTCTGATCAAGAAATCACCGAGCTTTTAGGTGATAACGAATACTTAAGCAACACGTTAGAAAAAGACAACACAGATAGCACAGAAAAAGCATTGCTTGAAATTTATGAGCGTCTACGCCCTGGTGAACCACCAACAGTAGAAAATGCAAAGAGCTTACTTGTGTCTCGTTTCTTTGATCCGAAGCGCTACGACTTAGCAAATGTAGGTCGCTATAAGATCAACAAAAAGCTACACATTAAAAATAGATTGTTTAACCAACGTTTAGCTGAAACACTGGTGGATCCAGAAACTGGTGAAATTTTAGCGGCAGAAGGAACAGTCTTAGATCGTCGTACGCTTGATCGCATTCTACCTTACTTAGAGAAAAACATTGGATTCAAAACAGCGAAACCAATGGGTGGAGTGGTAGCAGGCGATGTTGAGCTGCAATCTATTAAGATTTATGCTCCTGAGTCAGAAGGCGAACGCGTAATTAACGTAATTGGTAATGCAAATATTACTCGTGATATAAAACATATTACACCAGGTGATATCCTTGCTTCTATCAGCTACTTCTTCAACCTACTATACAAAGTAGGGGACACAGACGATATCGACCACTTAGGAAACCGTCGTTTACGTTCAGTAGGAGAGCTTTTACAAAACCAATTCCGTATCGGTCTTTCTCGTATGGAACGTGTTGTTCGTGAGAGAATGTCGATTCAAGATACAAATGCAATTACACCACAGGCGTTAATTAACATCCGTCCTGTTATTGCATCTATTAAAGAGTTCTTCGGAAGTTCTCAGTTATCTCAGTTCATGGACCAAACAAACCCATTAGCAGAGTTAACTCACAAACGAAGACTATCTGCATTAGGACCCGGTGGTTTAACGCGTGAGCGCGCAGGCTTTGAAGTGCGTGACGTTCACTACTCTCACTACGGTCGTATGTGTCCGATTGAAACACCAGAGGGACCAAACATCGGTTTGATTAACTCATTATCTTCGTTCGCGAAAGTAAATGAGTTTGGTTTCATTGAAACACCATACCGTCGTGTTGACCCAGAAACTGGTCTTGTAACAGGGCAGGTTGATTATTTAACAGCAGATGAAGAAGATAATTATGTTGTAGCCCAAGCGAATATGAAATTATCTGAAGAAGGAGAATTCCTTGATGAAGATATCGTAGCTCGTTTCCGTGGTGAAAACATTGTCACAAATAAAGAACGCATCGACTATATGGATGTATCTCCAAAGCAAGTAGTGTCGGCAGCGACAGCTTGTATTCCGTTCTTAGAAAACGATGACTCTAACCGCGCACTTATGGGAGCGAACATGCAACGTCAGGCGGTTCCGTTAATGAATCCGGAATCACCGATTGTAGGTACAGGTATGGAGTACGTATCAGCAAAAGACTCAGGTGCTGCAGTAATCTGTAAACACCCTGGTGTTGTTGAACGCGTAGAAGCACGTGAAGTTTGGGTACGTCGCTATGTAGAAGTTGACGGTCAAACAGTAAAAGGCGACTTAGATCGCTACAAAATGCAAAAATTCATTCGTTCTAACCAAGGAACTTGCTACAACCAACGTCCAATCGTAAGTGTTGGAAATGAAGTTGTAAAAGGTGAAATCCTTGCGGATGGTCCTTCTATGGAATTAGGTGAACTAGCACTTGGACGTAACGTGCTTGTTGGCTTCATGACATGGGACGGTTATAACTATGAGGATGCGATCATTATGAGTGAGCGCCTTGTAAAAGATGATGTGTACACTTCTATTCATATTGAAGAATATGAGTCAGAAGCTCGTGATACGAAGCTTGGACCAGAAGAAATTACACGTGATATTCCAAACGTCGGAGAAGATGCACTTCGTAACCTTGATGAGCGTGGTATTATTCGCGTCGGTGCTGAAGTAAAAGATGGAGATCTACTTGTTGGTAAAGTAACACCTAAAGGTGTAACAGAACTAACAGCAGAAGAACGTCTATTACATGCAATCTTCGGTGAAAAAGCACGTGAAGTACGTGATACATCACTACGTGTACCACATGGTGGTGGCGGTATTATCTTAGACGTAAAAGTATTCAACCGTGAAGATGGCGATGAATTGCCACCGGGCGTGAATCAACTTGTACGTGCGTATATCGTTCAAAAACGTAAAATTTCTGAAGGTGACAAGATGGCAGGACGTCACGGTAACAAAGGTGTTATCTCTCGTATTTTACCAGAAGAAGATATGCCTTACTTACCAGATGGTACGCCAATCGATATCATGTTAAACCCATTAGGGGTACCATCTCGTATGAATATCGGTCAGGTATTAGAGCTTCATCTTGGTATGGCAGCAAGATACCTTGGCATTCACATTGCAACACCAGTATTCGATGGTGCTCGTGAGGAAGATGTATGGGGCACAATTGAAGAAGCTGGTATGGCAAATGACGCGAAAACAATCCTGTATGACGGACGTACTGGTGAACCATTCGATAACCGCGTATCTGTTGGTGTCATGTATATGATCAAACTTGCGCACATGGTTGACGATAAACTTCATGCTCGTTCTACTGGACCATACTCACTTGTAACGCAGCAACCTCTTGGAGGTAAAGCTCAGTTCGGTGGACAGCGTTTCGGTGAGATGGAGGTTTGGGCACTTGAAGCTTATGGTGCTGCTTATACTCTTCAAGAAATCTTAACAGTGAAGTCTGATGATGTTATCGGACGTGTTAAGACGTATGAAGCAATTGTTAAAGGTGAAAATGTTCCAGAACCAGGCGTTCCTGAATCATTCAAAGTATTGATTAAAGAACTGCAAAGTTTAGGTATGGACGTTAAAATGATGTCTAGCGACGATAAAGAAATCGAAATGCGTGATACAGAAGATGACGACGATCATCAATCAGCAGATAAATTGAATGTCGAAGTTGAGACAACTAAGGAATAATTGGGATAACCTGTAGACTAAAAGGGAGGTAGGCCCCTTGATAGATGTAAATAACTTTGAATATATGA
This sequence comes from Bacillus sp. EKM202B, assembly GCF_011066025.1. NCBI lineage: Bacteria > Bacillati > Bacillota > Bacilli > Caryophanales > Bacillaceae > Bacillus > Bacillus sp. EKM202B. Next base: position 33,486 of record NZ_JAAMNK010000028.1, on the reverse strand, counting down.
AGATTGGACTTGCTTCACCTGACAAGATTCGTTCTTGGTCATACGGTGAAGTTAAGAAACCAGAAACAATTAACTATCGTACGTTAAAGCCTGAAAAAGATGGCTTGTTCTGTGAGCGTATTTTCGGACCACAAAAGGACTGGGAATGTCATTGCGGAAAATACAAACGTGTACGTTATAAAGGTGTAGTTTGTGATCGATGTGGCGTTGAAGTAACGCGTGCAAAAGTTCGTCGTGAACGTATGGGTCATATCGAATTAGCTGCTCCTGTATCTCATATTTGGTATTTCAAAGGTATCCCGAGCCGCATGGGACTTGTCTTAGACATGTCCCCTCGCGCGCTTGAAGAAGTAATTTATTTCGCTTCTTATGTTGTAACAGAAAGTGGAGATACACCACTTGATAAGAAGCAATTACTTTCTGAAAAAGAATACCGTGCATATCGTGATCGATATGGTAGCACATTCCAAGCTGCTATGGGTGCAGAAGCGATTAAAAAGCTACTACAAGATATCGATTTAGATAAAGAAGTAGACTTCTTAAAAGAAGAATTAAAAACAGCACAAGGACAACGCCGTACTCGTGCTATTAAACGTCTAGAAGTATTAGAAGCATTCCGTAACTCTGGAAATCACCCATCTTGGATGATCCTAGATGTTCTTCCAGTTATCCCACCAGAACTACGCCCAATGGTACAGTTGGATGGTGGACGTTTTGCTACTTCTGATTTAAACGACTTGTACCGTCGTGTAATTAACCGTAACAACCGTTTAAAACGTCTATTGGACTTAGGTGCACCAAGCATCATCGTTCAAAACGAAAAACGTATGTTACAAGAAGCTGTAGACGCATTAATCGATAATGGTCGCCGTGGCCGTCCAGTTACTGGACCAGGTAACCGTCCATTAAAATCTCTATCTCACATGCTTAAAGGTAAACAAGGACGTTTCCGTCAAAACTTATTAGGTAAACGTGTTGACTACTCTGGTCGTTCAGTAATCGTTGTAGGACCGAACTTAAAGATGTACCAATGTGGATTACCGAAAGAAATGGCGCTTGAACTGTTCAAACCTTTCGTTATGAAAGAGTTAGTTGAAAAAGGTTTAGCACACAACATTAAGAGTGCTAAACGTAAAATCGAGCGTGTACAACCTGAAGTTTGGGACGTTTTAGAATCTGTGATTAAAGAACATCCAGTACTTCTAAACCGCGCACCAACACTTCACCGTCTTGGTATCCAGGCGTTTGAACCTACACTAGTAGAAGGTCGTGCAATCCGTCTTCACCCACTTGTATGTACTGCATACAACGCGGACTTTGACGGTGACCAAATGGCGGTTCACGTTCCGTTATCATCAGAAGCACAAGCAGAAGCTCGTATTCTTATGTTAGCGGCACAAAACATCTTGAATCCAAAAGACGGAAAACCAGTTGTTACTCCATCTCAGGATATGGTATTAGGTAACTACTACTTAACACTTGAGCGTGAAGGTGCAATCGGTGAAGGTATGGTCTTCAAAGATGCCAACGAAGCAATACTTGCATACCAAAATGGATATGTACATCTGCACACGCGTGTTGCAGTTGCTGCAAGTTCAGTAAATAATGTAACGTTTACTGAAGAGCAAAAAGGTAAGCTTCTATTAACAACAGTTGGTAAATTAATATTTAACGAAATCTTACCAGAGTCGTTCCCTTATATTAACGAACCAACAAACTCAAACCTTGAAAAAGAAACACCAGCGGAATATTTCGTTGAAAAAGGTGCGAACATTAAAGAAATTATTGCTAGTCGCGAAGAAGTGGCACCATTTAGCAAGAAGATTCTTGGTAACATCATTGCGGAAGTATTCAAGCGTTTCAAAATTACAGAGACGTCTCGCATGCTTGACCGTATGAAGAACTTAGGATTTAAATACTCTACAAAAGCTGGTATTACAGTTGGGGTATCTGACATTCTTGTATTAGGTGAAAAAGATGAAATTCTCCACGAAGCACAAGCAAAAGTAGATAATGTAATTAAACAATTCCGTCGCGGTTTAATCACGGAAGAAGAACGTTACGATCGTGTTATCTCTATTTGGAGTAATGCAAAAGACGTTATCCAAGGAAAACTGATGAAGTCCTTGAATAAACGCAATCCAATCTTCATGATGAGTGATTCCGGTGCCCGTGGTAACGCATCTAACTTCACTCAGCTTGCTGGTATGCGTGGTCTGATGGCCAATCCATCTGGTCGTATCATTGAACTTCCGATCAAATCAAGTTTCCGTGAAGGTTTAACAGTACTTGAGTACTTCATCTCTACGCATGGTGCTCGTAAAGGTCTTGCCGATACAGCACTTAAGACTGCCGATTCTGGTTACTTAACACGTCGTCTTGTAGACGTTGCACAAGATGTAATTGTTCGTGAAGATGATTGTGGAACAGATCGCGGTTTACTAATCGGTGCGATTAAAGAGGGTAATGAAGTAATTGAGTCATTATATGATCGTCTTGTTGGACGTTTTGCAAGAAAAACTGTAAAACATCCTGAAACAGGTGAAGTATTAGTTGCTGAAAATCAATTAATTACTGAAGATATCGCTCATATCGTTGAAAATTCGGGTGTTGAAACTGTAAACATTCGTTCAGCGTTTACGTGTAACACTCGCCATGGTGTATGTAAGAAGTGTTACGGTCGTAACTTAGCAACTGGTACAGACGTAGAAGTAGGAGAAGCGGTAGGTATTATCGCGGCTCAATCTATCGGTGAGCCAGGTACACAGTTAACGATGCGTACGTTCCATACAGGTGGGGTTGCCGGTGATGATATCACACAAGGTTTACCTCGTATCCAAGAGATCTTTGAAGCTCGTAATCCGAAAGGTCAGGCAGTTATCAGTGAAATCGACGGTGTTATCGCAGCAATCAACGATGTTAAAGATCGCCAAGAAGTAGTTGTACAGGGTGAGGTTGAAGCTCGTACGTATGCTATTCCTTACGGTGCTCGTCTGAAAGTAACGCCAGGACAGCCAATTAGCCACGGTAAAGAGTTAACAGAAGGTTCTATTGATCCGAAAGAATTACTAAAAGTAACGGACATTACGGCAGTTCAAGAATACTTATTACGTGAAGTTCAAAAAGTATACCGTATGCAAGGGGTAGAAATTGGTGACAAACACGTAGAGGTAATGGTACGTCAAATGCTACGTAAAGTTCGTGTAAGTGATGCAGGTGAAACAGATGTATTACCAGGAACATTACTAGATATCCATCAGTTTACTGATGCGAATGCGAAGGTGTTACTGCAAGGTAAACAACCAGCAACGGCTAGACCTGTTCTACTTGGTATTACAAAAGCTTCACTTGAAACTGATTCATTCTTATCTGCAGCATCATTCCAAGAAACAACTCGTGTCTTAACTGATGCAGCAATTAAAGGTAAACGTGATGAGCTTCTAGGACTGAAAGAGAACGTTATTATCGGTAAACTTGTTCCTGCTGGAACAGGTATGAATCGTTATCGCAAAGTGGATCTTGTAAAAACAACACAAGATGACATGAATGTAGAAAACGATGAGATTTATGTGGAACAGTAAAATTTTCCGTCGTAAATTTTGTATAAAAACATCTAATCCTAGTTGACATTGTATGAGTCAAAATGTTACTATAATCAAGGTTGCTCCTGAACGATGCTTTGGAGGATATTTATATGTCTTATCAAAAAGTGTCAAATGCTGAAAATGTAGTCGTTGGTCATAAACGAACATTGGAAGCAATCAAAAATGGTATAGTTAAAGAAGTTGTTATTGCAGAAGATGCTGATGTGCGGTTAACCCATATTATCATTCGCACTGCTTTGCAACATAACATACCCATAACCAAAGTTGAATCAGTTCGTAAGCTTGGAAAAGTTTCGGGGATTCAAGTGGGAGCTTCAGCAATAGGAATAATAAGTTAAAACTGTTTTTGTGAGGAGAGAGCATTTGCTCTTCCTTGCAAAAACTTTGTTTTCAACTAATAATGAACCACCTGGATATGTGGTCATACAAACATGCGAAGGGAGGATAATCAAATGCCTACTATTAACCAATTAGTGAGAAATGGTCGTACTGATAAAGTATGGAAATCTAAATCACCTGCGTTAAACAAAGGTTTTAACTCTTTAAAGAAAAAATCAACTGATATCTCTGCACCTCAAAAACGTGGTGTATGTACTCGTGTTGGTACAATGACTCCAAAGAAACCTAACTCAGCGTTACGTAAATACGCTCGTGTACGTTTAACAAACGGTATTGAAGTTACAGCTTACATCCCAGGTATCGGTCATAACCTACAAGAGCATAGCGTAGTATTAATTCGCGGTGGTCGAGTAAAGGATTTACCAGGGGTACGTTACCACATCGTTCGTGGAGCGCTTGATACAGCTGGTGTTGACAAACGTATGCAAGGACGTTCTAAATATGGTACTAAGCGACCAAAACCTGCTAAAAAATAATAAACTTATAATGAAAGGAGGAACTCAATATGCCTCGTAAAGGACCTGTTGCGAAACGTGACGTGTTACCTGATCCAATGTACAATTCTAAACTTGTAACACGCCTAATCAACAAAATGATGGTTGACGGTAAAAAAGGTAAATCTCAAACAATTCTTTATAACGCTTTCGATATCGTTCGTGAACGTTCAGATAAAGAACCAATGGAAGTATTCGAGCAAGCTCTTAAGAACATCATGCCTGTTCTTGAAGTACGCGCTCGTCGTGTTGGTGGTGCTAACTACCAAGTTCCAGTTGAGGTTCGTCCAGAACGCCGTACAACTTTAGGTCTTCGCTGGTTAGTAAACTATGCTCGTCTTCGTGGTGAAAAAACTATGGAAGAGCGTCTAGCTTACGAAATCTTAGATGCAGCTAACAACGCTGGTGCATCTGTTAAGAAACGTGAAGACACTCATAAAATGGCAGAAGCTAACAAAGCATTTGCTCATTACCGTTGGTAGGATTCAACGTAAAATAAATGTAAGCATAAACCGCTTTATTTGTCGCTTATGGAAGTGTGGAGAGGGAGAATGCCTCTCCCTTTCGTTGGGCGCTCGTTTTACATAATGAGGGTACTGGACACTGGCATATGTAACAATATAAAGTGGCTTTTTTGCTACTTAAAATAAAAAAATCCAATCCATATATGGAAGGAGCAAGACACCAAATGACAAGAGAGTTCTCTTTAGAAAACACTCGTAATATTGGTATCATGGCTCACATCGATGCTGGTAAAACTACAGCAACTGAGCGTATTCTGTATTACACAGGACGTATTCATAAAATCGGTGAAACTCATGAAGGTGCATCTCAGATGGACTGGATGGAGCAAGAGCAAGAGCGTGGTATCACAATTACTTCTGCTGCAACTACAGCTCAATGGAAAGGTCACCGTGTAAACATCATTGACACTCCAGGACACGTAGACTTCACAGTAGAAGTAGAACGTTCTTTACGCGTACTTGATGGTGCGGTAGCAGTACTTGATGCACAATCTGGTGTAGAACCACAAACAGAAACTGTTTGGCGTCAGGCTACTACTTACGGTGTTCCTCGTATCGTATTCGTTAACAAAATGGATAAGATCGGTGCAGATTTCTTATACTCTGTAGGAACAATCCACGATCGTTTACAAGCAAACGCACATCCAATTCAGTTACCAATCGGTGCTGAAGATGAGTTCAATGGTATCATTGACCTTGTTGAAGAGTGTGCTTACATGTACGGTAACGATTTAGGAACAGACATCGAGCGTGTCGAAATTCCTGAAGAGCACAAAGAACTAGCTGAAGAATACCGTGGAAAGCTTATTGAAGCGGTAGCTGAGCTTGATGAAGAAATGATGATGAAGTACCTAGAAGGTGAAGAAATCACTGTAGAAGAGCTTAAAGCTGGTATCCGTAAGGCTACAACTTCTGTAGAATTCTTCCCAGTAATCTGTGGTTCTGCATTCAAAAACAAAGGTGTTCAAATTCTGTTAGACGCAGTTATCGACTACCTACCATCTCCATTAGATGTACCTGCTATTAAAGGTACTCTTCCGGATACAGAGGAAGAAGTAGAACGTAAGTCTAGCGATGAAGAACCATTTGCAGCTTTAGCATTCAAAATCATGACTGACCCTTATGTTGGTAAGTTAACGTTCTTCCGTGTGTACTCTGGTGTGTTAAACTCTGGATCATACGTGAAAAACTCAACTAAAGGTAAGCGTGAGCGTGTAGGTCGTATCCTACAAATGCACGCTAACAGCCGTGAAGAGATTTCAACAGTTTACGCTGGTGACATCGCTGCTGCTGTAGGTTTAAAAGATACTACTACTGGTGATACTCTTTGTGACGAGAAGAGCCTTGTTATCCTTGAGTCTATGGAATTCCCAGAGCCAGTTATCTCTGTAGCTATCGAACCAAAATCTAAAGCTGACCAAGATAAAATGGGTACAGCATTATCTAAGCTTTCTGAAGAAGATCCAACATTCCGTGCTCACACTGACCAAGAAACTGGCCAAACAATCATCGCTGGTATGGGTGAACTTCACCTTGACATCATCGTTGACCGTATGCGCCGTGAATTCAAAGTTGAAGCAAACGTTGGTGCTCCTCAGGTAGCATACCGTGAAACTTTCCGCGCTGCTGCGAAAGTTGAAGGTAAGTTCGCTCGTCAATCTGGTGGACGTGGACAATTCGGTCACGTTTGGATTGAGTTTGCACCTAACGAAGAAGGTAAAGGATTTGAATTCGAAAACAAAATCGTCGGCGGTGTAGTTCCACGTGAATACATCCCAGCTGTTGGAGCGGGTCTTGAAGACTCACTTAAAAATGGTGTACTAGCTGGTTACCCACTAGTTGACATTAAAGCAGCATTAGTTGACGGTTCTTACCATGATGTCGATTCATCTGAGATGGCGTTCAAAATCGCTGCATCTATGGCACTTAAAGCTGCGGTTTCTAAATGTAACCCAGTAATTCTTGAGCCAATGATGAAAGTTGAAGTTGTAATTCCTGAAGAATACATGGGAGACATCATGGGTGACGTAACATCTCGTCGTGGACGTGTAGAAGGTATGGAAGCTCGCGGTAACGCACAAGTTGTTCGCGCTATGGTTCCACTTTCTGAAATGTTCGGTTATGCGACAGCATTACGTTCAAACACTCAAGGACGCGGAACATTCTCAATGACATTTGATCATTATGAAGAAGTACCGAAGTCTGTTTCAGAAGAAATTATTAAAAAAAATAAAGGTGAATAATTGATTTTTATCGATTGTTCAAGTATAACTACTTATGTAAGCTTAGAAAGTGAGGCTTTGGTTTCGCTTTCTAGTCTAAATATAAAATAACCTATATAAACTAAGGAGGAATTTAGAATGGCTAAAGCTAAATTCGAACGTTCTAAACCCCATGTTAACATCGGTACAATCGGCCACGTTGACCATGGTAAAACTACATTAACTGCTGCGATCACTACAGTTCTTGCAAAAGCTGGTGGTGCTGAAGCACGCGGATACGATCAAATCGACGCTGCTCCAGAAGAAAGAGAGCGCGGAATTACAATCTCAACTGCACACGTTGAGTACGAAACTGAAACTCGTCACTATGCACACGTTGACTGCCCAGGTCACGCTGACTATGTTAAAAACATGATCACTGGTGCTGCTCAAATGGACGGCGGTATCTTAGTAGTATCTGCTGCTGATGGCCCAATGCCTCAAACACGTGAGCACATCCTTCTTTCTCGTCAAGTAGGTGTACCTTACATCGTTGTATTCTTAAACAAATGCGACATGGTAGACGACGAAGAATTATTAGAATTAGTAGAAATGGAAGTTCGTGACCTATTATCTGAATACGGATTCCCAGGCGACGACATTCCTGTAATCAAAGGTTCTGCTCTTAAAGCTCTTCAAGGAGAAGCTGATTGGGAAGCAAAAATCATTGAATTAATGACTGAAGTTGATGCTTACATCCCAACTCCAGAACGTGAAACTGACAAACCATTCTTAATGCCTATCGAGGATGTATTCTCTATCACAGGTCGTGGTACAGTTGCAACTGGTCGTGTAGAGCGCGGAATCGTTAAAGTTGGTGACGTAGTAGAAATCATCGGTCTTGCTGAAGAGAATGCTTCTACAACTGTAACTGGTGTAGAAATGTTCCGTAAACTTCTTGACCAAGCTCAAGCTGGAGACAACATCGGTGCTCTTCTTCGTGGGGTTGCTCGTGAAGACATCCAACGTGGACAAGTTCTTGCTAAAACTGGCTCTGTAAAAGCACACGCTAAATTCAAAGCTGAAGTTTTCGTATTATCTAAAGAAGAAGGTGGACGTCACACTCCATTCTTCGCTAACTACCGTCCTCAGTTCTACTTCCGTACAACTGACGTAACTGGTATCATCCAATTACCAGAAGGTACTGAAATGGTAATGCCTGGTGACAACATCGAAATGACTATCGAACTTATCGCTCCAATCGCTATCGAAGAGGGAACTAAATTCTCTATTCGTGAAGGTGGACGTACAGTAGGTTACGGCGTAGTTGCAACTATCGTTGAGTAATCTTAACTGATATAAAAACCCAAGGGAGAATCCCTTGGGTTTTTATTTGTGTTTATATAATGAGTAAGATTATATTTTTATGTTTTGACGAGTTTCTTCTATAGTAATATAAAACCAACAAAACAAAACCCAGAAACTGTAAAATGAATTCTGTTAGATGAAAACTTGAAATTCTTTAAAGTGCCATGTATAATAGCAAAAGTAGAGAAAAGCAGATGCAAACAAAAAGATGCTTGCATCTAGACGAATAACATTGTATAATAGACAATGTTGGTCTTTGACTGCGATGAAGTGGAAGGTTGCTGACACACCCGGCCGCTTTGCCATGGCATGGTGTGGGGAAATTTCCATGGAGAAGGTCTATTTTAGAAATAGGCGAACGAAGGAGGGAAAATAATGGCAAAAGAAAAAATTCGTATCCGTTTAAAAGCTTATGATCACCGTATTCTTGATCAATCAGCTGAGAAAATTGTAGAAACAGCTAAGCGTTCTGGGGCAACAGTTTCTGGTCCGATCCCATTACCAACTGAGAAGACTATTTACACAATTCTTCGTGCTGTTCATAAGTACAAAGATTCTCGTGAGCAATTCGAAATGCGCACACACAAACGTTTAATCGATATCGTGAGTCCTACTCCACAAACAGTAGATTCATTAATGCGTTTAGACTTACCGTCTGGTGTAGATATCGAAATCAAACTATAAATTATATAACTTAAAAATGTAGGAGGTGTAACTCATGACCAAAGGAATCTTAGGAAGAAAGATCGGTATGACTCAAGTATTTGCTGAGAACGGTGAGTTAATCCCAGTAACAGTTATCGCTGCTAATCCAAACGTTGTTCTTCAAAAGAAAACAACTGAAACTGATGGCTACAATGCAATCCAGTTAGGATTTGAAGATAAACGTGAAAAGTTAACTAACAAACCTGAACAAGGCCACACTGCTAAAGCATCTACAACTCCTAAGCGCTTCATTCGCGAAATCCGCGATGCAGACGTGGACGGATTAGAGGTTGGTCAAGAGGTAAAAGTTGAAGTTTTCGCTGCAGGTGAAATCGTTGACGTAACAGGAATTTCTAAAGGTAAAGGTTTCCAAGGTGTTATCAAACGCCACGGACAATCTCGCGGACCTATGTCTCATGGTTCTCGCTATCACCGTCGTCCAGGTTCAATGGGCCCAGTTGCTCCGAACCGTGTATTCAAAGGCAAAAAACTTGCTGGACGTATGGGTGGAGACCAAGTTACTATCCAAAACTTAGAAATCGTTCAAGTTGACACTGAGCGCAACTTATTACTAGTAAAAGGTAACGTTCCAGGTGCTAAGAAATCTCTTGTAGTTGTTCAAGGCGCTGTGAAGGTTAGCAAATAATTCACAATAGGAAGGAGGAATTCCAATGCCAAAAGTTACTGTATATAACCAAACTGGTTCACAGGTTGGTGAAATCGAATTAGCTGAAGCTATTTTCGGTATCGAACCAAATGAAGCTGTACTTTTCGAAGCTGTAATGATGCAACGTGCATCTTTACGTCAAGGTACACACAAAGTAAAAACTCGTTCTGAAGTTCGCGGTGGTGGTCGTAAACCATGGCGTCAAAAAGGAACTGGACGTGCTCGTCAAGGGTCTATCCGCTCTCCTCAATGGCGTGGTGGTGGTACGGTATTCGGACCTACACCAAGAAGCTATGCGTACAAACTTCCTAAGAAAGTTCGTCGTTTAGCAATCAAATCTGCATTAGCTACTAAAGTAGTTGAGAACAACATTGTAGTTCTTGAAGACCTAGTGTTAAATGCACCAAAAACAAAAGATATGCTAGCAGTACTTAAAGGATTAACTGTTGAGAAGAAAGCTCTTATCGTAACTGCTGATGCAAACGAATCTGTAGAGTTATCTGCTCGCAATATCCCTGGAGTAACAGTAATCACTGCTGATGGCGTAAACGTTTTAGACGTGCTTCATCATGATAAGCTAATCATGACAAAAGCGGCAGTGGAAAAAGTAGAGGAGGTGCTTGCATAATGAGAGATCCTCGTGATATCATTAAGCGCCCAGTTATCACTGAACGTTCTATGGAAATGATGGCTGAAAAAAAATACACGTTCGATGTGGACGTTAAATCTAATAAAACAGAAGTTAAAGATGCTCTTGAAGCGATCTTTGGTGTTAAAGTAGAAAAAGTGAACATCATGAACTACAAGCCGAAAGCAAAACGCGTTGGTCGTCACGCTGGTTTTACTAGCCGTCGTCGTAAAGCAATCGTTAAGCTAACTGCTGACAGCAAAGAAATCGAAATCTTCCAAGGCGTTTAATTCTTACTAAAGAAGGAGGGAAATTGAGATGGGAATTAAAAAGTATAATCCAACTACTAACGGTCGTCGTAATATGACTACGAATGATTTCGCTGAAATCACGACTGACAGACCCGAAAAGTCATTACTTGCTCCTTTAAGCAAGAAGGCGGGTCGTAATAACCAAGGTAAAATTACTGTACGTCATCAAGGTGGCGGACATAAGCGTCAATACCGTATCATCGACTTTAAGCGTAACAAAGATGGAATTCCAGGACGCGTTGCTACGATCGAATACGATCCAAACCGCTCTGCGAATATCGCATTAATTAACTACGTTGACGGTGAAAAACGTTACATTCTTGCTCCTAAATCTTTAGAAGTAGGTATGGAAGTTATGTCTGGCCCAGAAGCTGACATTAAAATCGGTAACGCATTACCATTAATCAACATTCCAGTAGGTACTGTTGTTCATAACATCGAGCTTAAGCCTGGTCGTGGCGGACAATTAGTTCGTTCTGCTGGTACATCTGCTCAAGTACTTGGTAAAGAAGGTAAATACGTACTTGTACGTTTAACTTCTGGTGAAGTACGTCTTGTATTATCTGCTTGTCGCGCTTCAATCGGTCAAGTTGGTAACGAACAACACGAACTTATCAAAATCGGTAAAGCAGGTCGCTCTCGCTGGTTAGGTAAACGCCCAACAGTTCGTGGTTCTGTAATGAACCCGGTTGATCACCCACACGGTGGTGGTGAAGGACGTTCTCCAATCGGACGTAAGTCTCCAATGTCTCCATGGGGTAAACCAACTCTTGGATTCAAGACTCGTAAGAAAAATAAAGCGTCTGATAAATTTATCGTTCGTCGTCGTAAAAAATAATGGGATTGTAGTACGGTTCATTTCTAGAACCGTACGCCAATCACGAAGGGAGGCACCAAAATGGCTCGTAGCTTAAAAAAAGGACCATTTGTCGATGATCACTTAATGAGCAAAATGGAAAAATTAGTTGCATCTGAGCAAAAACAAGTTGTTAAAACTTGGTCTCGCCGTTCAACAATCTTCCCTCAGTTCATCGGACACACAATCGCTGTATATGATGGTCGTAAACACGTACCTGTGTACATCACTGAGGATATGGTTGGCCATAAGTTAGGTGAATTCGCACCAACTCGTACGTATAAAGGTCACCTTGCTGACGATAAGAAAACTAGAAGATAATGAGAGGAGGCACTTCAATGCAAGCTAAAGCAGTAGCGAGAACAGTTCGTATTGCTCCTCGTAAAGTTCGTTTAGTAGTAGACTTAATCCGAGGTAAGCAAGTGGGTGAAGCGATTGCTATCCTTAACCACACACCAAAAACTGCTTCTCCAGTTGTAGAAAAAGTTTTAAAATCTGCAATCGCAAATGCAGAGCACAATTATGAGATGGATATTAACAACCTAGTTGTTGAAAAAGTTTTCGTTGACGAAGGTCCAACGTTGAAACGTTTCCGTCCACGTGCAATGGGTCGTGCAAGCCAAATTAACAAACGCACAAGCCACATCACAGTTGTGGTATCAGAAAAGAAGGAGGGATAATCGATGGGTCAAAAGGTTAATCCAATTGGTCTTCGTGTCGGTGTTATCCGTGACTGGGAATCTCGTTGGTTCGCTGAGAAAGATTACGCTACATTATTACATGAAGACATCAAAATCCGTGAGTACATTACTGTACGCTTAAAAGATTCTGCTGTTGCTAAAGTAGAAATCGAACGTGCAGCAAATCGTGTAAATGTTACAATTCACACTGCAAAACCTGGTATGGTAATTGGTAAAGGTGGTACTGAAGTTGAAGCACTTCGTAAAGCTCTTAACCAATTAACAGGCAAGCGTGTACACATCAACATTTTAGAAGTTAAGAGAGCTGATCTTAACGCTAAATTAGTAGGCGAAAACATCGCTCGTCAATTAGAAAACCGTGTATCATTCCGTCGTGCACAAAAGCAAGTTATTCAACGTGCTATGCGTGCAGGTGCTAAAGGTATTAAAACACAGGTTTCTGGTCGTCTTGGCGGAGCTGATATCGCTCGTGCAGAATCTTACAGTGAAGGAACTGTTCCACTTCATACACTTCGCGCTGATATTGACTATGCAGCAGTTGAAGCTGATACAACATACGGTAAATTAGGCGTAAAAGTATGGATCTACCGTGGAGAAGTCCTTCCTACAAAAAAGAAAGCTTCTGAGGAAGGAGGAAAATAATATGTTAATGCCAAAACGCGTAAAATATCGTAGAGAGCATCGTGGTAAAATGCGTGGTCGTGCAAAAGGTGGAACTGAAATTGCTTTCGGTGAATTCGGTTTACAAGCACAAGCTGCTTCATGGATTACAAACCGTCAAATCGAAGCTGCTCGTCGTGCAATGACTCGTTACATGAAACGTGGCGGTAAAGTATGGATTAAAATTTTCCCTTCTAAGCCTTACACTGCAAAACCTCTAGAAGTACGTATGGGTTCCGGTAAAGGGGCACCAGAAGGCTGGGTAGCAGTAGTAAAACCTGGGAAAATTATGTTCGAAATCGCGGGTGTATCTGAAGAGGTAGCACGCGAAGCATTACGTCTTGCAGCTCACAAGTTACCTGTGAAATGTAAATTCGTAAAACGTGAAGAAAATGGTGGTGAATCTAATGAAAACTAATGATATTCGTGAATTAACCACTGCCGAAATCGAAACAAAAGTTAAAGCTTTAAAGGAAGAGTTGTTTAATCTTCGCTTCCAACTTGCTACAGGACAATTAGAGAATCCAACTCGCATTCGTGAAGTGCGTAAAGCAATTGCTCGTATGAAAACTGTAGTTCGTGAAAGAGAGATCGGAATTAATCGATAAATTGAGGGGAGGTTTGCATAGTGAGCGAACGTAACCAACGCAAAGTTTATACTGGTCGTGTAGTGTCTGACAAAATGGACAAAACGATTACAGTTTTAGTTGAAACTTACAAAACTCATTCCTTGTACGGAAAACGTGTTAAGTATTCTAAGAAGTACAAAGCCCATGATGAGCAAAACCAAGCGAAACTTGGCGATATCGTTAAAATCATGGAAACTCGCCCGCTTTCTGCTACTAAGCGTTTCCGTTTAGTTGAAATCGTTGAAGAAGCGGTTATTATCTAAATAGACGAATCGGAATTTTTAGTCCGAAGGGAGGTTTCATAACATGATCCAACAAGAATCTCGTTTGAAAGTTGCTGACAACTCTGGTGCACGTGAACTTTTAACAATTAAAGTATTAGGCGGCTCTGGTCGTAAATATGCTAACATTGGTGATATTATCGTTGCTACGGTAAAACAAGCAACACCAGGTGGCGTTGTTAAAAAAGGTGACGTTGTTAAAGCAGTAGTAGTACGTACGAAGAGCGGAGCTCGTCGTCCGGACGGTTCTTACATCAAATTTGATGAAAACGCAGCGGTTATCATTAAAGACGATAAGAGCCCACGTGGTACTCGTATCTTCGGACCAGTAGCTCGTGAATTACGTGATAGCAACTTCATGAAGATCGTTTCTTTAGCTCCAGAAGTTCTATAATTTAAGGTATTGCCTTGCTAAGGAGGTGCAGAATTAAGATGCATGTAAAAAAAGGTGATAAAGTACAGGTAATCACTGGTAAAGACAAAGGAAAACAAGGCGTTATCCTTGTGGCTTTCCCAAAGCAAAACCGTGTTATCGTTGAGGGTGTCAATATCGTTAAGAAGCACTCTAAGCCATCTCAATTAAATCCACAAGGTGGAATTATTACTAAAGAAGCACCTATTCACGTTTCTAACGTTATGATTTTAGATCCGAAAACAGGTGAACCTACTCGTGTAGGCTTCAAAGTAGAAGATGGTAAAAAAGTTCGTATTGCAAAAAAATCTGGTGAATTATTAGATAAATAATTTTCTTAAGAAAGGAGGTCACTTCATTGAATCGCCTTAAAGAGAAGTTCCAAAAGGAAATTACTCCTGCTCTAGTGAGCAAGTTTAACTATAAATCTGTGATGGAAGTACCGAAAATCGAAAAGATCGTAATCAACACTGGTGTTGGTGACGCGGTATCTAACTCAAAAGCTTTAGACAATGCAGTAGAAGAATTAACACAAATCGCAGGTCAAAAACCTGTTGTAACTCGTGCTAAAAAATCAATCGCTGGTTTCCGTCTTCGTGAAGGTATGCCAATCGGTGCGAAAGTAACTTTACGCGGCGAGCAAATGTATGAGTTCTTCGACAAATTAGTGTCAGTTTCTTTACCACGTGTACGTGATTTCCGTGGTGTTTCTAAGAAATCATTCGATGGTCGTGGGAACTACACATTAGGTGTTAAAGAGCAACTTATCTTCCCTGAGATCGATTATGATAAAGTAAGCAAAGTCCGCGGTATGGACATCGTAATCGTTACTACAGCGAAAACTGATGAAGAAGCTCGTGAACTTTTAACACAATTCGGTATGCCATTCCAAAAATAATGGAAGCCAACGCTAAGTAGAGGAGGCGAAAACGTGGCTAAAAAATCTATGATAGCGAAACAAAAGCGTACTCCTAAGTTTAAAGTACAAGAGTATACACGTTGCGAACGCTGCGGTCGTCCGCATTCTGTATACCGCAAATTTAAACTTTGCCGTATTTGTTTCCGTGAACTTGCATATAAAGGTCAAATTCCTGGTGTTAAAAAAGCTAGTTGGTAAAACCCACAAATGGGAAGGAGGTAAAACACATGGTGATGACAGATCCAATTGCAGACATGCTTACTCGCATCCGTAATGCGAACATGGTACGTCATGAGAAATTAGAGGTTCCTGCTTCTAAAATCAAAAAAGAGATCGCTGAACTTTTAAAACGTGAAGGTTTCATTCGTGATGTAGAATACATCGAGGATAACAAACAAGGTATCCTTCGTATTTTCCTGAAATATGGTGCAAACAATGAACGTGTAATCACTGGATTAAAACGTATCAGTAAACCTGGCTTACGCGTTTACGCTAAAGCTGATGAAGTACCACGTGTACTTAACGGATTAGGTATCGCTCTTGTTTCTACATCTAAGGGAGTAATGACAGACAAAGATGCTCGTCAATTACAAACTGGTGGAGAAGTAGTAGCATACGTTTGGTAATATATATTTAAAACGAACGGAGGTGTGACCACATGTCTCGTATTGGTAAAAAGATTCTTGAAATCCCTGCAGGTGTTACTATTACAATTGCAGAAGACAATACTGTAACAGTAAAAGGCCCTAAAGGTGAATTAACTCGTAAATTCAATGCTGATATGTCTATCAAAATTGAAGAAAATACACTAACAGTTGAGCGTCCATCTGAACAGAAGGAACACCGTGCATTACACGGTACAACTCGTGCTTTAATCGGAAACATGGTTGAAGGTGTAACTACAGGTTTCGCACGCGGACTTGAATTAGTCGGTGTTGGTTACCGTGCTCAAAAACAAGGAGATAAACTTGTATTAAGCGTAGGTTATTCTCATCCAGTAGAAATGACTCCGGAAGCAGGTATCGAAGTTGAAGTACCTGCACCAACTAAAATCGTAATTAAAGGTATCGACAAGCAACGTGTTGGCGAATTTGCTGCTAACATCCGTGCTGTACGTGCTCCTGAGCCATATAAAGGTAAAGGTATTCGTTACGAAGGCGAAGTTGTTCGTCGTAAAGAAGGTAAAACTGCTAAGTAAACCCGTTAGGTGAGAGAAAGGAGTGACAAGAATGATCACTAAAGCTGATAAAAATGCGACTCGTAAGAAAAGACATGCACGTGTACGTGCTAAACTTACTGGTACTGCAGAACGTCCACGTTTAAACGTGTTCCGTTCTAACCAACATATTTACGCTCAAGTTATTGATGATGTGAATGGTGTAACGTTAGTAAGTGCATCTACTCTTGATAAAGACCTTGCTCTTAACGGTACTAGCAATACTGAAGCTGCTACGAAAGTTGGAGAATCAGTTGCTAAGCGTGCTGTAGAGAAAGGCGTTAAAGAAGTAGTATTCGATCGCGGTGGTTACTTATACCATGGCCGTGTTAAAGCTCTAGCTGAAGCTGCTCGTGAGGCTGGATTACAATTTTAATGGTCAAAGGAGGGAAAATTGATGCATCGCATTGACCCAAGTAAATTAGAACTTGAAGAACGTGTAGTTACGATAAATCGTGTCGCGAAAGTTGTTAAGGGTGGTCGTCGTTTCCGCTTTGCTGCACTAGTTGTAGTTGGCGATAAAAACGGTCATGTTGGATTCGGTACTGGTAAAGCACAAGAGGTACCAGACGCAATTCGCAAAGCTATCGAAGACGCTAAGAAAAACTTAATCGCTGTACCATTAGTTGGTACAACAATTCCACACACAATCAACGGTCATTTTGGAGCTGGTGAAGTATTCTTAAAACCTGCTGCTGAAGGTACTGGTGTTATTGCTGGTGGACCTGTTCGTGCGGTACTTGAATTAGCTGGTGTACAAGATATTCTTTCGAAATCTCTTGGTTCTAACACACCAATCAACATGATTCGCGCTACTGTGAACGGATTAAGCGAACTTAAGCGCGCTGAAGATGTTGCAAAATTACGCGGTAAATCTGTAGAAGAGCTACTAGGTTAAGGAGGGAAAACAAATGGCGAAAAAGTTAGAAATTACCCTCACTCGTAGTGTAATTGGTCGTCCACAAGATCAACGTGCGACGGTAGAAGCTTTAGGTCTTAAAAAGTTGAATTCAACTGTAGTTAAGGAAGAAACTCCTGCTATTCTTGGTATGATCAACAAAGTTTCTCACCTTATAACTGTAAAAGAAGCTTAAGGATAACTCATTAATATAAGGAGGTGCCTGGGAATGAAACTTCATGAATTAAAACCTGCAGAAGGTTCTCGTAAAGTACGTAACCGTGTCGGTCGTGGTATCGGTTCTGGTAACGGTAAAACTGCTGGTAAAGGTCATAAAGGACAAAACGCACGTTCTGGTGGCGGTGTTCGTCTTGGCTTCGAAGGTGGTCAAACTCCATTATTCCGTCGTTTACCAAAACGCGGCTTCACAAACATTAACCGTAAAGAGTTTACTATTGTAAACTTATCAACGTTAAATCGTTTTGAAGATGGTACAGAAGTAACACCTGAATTATTGCTGGAAACTGGCGTTATCAGCAAGTTAAACGACGGTGTTAAAATTCTTGCAAGCGGAGCAGTAGAGAAAAAATTAACTGTTAAAGCGCACAAGTTCTCTTCAAGTGCTAAAGAAGCAATTGAAGCAGCTGGCGGATCAGTTGAGGTGATCTAATGTTTCGTACAATCTCCAACTTTATGCGCGTTGCTGAGATAAGACGTAAAATATTATTCACTTTAGCGATGTTAATCGTATTCAGGATTGGCACGTTTATCCCAGTGCCATTTACAAATGGAGACGTACTGAAAGCACAAGATCAATTAAATGCCTTAGGTATCCTAAATACATTTGGCGGTGGCGCCTTGAAAAACTTCTCCATCTTCGCGATGGGAATCATGCCGTATATTACAGCATCCATCATCGTGCAATTATTGCAGATGGATGTTGTTCCTAAATTTTCGGAATGGTCGAAGCAAGGTGAAATGGGCCGTCGTAAACTAACGCAATTCACGCGTTACTTTACAATTGTTCTTGCGTTTATTCAGGGGTTTGGTATGTCAATCGGTTTTAACGGTATGGTAGGTGGGCAATTAATTTTGAATCCTGGTTGGAGCACTTATTTATACATTGCTACGGTACTGACTGCTGGTACTGCATTTTTAATGTGGTTAGGTGAACAGATTACAGCTAAAGGTGTAGGTAATGGTATTTCCATCCTTATCTTTGGTGGTATTGCCGCAGCGATCCCAAGTGTTATATCTCAAGTGTATCAACAACAGTTTCAAAATATCGGAGATCAATTGTTCATGAGTATCGTTAAAGTTGTATTGATCTTACTAGCTGTGCTAGCGGTTATTGTTGGTGTTATTTTCATTCAACAGGCTGTTAGAAAGATCCCAATTCAATATGCGAAGCGTGTAACAGGAGCGAATGGGAATCATGCTGGAGCACAAAACACTCATTTACCACTTAAGGTAAATAGTGCGGGTGTTATTCCAGTCATTTTTGCTGTTTCATTCTTAATTACACCTCCAACTATTGCACAGTTCTTCCCGAAACATGATGTATCGCAGTGGATTATTGCAAACTTTAACTATTCTCACCCAGTGGGAATGATCATATATGTTGCGCTCATTGTAGCCTTCACATATTTCTATGCATTTGTTCAGGTTAATCCAGAGCAAATGTCAGAGAATCTAAATAAGCAAGGTGGATATGTTCCAGGTATTCGTCCGGGTAAGAATACGGAACAATATTTAACAAAAATCTTGTATCGTTTGACCTTTGTAGGATCAATTTTCCTAGCAGCGATTGCAATCTTACCAGTTATCTTTACGAAATTGGGAAATCTTCCTCCATCTGCACAGATCGGTGGAACGAGTATGTTAATCGTTGTCGGCGTTGCTTTGGAAACAATGAAGCAGCTAGAAAGCCAACTGGTAAAACGCCATTACAAAGGGTTTATCAAGCAATGAGTAAGTGGGAAGGCTTGTCTTCCCTACATGCTCATGTACTGAGGGGGAACAAGGATGAACTTAATTTTAATGGGGCTTCCTGGTGCTGGTAAAGGTACACAAGCCGAACAGATTGTTGCCAAGTATAACATCCCTCACATCTCAACAGGAGATATGTTCCGTGCAGCTATGAAGGCTGAAACTGAAATGGGTTTACAAGCAAAATCTTTTATTGATAAAGGTGCTCTTGTTCCAGATGAAGTTACAATCGGAATCGTTCGTGAACGTTTAAGTCAAGAAGACTGTGTAAAAGGATTCTTATTAGATGGTTTCCCACGAACTGTTGCACAAGCATCAGCTCTTGAAGAGATTATGAAAGATCTTGGCAAAAAAATCGACTATGTTTTAAACATTAATGTGGATTCAGGGTTGTTATTAAAACGCCTTACAGGCCGTCGCATTTGTAAAGAGTGCGGTGCGACTTATCACTTAGAATTCAATCCACCAGCAAACGCTGATGTGTGCGATAAATGTGGTGGCGATTTATATCAACGCTCTGATGACAATGAAGAAACTGTAGCAAATCGTTTAGATGTAAATATTAAGCAAACAAAACCTTTGCTTGATTTCTATGAGGAGCTTGGTTACTTGCAAAGCATTAATGGTGAGCAAGACATCAATAAAGTATTTGCTGATATCGATGTTCTCATCGGAGGCTTAGCGTAATGATCATCTGCAAAACTCCTCGCGAGATAGAAATCATGCGAGAAGCTGGCAGGATCGTTGCTTTAACTCATCAAGAGTTGAAACAGCATATTACTCCAGGAATTACAACGAAAGAGCTCGATCAAATAGCGGAAAAGACGATTCAAAAATATGGTGCTACGCCATCTTTTAAAGGATACAACGGATTTCCGGGGAGCATATGTGCTTCTGTAAATGAAGAGCTTGTACACGGAATTCCAGGGAAGCGAAAGCTCGAAGAGGGTGATATCATCAGTATCGATATTGGTGCGAAATACAATGGGTACCATGGAGATTCTGCATGGACGTATCCAGTTGGAAACATTTCTGAATCTGTTCAAAAGCTACTTGATGTCACAGAAAAATCGTTGTATCTTGGTTTAGAACAAGTAAAACCAGGCGAAAGATTATCAAATATCTCACATGCGGTTCAAACCCATGCTGAAGAGAACGGATTCTCGATCGTTAGGGAGTATGTTGGTCACGGAATCGGGCAAGACTTACATGAGGACCCTCAAATCCCGCACTATGGTCCTCCAAATAGAGGCCCTAGATTAAAGCCGGGAATGGTCATCTGTGTTGAGCCGATGGTGAATCAAGGAAGACGATATGTAAAAACACTATCTGATGACTGGACAGTGGTAACGGTAGATGGTAAATGGTGTGCCCATTTTGAGCACACGATTGCTCTTACAGAAGCAGGATACGAAATCCTTACCACTTTATAAGTAGCTGGCTCTCCGGAATTTCAGAGCAGTGTAAAATGTTACTGATTTGAAGAAGGGAGAACTATTGAATGGCTAAAGATGATGTAATTGAAGTCGAAGGTACCGTTCTTGAAACGTTGCCAAATGCTATGTTCAAAGTAGAATTAGAGAATGGGCATGTCGTATTGGCTCACGTTTCTGGTAAAATCCGTATGAACTTCATTCGTATTTTACCAGGAGACAAAGTTACGGTAGAATTATCTCCGTACGATTTAAATCGTGGTCGTATTACGTACCGTTTTAAATAATATAGCACTCCGTAATCTTTAAGGAGGTTCGAGACATGAAAGTAAGACCGTCAGTTAAACCAATCTGCGAAAAATGTAAAGTTATTCGTAGACGTGGAAAAGTAATGGTTATTTGTGAAAACCCTAAACATAAACAAAAACAAGGTTAATCAGAAGGAGGTGCATTCAGAATGGCACGTATCGCAGGTGTAGATATTCCTCGAGACAAACGCGTTGTTATTTCTTTAACTTACGTATTCGGCATTGGTCGCACAACTGCTGAAAAAATTCTTACTGAAGCTGGTATTTCTTCAGAAACACGAGTTCGTGATTTAACGGAAGACGAACTAGGACGTATCCGTGATGTTATCGATAGCATTAAAGTTGAGGGAGACCTTCGTCGTGAAGTATCTCTTAACATTAAACGTCTAATGGAGATCGGTTCTTACCGTGGTCTTCGTCACCGTCGTGGTTTACCAGTTCGTGGTCAAAACTCTAAAAACAATGCTCGTACACGTAAAGGTCCACGTCGTACAGTAGCAAATAAAAAGAAATAATAAGTAAAGGAGGTTGAACTAACAATGGCACGTAAAACAAACACTCGTAAAAAACGTGTGAAAAAGAATATTGAAGCTGGTATAGCTCATATTCGTTCTACTTTCAACAACACAATCGTAACACTTACAGATACTCATGGTAACGCACTTTCTTGGTCTAGTGCTGGTGCACTTGGTTTCCGTGGATCTCGTAAGTCTACTCCATTCGCTGCGCAAATGGCTGCTGAAGCTGCTGCTAAAGTTGCAATGGAGCACGGTTTAAAAACTTTAGAGGTTACTGTTAAAGGTCCTGGTGCTGGTCGTGAAGCTGCAATTCGTGCTCTTCAAGCTGCAGGTCTAGAAGTAACAGCAATTAGAGATGTTACTCCAGTTCCTCATAATGGATGTCGTCCACCAAAACGTCGTCGTGTGTAATTTTTCTGTATAGAATTTTCCCTTTTGTCTATAATGGATATGATGCATTATCGAGAAATTTCGTACAGAAACATCGCTTGTTGTGCACAATCGGGAACTGCCTAAGGGGGACTTTCGGTTAATCAAAGGGGTATACCTTTGTTTAACCGGGGTTTCGACGTTTTGAAGGAGGGTTTAGTTAATGATTGAAATCGAAAAGCCGAAAATCGAAACGGTTGAACTTAACGAAGATGCTAAATATGGTAAATTCGTAATTGAACCGCTTGAGCGTGGATATGGTACTACTTTGGGTAACTCCTTACGTCGTATTCTTTTATCCTCACTCCCTGGTGCCGCTGTTACTGCTATCCAAATCGATGGCGTATTACATGAATTTTCAACAGTTGAGGGCGTAGTAGAAGACGTTACGACGATCATCTTAAACTTGAAAAAGTTAGCTCTTAAAATCTACTCTGAAGAAGAGAAGACGTTGGAAATTGATGTGCAGGGCGAAGGTATTGTCACAGCTGCTGATATTACTCACGATAGTGATGTAGAAATCTTAAATCCAGATTTACACATTGCAACGTTAGCAAAGGATGCGCATTTCCGCGTGCGTTTAACTGCAAAGCGTGGCCGTGGGTATACGCCAGCTGATGCAAATAAAAGCGAAGATCAACCAATAGGAGTAATTCCTATTGATTCTATTTATACTCCAGTATCACGTGTAACTTACCAAGTGGAAAAGACACGTGTCGGACAAGTGGCTAATTATGATAAGCTTACGCTTGATGTATGGACGGATGGAAGCATCGGGCCAAAAGAAGCTATCTCTTTAGGGGCCAAAATCTTAACTGAGCATTTAAATATCTTTGTTGGTTTAACTGATGAAGCACAAAATGCTGAGATTATGGTCGAGAAGGAAGAAGATCAAAAAGAGAAAGTTCTTGAGATGACTATCGAAGAACTAGATCTTTCTGTTCGTTCTTATAATTGCCTAAAACGTGCAGGAATTAATACTGTACAAGAGCTTGCGAACAAAACAGAAGAAGATATGATGAAAGTTCGTAACTTAGGACGTAAATCCTTAGAAGAAGTTAAACATAAACTTGAGGAATTAGGTTTAGGTTTACGTAAAGACGACTGAGGATTTAAACCCATCAACAAAGGAGGGAACTACGAATGGCATACAGAAAATTAGGCCGTACAAGTGCGCAACGTAAAGCTATGTTACGTGATTTAGCTACTGATTTAATTATCAACGAGCGCATCCAAACGACAGAAACTCGTGCAAAAGAACTTCGTTCTGTAGTGGAAAAAATGATCACTTTAGGTAAACGCGGAGATCTTCACGCTCGTCGTCAAGCAGCAGCTTTCATTCGCAATGAAGTTGCTAACGCTGAGACTGGTCAAGATGCACTTCAAAAATTATTCGCTGATGTAGCTCCACGCTATGCTGAGCGCCAAGGCGGATACACTCGTATTGCAAAAATTGGTCCACGTCGCGGAGACGCAGCACCAATGGTAATTATCGAGTTAGTATAATGATAATTAAAAGGGCAGGACAGTTCTTTTCAAGTAACTGGTCATGGCCCTTTTTTTTTAAATATAAAAAAGGCTAACTTGGCGAAGGAAAGGGTGCCTTGTATTGAAAAAAGAGAAACTTCGGACAGAAAATGTATCATTTCAATATCCTGGGGCAGCCTCGTATGCATTAAAAGATGTTTCGTTTTCCTTATATGAAGGAGAATGGGTATCTGTTATCGGACAAAATGGTTCAGGTAAATCTACACTTGCAAAATTATTGAATGGTTTGTTTTTGCCGGAATCAGGGACAATTACTGTAAATGATACAATGGTTTTATCAGAAGAAACGGTATGGGATGTTCGAAAACAAATTGGAATGGTATTTCAAAATCCAGATAATCAATTTGTTGGAACGACAGTACAAGATGACGTTGTATTTGGCTTAGAAAATATCGGAATGCCAAGGGAACAGATGGTAGAAAGATTAGAACAAGCCCTGCGACTTGTCCGTATGGAAGATTTTCTTAATGATGAGCCCCATTCGTTATCTGGTGGGCAAAAGCAGCGAGTTGCAATAGCAGGTGTTTTAGCACTTCAGCCATCTATTTTAATACTAGATGAAGCAACGTCAATGTTAGACCCTCAAGGGAGACGTGAAGTAGTAGAAACGGTTAGACAGCTTGTTAATCAAAAAGGTATTACCGTATTATCAATTACGCACGATTTAGAAGAAGCGGCACAGTCAGACCGTGTCATTATTTTAAACAAGGGAGAAATATTAGAGGAAGGGACCCCAAAGCAAATTTTCAAGTCCTCTCATATGCTCCAAGAAATTGGGTTAGATGTACCTTTTTCAGTAAAAATAGCAGAATTATTAAAAAGAAGTGAAATTCTTTTGCAAAATACGCATCTTACAATGGAAAGTTTGGTGAACGAACTTTGGAGATTACATTCCAAAAAGTAGAACATCGTTATCAATATAAAACTCCATTTGAAAGACGCGCGCTTTATGATGTAGACGTGTCGTTTCCAAGTGGAGGCTATTATGCCATTATCGGTCATACTGGTTCAGGTAAGTCGACGATGATTCAACATTTAAATGGTTTATTGCAGCCGACAAATGGTACGGTTCAAATTGGTGAACATTTAATTTCAGCAGGGAAGAAAGAGAAGAAGCTTAAGCCACTACGAAAAAAAGTAGGGGTTGTCTTTCAGTTCCCAGAACATCAGTTATTTGAAGAAACAGTGGAGAAAGATATTTGTTTTGGGCCTACTAATTTCGGTTTATCTGAAGAAGTGGCAAAGCAAAAGGCAAAAGATGCCATTCAGCTTGTTGGATTGGATATAGAGTTATTAGCACGTTCTCCGTTTGAATTAAGCGGTGGGCAAATGAGGCGTGTTGCAATAGCGGGCGTACTTGCGATGGAACCCGAAGTACTTGTATTAGATGAACCTACAGCGGGGCTTGATCCGAAAGGACAGCACGAGCTTATGGAGATGTTTTATAGTTTGCATAAGGAGCAGGGGCTTACAGTCATTCTTGTTACCCATAATATGGAGGATGCCGCTAAGTATGCAGATCAAATTGTGGTCATGCATAAAGGAACGGTCTTTTTGCAAGGAAGTGCAGAGGAAGTATTTTCACATGCTGATGAACTAGAACAAATTGGTGTGGACCTTCCGATGTCTTTAAAGTATAAACGTGCAATTGAAGAGAAGTTTGGTATTTCAATTCCAAAGGCTACCTTATCTTTAGAGGATCTTACTCATGAAGTTGTACAGGTGTTACGAAAAGGTGGTCATGAATCATGCAGCAGTTGATTATTGGGAGATACATTCCAGGTAAGTCACTCATTCATCAACTTGATCCTCGTACGAAGCTGTTGATTGTCTTTTTATATGTATTTGTTGTTTTCTTAGCAAATAATGCGATTTCATATGGATTTTTATTTTTATATGCACTCATTGCTTTATTTTTTGCAAAAGTGCCGATTCGTTATGTACTTTCGGGCTTAAAACCAATTTTATGGATTTTTCTTTTTACATTTTTCCTGCATATCTTCACAACTAAAGAAGGGGATGTACTATTCCAGCTTGGTTGGTTTTCAATACATGAAAAGGGATTAGAGCAAGGGATATACATTTCTATACGATTCTTTGTTATTATTTTAATGACGACATTATTAACGTTAACAACGACACCTATTGAGATTACAGATGGTTTGGAGACGTTATTAAAGCCGTTGAAGCGTATAAAGGTTCCTGTTCATGAAATCGCATTAATGATGTCTATTTCTCTTCGTTTTATTCCGACATTAATGGATGAAACGAGTAAAATTATGAAAGCACAAGCGTCACGTGGTATTGATTTTGCTGGAGGTCCGATAAAAGATAGGATGAAGGCAATTATTTCACTACTCGTTCCACTTTTTATTAGTGCTTTTAAGCGTGCTGAGGATTTAGCAATTGCGATGGAAGCACGTGGATATCGAAATGGTGAAGGACGAACTAAATTTAGGCAACTACGCTGGAAAATGAGCGATACAGTAACAATTATAAGTTTACTTTGTCTAGCTTGTATTTTAGTATGGTTGCGATTGTAATGGAGAACGGAAAGATGGAAAGAATAAAATGTACAGTTGCATATGATGGCATGCATTTTTGTGGTTACCAAATTCAACCACAGCATCGTACTGTTCAACAAGAAATAGAGAAGGCATTACAGAAATTGCATAAGGGTGAACTTGTTCGTGTTCAGGCATCAGGCAGAACGGATTCTACCGTTCATGCGAAAGGACAAGTCATACACTTTGATACACCTTTGTCTCTTGAAGAGTGGCAATGGAATAATGCTTTAAACACAATGTTGCCAGATGATATTGTTATCAGGCAAGTAGAGAAGAAAACAGAAGAATTTCATGCACGTTACGGTGTTGAGAGAAAAGAATATCGTTATCGTGTATTATTATCAAAGACTGCGGATGTATTCCGTAGAAATTACGTATATCAATATCCATATCCGCTTGAAATAAACTCTATAAGAAAAGCGATTCCTTATTTTATTGGAACGCATGATTTCACTTCTTTTTGTTCGGCAAAAACTGACAAAAAAGATAAAGTGCGAACAATTTTTGAAATCGAGTTAATTGAGCAAGATGATGAATTAATTTTTCGTTTTGTAGGTAATGGATTTTTATATAATATGGTCAGAATTATTGTTGGTACGTTACTTAACGTAGGGCAAGGAAAGCTTGATCCTGATAGCATTCCAGAGATTTTAGCAAAACAAAATCGCCAGTTTGCTGGAAAGATGGCTCCAGGTCATGGACTTTACTTATGGCAAGTAAACTATAACAACTAATCCTGGTGTAACATTTGCTTGACATTAGAAACTCAAAAGTATATCATAACATATGGTATTGTTTCTAAAACCACGATTAGCCCCGGAAGGAAATCGTGTTTAAGATAAACAATAGATTTTTTCTATGGAAAAGATAACGAGGAGGGAAACACATGCGTACGACTTTTATGGCAAAAGCTAACGAAGTTGAGCGTAAATGGTATGTGGTTGATGCTGAAGGTCAAACTTTAGGTCGCCTATCTACTGAAGTAGCATCCATTTTACGTGGTAAAAACAAACCTACATTTACACCACACGTTGACACGGGTGATCATGTAATTATTATTAACGCTGAGAAAATTCATTTAACAGGTAATAAATTAAACGATAAAATTTACTACCGTCACACTAACCACCCAGGTGGACTTAAGCAAAGAACAGCTCTAGAAATGCGTACAAACTACCCTGTACAAATGTTAGAGCTTGCAATTAAAGGGATGCTTCCAAAAGGACGTTTAGGACGTCAAGTATCTAAGAAATTAAACGTGTATGCTGGAGCAGAGCATCCACACCAAGCACAAAAACCAGAAGTTTACGAACTTCGCGGATAATTAATTAAAGGAGGGCTTACTTTGGCACAGGTTCAATACTATGGCACTGGACGTCGTAAGAGTTCAGTAGCGCGCGTACGCCTAGTTCCAGGCGAAGGACGCGTTATCATTAACGGTCGTGATTTTGAAAACTATATCCCATTTGCTGCATTACGTGAAGTAGTTAAACAACCTCTAGTTGCAACAGAAACTTTAGGTAACTACGATGTACTTGTAAACGTAAATGGTGGTGGATACACTGGTCAAGCTGGTGCTATTCGTCACGGTATTTCTCGCGCTTTATTAAAAGCTGATCCAGAATACCGTCTAACACTAAAACGTGCAGGTCTATTAACTCGTGACGCACGTATGAAAGAGCGTAAAAAATACGGTCTTAAAGGCGCACGTCGTGCACCTCAGTTCTCAAAACGTTAATTTTTGCGAACTACAAACCTCAACCATTTTGGTTGGGGTTTTTTTATGTTTAATTCCTCTTATTTATTTTTGAAGTTTGGAATATTTTAGTGCTACCGTCCCGCGTATGCTTCTTCTTTAGAAGTTTAGACTAATACGTATTAGGGAGGTTTTATAAGTACTATGAATGTCATTGTCAGCTTAAAAGAAAAACAAAAAGAAAAGCAATTAAAATACGAGCGGAAGATGCTACGAGAATTATCATTAAAAACGTTGCGTTCAAATATTCGTGATGCCTTTCAGATGCAAGAGCTTCATCGTCAGTATGAAGATTACTGTATTGAACTAGGAATAGAATCTTATTTATTAGGAGCGAGATACAGTAAGTTTGGTTATTATGGCGAATCGTTCTTTGATGTGAAATATAGGGCTTTAGAAGAAGAGCAACAATTAACGGAAACACTATTTCAATTTTTAACGAGTATGACTATACGAGAAATTAAGTTAAAAGATGAGGAATTACTTTTTGAATCTTGTCAGCAGTTTATCGGATTGTGGTGGCAGGAAGGATATGAAAAAGGTGAAAGAAGATATCGTTTAAAGCTACATTAAGACAAGCATAAACTTTCCTCTTGTCCCATATAAGTAATTAGAGGGACTAGCTGGAGGAGGAAAGGTATGAAGAGAATTCGAATTATCTCTTTTGCGCTCGCTGCGGTTGTTTTGTTTTTTTTAGTCAAACAAGAATTTCAAATTACAAAATCGTGGCGAGCGTGGAATTTACCCTTATCAGGGAAAGTAATTGTATTAGACGCAGGGCATGGTGGACCAGACGGAGGAGCTGTTGGTGGAAAGGATATTATAGAAAAAGACATAACTCTTGAAATTACAAAAAAAGTGCAAGATTATTTGCAAGAGCAAGGTGCATTAGTTATTTTGACACGTGAAGGAGATTATGATTTAGCTAACAAAGATACAAAGTCGTACAGTAGACGTAAAGCAGAGGATTTAAGAAGACGTGTGGAGATTATTAATAAGCCAGATGTCGATTTCTTTGCAAGTATTCATTTAAATGCATTAACTAGTAGTGGTTCTAAAGGAGCACAAACGTTCTACTATCGTTCTTTAACTGAAAATGAACGTGCTGCGAAGTTTATACAAGCTGAATTGAGAACGAGTTTAGAAAATACGAACCGTTCTGCTAAAACGATTTCTCATGTGTATTTATTAAAGTATGCGAAAACACCAGGCGCTTTAATTGAAGCTGGATTTTTATCGAATGTGAACGAAAGGTATATGTTAAATTCGGAAAAATATCAGCAAAAGGTAGCGGCTGCCGTATATCGAGGTATATTGCGTTATTTCACGGAAAAAGGAAATCCTCCAGAATAAGGGGGATTTTTTGAGTTTCTCTCGTTAACGAAGTTTTCGGAAAATATGTTATACTGAAAATGTAAACGCATTTATTTCAAGGGTAAAGAGAGATAAATTCAATTAACATTACGTTATTTTTCATACAGGGGGCTGGGCTAATTATGGTAACGAAAGAGCAAGTAGTGGAAGCGTTAGAAGGGATTGTAGATCCGTTTTTACATAAAACGTTAAAAGAAACAAATGCAATTAAAGAGGTAACAGTCAAGCCGGAGAAGGAACATGTGAGTGTTAAAATTGCAATTGTAAAAACAGGTACTGCGGAACAAATGCAGTTGCAGTCGGGCATCGTAAAGTTAGTGAAGGAACTTGGGGCAGCAACAGTTGGACTTCGTTTTGCAGAATTTACAGAAGAGGAATTAGCTCAGTTTGTACCACCGCAAGAAGAAGAGCAAATTGAATCTTTATTGTCACCGAATTCAAAAACGACATTTTTAGCAGTTGCGAGTGGAAAAGGTGGAGTGGGAAAATCAACAGTCTCCGTTAACCTTGCCATTGCTTTAGCTCGTCTAGGGAAAAAAGTTGGTATCATTGATGCGGATATTTACGGTTTTAGTGTACCTGATATGATGGGGATAGAAAAACGTCCTATTGTAAGAGGAGATAAAATAATCCCAGTGGAGCGTCTAGGTGTAAAAGTAATCTCAATGGGATTCTTTGTGGAAGATAATGCACCGGTTATTTGGAGAGGACCTATGCTTGGGAAAATGTTAAATCATTTCTTCACAGAAGTAGAATGGGGTGATTTAGATTACTTAGTATTAGATTTACCGCCAGGTACAGGTGATGTTGCGCTAGACTTGCATTCCATGTTGCCGGCTTGTAAAGAGATTATAGTAACGACGCCTCATCCAACAGCGGCATTTGTAGCAGCGCGTGCTGGAGCGATGGCTTTGCGCACTGAACACAGTATTCTTGGTGTCGTTGAAAATATGGCGTATTTTGAAAGTAAAGTAACTGGTGAGAAGGAGTATGTATTTGGAAGAGGTGGAGGAGATAAATTAGCTGCCGAATTACAAACAGATGTAATAGGCCGCATTCCACTTCAACAACCTGATTGGAATAAAGAAGACTTCGCTCCTTCAGTATATGAAGATACGCATACAACGGGGATTATTTATCGCACGATAGCTGAAACAGTAATTGATAAAACAGCTGTCGCGCAAAAATAAAATAATAATGAGTGGACGATATATATTGTCCACTCACTATTATAGTTATTATTTTTTACTGTTGTTCCTTACTCCCGCTTTGGGAGCCACCTTCGCCACCTGCATCTTTTTTATCAGAGCCACCTTTTTCAGCCTTTTGCACACCTTTACTAATAATATCAATCATCTTAGCTTGGAAGAGTGGGCTTTCAGTAGTTTCTGTTAGTACTTGTTGTAAATATTGACGGTATTCTTTACTCTTCATTGTTTGCAACATCATTTTTTCTACT
Organism: Bacillus sp. EKM202B; assembly: GCF_011066025.1. Taxonomy (NCBI): domain Bacteria; kingdom Bacillati; phylum Bacillota; class Bacilli; order Caryophanales; family Bacillaceae; genus Bacillus; species Bacillus sp. EKM202B. The sequence goes on along the minus strand of NZ_JAAMNK010000028.1, from coordinate 2,631 downwards.
TCAGGGTTTTTCATGATCTCTATAACGCCTGCTTGGTATTCAGGGTCTTTTAGTAAGGTTTTCATTAAATTTGTTTGTTCTTTCCCCATACTTTTAGCGAATTTCGATGAGAACTCAGGGTCTTTAAAGAGCTTTTCCCAGAATTGCTGCCCTTTGTCGGATACCATTGCATCTTCAATCGTTTTCTTTACTACTGTTTCATCTAGTATGAGTGCTTGTTTCATTTTTTCATCAGTTAATACATCTTGAATGGCCTTCTTACCTTGATCAGTTTTTAAAATATCAACAATCATTTTCTTTGTTTGATCGTAATCTAATTCGGATTTCGTTTCTTTTCCTTGTGCACATGCTACAAGTGCAATAAGTAGAAAAGAAGAAACGAAAACGAGTAGTATCCGTTTCATAAGTTGGAACTCCTTTCAACACAGTTCTCTCTTTTTAATATAAATATCTTTAAGGAATTTATACATGAACATGGCTAGCTTTTTGAAATTGTCATTGATACAATTTAATTAGAAATATAAGGATAATGGGGGATGTGTTGTGAATAGCCGCAAGTGGGTACGACTATTTTTAACGACGTTGTTTCTTGGTGGAGTCAGCACGGTTATTATTGGGTTTGTTTTGGAGTGGGACAAGTACGATAAATTTTTTCAAAATTTCGACGCAAAGGAGATTCTAGCAGTTTCTTTCTGGTTGATGGGTGTAGGGTTTATTTTTAGTGTTATAAGTCAAATGGGATTCTTTGCCTATTTAACGATTCATCGTTTTGGACTAGGTATGTTCCGATCGTCATCTTTATGGAATGTAGTCCAGCTCTTCTTTATTGCATTCGTTTTATTCGATTTTGTGTATTTAAGATCTGTACTCATTGCAAATGGAGAAGTTTCATTAGGGAATAACATACTTGTTGCTGGAATATTATTTGTGTTTGGAGCGATTGTTGCTTATATAAAAAGTAAAGAAACAAATAAAAAAGCATTTGTGCCTGCCCTGTTCTTTATGGTTGTTGTAACAATTCTTGAATGGGTGCCAGCACTAAGGATTAATGATACAGATTGGTTATATTTAATGGTTATACCACTTTTATTATGTAATGCATATCAGTTACTTATATTACATCGTTTAATCGGAAAAACGAGTAAAGCTGCTTAATTGAAAAGTACTTTTGAATTTTTACGCAGCGATAGTTATACTACGAGAAATAGTGAGATGGAAATAGCTCTATTACCTTTCGATAAGGTAATAGAGCTATTTATGTGTAAAGGGTAGCAGAAAAGAAACTACTTCACATCTTCACTTTTCGTACTTGTGTTGGAAATGAGTTGTGATACGGATATTTGTTGATATCCGTCACTCTTTAACTTTTGTAGAAGTAGCGGTAAAGCTTTATTTGTTTGAAGAGCAGAATCAGATGCGTGTAATAAGACAATATCTCCACCCTTCAAATTATTAGAGACAGTGGAAACGATAGTATTTACACCTGGATTTTTCCAATCATTTGAATTATTACTCCAATGAACGACAGTGTATCCGAGCGATTCTGCGATTTTAAGAGTTGCTTTGTTGAATTCACCACTAGGTGGACGCAATAGCTTGACTTGTTTTACGCCAAGTTTCGTAAAAACATCTTGGGCTCGTAAAAGATCTCTTCTTATTTCATTTGGCTCTAGAGAAGTGTAAGACGTGTAATTATAACCCATACTACCGATTTCATGTCCATCTTTCATGATACGTTCGACGATATCGGGGTGTCTTTCGGCCCATGCAGCAGAAAGGAAGAAGGTTGCATTCTTAATTTCTCTTTCTTTGAGTGTCTCAAGGATTGGAATCGCTTTTTTGTCTCCCCAACTAATATCAAACGTGAACGCAACTTGTTTTTTAGCAGTATCTCCTTTGTAAATTACCTTAGGACCTGTAGCAGTTGAAAAAGCAGATTCATGTGAATATGTTTTTAAAAAGAGTAGCCATGCTGTAAATAAGGAAAGTATCACTATTAAGCTAATGTGTTTAAAAGTTCTTTTGCTCGTAATAAAAAAGAAAAACATAATATTACGCCCCTTTGTCCAATCCTTTTCAGTTACATATATGCTTTAAATATAAAAAAGAGAACAAGGGATTAATATCGTAATTGGTGGATATAATGAATGATAGGATTTTGATGATTTGTTTTTGATAAGTAAAAATGAGCGGAACTTGTATTGCTCTGTAAGGAATGATTGAGGTGATGATTTGCTTGGGCTTATGTTGACGAAAGAAGAGAAAAAAGAAATGGAATACATATTGAAGAGAGAGTTAGAGGAACTTTTATTTGATTTTGAAGATGAGCGTATTCATGAGGTTGTAAAAAAAGCGATGGAAGAAAGATATAAAATCATTTTTTGTTTATTTCGAAGAGTTGCTAACGCAGAAGAATGTATTCGTTATGTAAGAAAAAGAATTTTTTATTAAAAAGTGTTGACGTTAATGATTAGTATATGGTAAATTAATAAACGTCGCTGATGCGGAAACGCAGAAAACGACAAGAAAGAAATTGAAAAACTTAGTTGACATTGAAAAACGAAGATGTTAACATAAGGAAGTCGCAAATGAGCGACCAAGTAGTTCTTTGAAAACTGAACGAAACAAACA
>NZ_JAAMNK010000027.1:0-59968 GCF_011066025.1 Bacillus sp. EKM202B | reverse complement strand
TGGTTTTTGATGATTTCAGTTGAGATTTTGTCCAAGTAATCTTTTCTAGCATTTGTCATGTATTCATGAATTCTAGCTACTTTTACTCGTTGTTTATTCCAGCGAGAAGATCCTTTCATTCTTCTAGAAAGAACACGCTGTGCTTTCGCCAACTTCTCTTCTAATGATCGAAAAAACTTCGGATTTTTATAGGTTGTTCCATCTGACAAAATGGCGAAATCTTTTAGTCCCACATCCATTCCAATGGAAGATTGTGTTTTCGGAAGTTCTTGCACTTCTGTTTCAGCTAACAAGGACACAAAGTATCTGCCAGAAGGGTTCCTTCTAACCGTAGCATTTAAAATACGTCCCTTTACTTCACGACTTTTGGCAAATCGAACAAGACCTAGTTTTGGCAATTTTATTTTTACCTTTTTACAGTATTAAAGAAGAGGGAATCGGCTTAGGATTAATGGTGTGTTATAAAGTTATTGAAACACACCAGGGGAAGGTATTTATTGCGAGTGAAGTGAATAAGGGAACTATAGTTGAAGTCATTCTCTCTATTTTTACACTTCAAAATTAATACATTCTTTTACTGAAATTTTATAAGTTAGTGAGCAGTTAGCTTTGGCTAGCTGCTTTTTGTATATATTGGGGTAGCATCGCATATCCATCAAGCTAAGGTTTTAAGATATCCCAAAAACAAAAATTTTATACACTTAAGGAATTTGTAAGTATCAAGTAAGAAAAACGAGAGCTTTGTTTCGTATAATCATAATATAAAGTGAAGGAAGAAAGATTATTTCTGGGGTTAATATGCATGTGGAAAAGGAGAAATCTATGGTTTTTTAGAGTAATAATATCAGTATGTCCAAGTCTTGGAGATTACTTGCAAATATTTTGAAGTTTTTGCACCAGAACCCTAATTATCATACCTGTTTTTTACCATCACATATTGGAGGTTAAAACATGAATAAAAAAAAGAAAATGCAAAAATCAGTACTTACCTTTACCCTACTTTTTTCTTTAGGTGTTTCATCTTTCCCGCTTACAACAGCTATTCACGCAGATACACGTGAGGAGCAATCTGCAGAAAAGAAACGAATTTCTTTAACAGAGCGTACATCATTATTTTTTGAATATCTCCAGCAAGGTAAGTATGCAGAGGCACTCCAGTTGACGTCTGCTGCTTTTCAATCCAAGTTTACAGCAACCACATTACAAAACTGGTGGACACAAAGTGGCTGGAGTGAGTTAAAAAGCATGGGAACCCCCGTGATAAAAGAACGAAACTTGGTCCATCAGACGGTGGAAATGCCAGCAGTTACAGAAGGAACTACCATACCGCTACTCCTTAAATTTACACCTGGCGGGAAAGTAGATGAAATTGGAGAAAGACCACCCAAGGAATCTTATACCATCCCGCATCCTAGCTATGATCAACCTGACTCCTATCAAGAACGTGAAATCGTCATTGGAAATTCTACCTATCCGTTACCAGCGACATTAACGGTTCCGAAACATAAGCCTGGTGAAAAGCTACCTGTAGTTGTTCTTGTTCATGGTGCTGGCATCCATGATCGCGATAGCACATATCTGGGAACAAAAATCTTACGAGACATTGCAGTGGGCCTTTCATCCAACGGAATTGCAGTGTTGCGCTACGAAAAACGCACCTTAGAACATGCATTAAAGATGAGTGCAGAACCAGTTACGTTAGACCGTGATACTACAGATGATGCCATATATGCAGCAAGATCAGCAGCGCAGCAAGAAGGCATTGATCCAAGTAATATTTTCATTCTTGGACATAGTCAAGGAGCCGGTACAATGCCACGTATACTGAGAAAAGCGCCTTCCTCACTTGTCCGAGGAAGTATCTTACTCGCACCACCTGCACGCCCTTTGACTGACATTGCCATAGATCAGTATCAATACCTTGGGAAACCAAAGGAAGAAATCGATGAACTAAAAAGACAGGCTGTTATTATTCAGGATCCTACTTTCAATCCTGACCATCCTCCAGCTGGCTACAATTTTGGGTCACCTCATTTTATGTATGATGTTTCTAGGTGGCGTCCAGTTGAAGAGGCAAAATCACGAAAAGAGCCTTTACTCATTCTGCAAGGAGCACGCGATTATCAAGTAACAGTAAAAGATGAATATACACGATGGCAAGAAGGACTTTCAAACCGCGGGAATGTTCAGTTCAAAAAATATCCGAAATTGAATCATTTCTTCACGGAGGGTGACGGGGAATTAAGTCTTCCTAGTGAATACGAAATCCCTGCTAATGTTCCTGGGTACGTCATCCAGGACATTATTACATGGGTCAACGAGACAAAAAAATAAGATAACATTGATTATCGACCATATCCAAAATTAAATCACTTCTTCACAGAAGGAAATGGGGAATTAAGTAAACCAGATGAGTATTATAGCCCTACAAATATTCCTGAGTATGTTATAAATGATATCGCTGCTTGGGGGCAAGGAAGATCTAAATAAAATGTGCAACGATACTTTTTAATAGCCAATTTCAGTACTTAAGATAGGACTATTTTTATTAATTAAATCTACCTGAAAGATAAAAAAGGTCACTTTGAAATAACCCGCATAGCCATCAAGATGAAGTAGTATATAGTAGATATATATAATAAAAAAAGCATCCAGATGGGTGCTTTTTTCTTTTGGAATAGAAATCTCCTTGTTAACTATATTTTATATATAATTAACAATTACGGTGCATGAAATACCTAAGCAAGAGATATTTTACTGAAAAATATTAAAAAAATTGTGCATGTCTTTTTTATTTTATACATTTTACATCTCCATATTTTCTCGATAATCGTTGTATATAATAATCGTGAATAAACAGAAGGGGACTGTGGTTGGGGCTCTGCTCCACGTAGTATAATGGCTCAAAAAGAGGACGGCACAATAATGTTTCTAATGATAGACGGTAGGCAGACATATAGCATAGGGGCCACGTTAAAAGAGTGCCAAGATATTCTATATGAAAAAGGAGCAATAAATGCAATGGCTATGGATGGAGGTTCTTCTGCTACACTATATTTAGGAGGAAAGGTTATAAATTCACCTTCTACATTATCCCATGAAGATCGTTATTTATCGAATGCTTGGGTGGTAACAGCAAATTCGAAGCAAAAAATAAAGATGACAATAGATGGAGAAAAAGTAAATACCAAAACATTAGATAAATTTGATGCAAGCTTTACTTCACAATAGGTATAAATAATGGAAAGCGAAAATAGTGAATATTGTTCAAAAAGAAAGCAAAAAAATACGCATCCGTGGCGGTGCGAGTAGGAATTATGATTGGCAGTATAATTATATTCAATAATTTTATAGATATTCCTCATGTTTTGTATCAGGGTCTAAACCAGATGTAAATGTTGTATTTAAAGTTGTGCAATTAGATGATAGAAAGTTCAAGAGTTATATAGACGGGGAACTCTACACTCGTATTGTAAATGCTTTTGAATCGATTATCTTTCTGATTAAGGCCGTGCCCTATCCCGATAGCATCTGTTGTAGCGTAATGCAGTGGACTTGTTCATTGTGATCGGTAGCCAGGATCGGTGATTCTCAAAAATATCTTGCTCTGGACGTGGTTATATAGTAATTAAAATGATCCCTATATTTATGAGACTACTTATTGAGATTAGTAGTCCAATAAATATAGGGCTTTTCTTTTGGAAAGTTGCTCCATTTATAGGTCCAGGCGTTATACAATCGCAGGCAGCCACAGCCGTCTTATCATTTTAAGACCCCTTTCTCAGAGTGTGAGAGTTATTTCCTAGTGCCCTCGGAGTAGATGGGAGAAGAATTAGTTTCGGACAAGGGATGCTATAGTTGGATTTACTGACAATAAGTATGTAATTGGTTATTCACCTTTTAGAATGAACAATTAAAGCATCCGGTCGAATGCTTTTTCTTTGTGAATAGAAAAACTTCTCGATATGAATCAAATTATATGAAAGTTATATATCTAAAATAGGAGGTTTAATACCGTTAAGGAGATCCCAAGTACTTAAACCAAAAGAATATTCGAAATGTGGATGATCAACTAGGTTAGTAAAACGCCCACCCCAATTTAAACCAAGTTTTTCTCCTATATACCCCATTTGTTTGAATTTTTTGATGTTACCCCAAGGTATAGAGTTATTTTCGAAAGGTGCAGCATCAAAGGCTAATCCCCAATTGTGATATGATTCCCCGCCTCGAGCGTTTGTAACCTTTTTACCCGGTTTCCATCTTCCTAAAGAAAATAACCGGTCTTGTTCACTCCAGCTCCTAAACACTGAATATATTCGAACATCTAAGCCATTAGCTTTTGTTAATTGAAGAAACTCTTTAGCCAACATCTCCACATATGGGTGTAAGGAGTGTAAATGATTAGAGCTAGTATAAAATTCAGATTGAGAATCGGGATTAAATAATTTGTGGCGTGTTCTCGGTGTAATATCACCGGAAGGGTATAAATTTTGCTATTTTTGGTATTTTTTTGTAGCTTGAGTAGTTGATGCATCAAATATCCCATTAAGTGCTCCAAAATAAATTCCTATAGATTGCAGCTTCTTTTGTATTAATAATACGTTCTCAAACAATGATTTCCAAGTGCGAACTTCTACTATTCCATTAGGATTTAATTTAGTTTTTTCTTGGAAAATTTTTGTGCATTTATTTGTTTTTTCATCAAAAAAGCCGGTAATAGCAAGTTTCTCGTAGTTTACTCCCAAACCGCTTAAATTTAATTGGAGAACTGTTACATAATAGCCTGTAGAGCCTAATTTAAGAGTGGGTAAACTCTCCATATTTCACCCCTTGATTTTAGAATACTGTTATTTATTATAGTTGAATTGAACTTTAATATGACAGGTACTAATCGTAAAAGAAATAGCGGTTAATATTTTCAGTTGTATTCACACAACTTGCTAAAATTCAAAACGGTGCTTTATAAATCAACTGATATCTTTAATTTATAAATTTCTTTGTTATAAGCAAGTATAAATTTGAATTACATAAAATTATCTTTGTAAATAAGGTTATTCAATTTTTATAGTATGCCACAAAAGTATAACTAGATTAATCTTTTGGATTGAAGAATTGTTTCGGATAGATTAGCAGAAGAGGGTGAAGTAAAAATAGAGCTGTCCATTTGTGCATTCTTATAATTCTAGAGAGGATTTAGGCAAGTATAGAATGGAGTTATATAAAATTATCTTTGTAAATAAGGTTATTTAACTTTTATAGTATGTAACAAAAGTATAACTAGATTAATCTTTTGGATTGAAGAATTATTTCGGATAGATTAGCAGAAGAGGGTGAAGTAAAAATAGAGCTGTCCATTTGTGCATTCTTATAATTCTAGAGAGGATTTAGGCAAGTATAGAATGGAGTTATATAAAATTATCTTTGTAAATAAGGTTATTTAACTTTTATAGTATGTAACAAAAGTATAACTAGATTAATCTTTTGAATTGAAGAATTATTTCGGATAGATTGGCAGGAAGTGGTCAAGTAAAAATAGAGTAGTCCATACTTATTTTTTAAAAAATCTAGAGAATCTTTAAAGAAAATAGGCAATTATATGATTTCAAAAAATAGAGTTGAGCATAATATCATGGATAAAGGGCCTTTTTATTTTGTTTATATACTAGAGTTTTAATATAAATAGGATTTAACGAGAGGAGAGGTGAATTTGTATAATTCTCATCCATATTCTTCAGGAGATTATAAACCACCATATTCTGTAGCAGGAGTGAGTCATGAAGGGCAAGAGGCGCTTTATCGGCAACCAAGTGGAAAAATTTTCGCGAAAATATATGAAAAAGACACAGAAAGACCGATTAAGGGTGTCAAAGTATCAATTTATAAAATGACAAATGAAGGGCGTATTTTAGCTTCCCGACAAAGTGAGGTTCTTACTTTATATACGAATGAATTCGGTGAAACGAATACAGTTGCCTTGCCTACACCCCCTAAAGAGAATGCGAGCGACCCTTTAGGATCTAAACCTTATTCAGAATATGCAATTTCCATCGAAGCTGCAGGTTATGCACCTGTAGTACTGCGCGGTACACAAATTTTTGAAGATGTTACTGCTGTTCAGAAAATGGAACTTATACCCATTAGCGGAGCAGAAGGACGGGATCTTGTTGAAATAATTGATATTCCGGAACATACATTAATCGGACAATATCCCCAGCAGGAATCCCAACAGGAACTACAAAAAGAACTCGAGATGCAACAAGAGATAAGGGAAGATAGAGATAGGGATGTTGTAATACCTGAATTTATTACCGTTCACGATGGTCATCCAAATACACCTGCAAGAAATTACAAGATGAGATTTAAAGATTATATAAAAAATGTGCTCGCTTCTGAGGTTTATCCCAATTGGAAAAAAGAAGCATTGTTAGCTAATGCTCTTTGCATAATGACTTTTACATTAAATCGTATTTATGTAAACCCTTTTAAAGGAAAAGGATTCGACATCACAAGTACTACACAGTTTGATCAAAAGTATACTCATGGGAGAAATACCTTTGAATCTACTGATGATGCAGTGGAGGAGGTATTTAAACAATATCTTGCAAAACATGGAGAAAACACACCGTTTTTTGCACAATATCGTGATGGGAAAAAGCAAACATGCTTATATGCTAAACGACCAGGAATGCTATATCAGTGGGGAACAAACTGCCTAGCGGAAAAAGGTATGACTTATTTGGAGATTTTGAAATATTACTATAAAGATATTGAAATCCGTTTAGCGGAATTTATACAAGTTATTAAATCTTTCCCAGGGAAAATCATAAAAGAAGGGGATCAAAATGCAGCTGTTGAAACCATTCAAAAATATTTATTCCATATAAGAAAAAGATATACAGATATTCCTGAAGTAAGAGTAAACGGTACGTTCAATTCAAGTACTGCATATGCAGTTAAGGCTTTTCAAAGACAGTTCCAACTTTCTGAAAATGGGGCTGTAGATGAAATAACTTGGAATAAAATGAATGATATTTATGTGTATGTTACAAATCTCCCTGGCATGTATCCTATTATGCAGAATGGTAGCCAAGGAGAACTTGTAAGGAGATTACAAAATTTATTGAAGGATTATGGTTTTTACGAAGGACAATTAGATGGTTTTTTTGGACTTGGAACTGAAGTTCAGTGAAAGAGTTTCAAAAGATAAAAAGTTTTACTGTTACAGGAGTAGTGCGTAAGGAACTATGGATGGTCCTTGAAGAGATAGAATATACTATGGGAACTTCCCGAAGGTCTTTAACAAGTAATTCAATTCCACAGCAAATGAATACAGAATTAAGTCTTAAAACACAAGTGCCTTCTCAAAATCATAACCGATTATCCATTTATCCCCCTTCTATGACAAATGTGTCCAATTATCAGCAGACACAATCATTCTACAATAATAATAGATATTATCCCTTTTCTTAATTAGTGATATATGTGAAAGTAACAAGGAATAATGAAATGAACAGACATAGAAGGAGGACGAATAGATTTGAATGAAAATTATTCTTATCCATTGGATTTAGGCCAGCAATTTTATTATCAACCGCATCCATTTTTAAATGAAAATCAAATTTATTATGATACACGGGATTCTTATCGGGTATCAACTGGTAAATTAATTGTATCTGTTTATGAAATGAATACAGATAAACCCATTAAGGGTGCAAGGGTATTCATTCGTAAGCAGGATGATAGTGGTCAAGTTATTGCTATACTCCAAACAAATGACATTGGTTTAACAAGTCCCATTTCTCTATCAGCGCCTCCTAAAGAGTATTCTTATAATCCTTCAGGACCAAAACCTTATACAGAATATATTCTTACAGTCGAAGCACCTAACTATGGAGTTAAAATAGTTAGAGGTGTACAAATCTTTCCGGAAACTACAGCGAAACAAAGAGTGGAAATGCTTCCTGTTAATCGAACAGGAGAACTTCAATTAATTGAAACAATTGATGTTCCTCAATATGCATTAACTGAATATTATTTAGAAAAACAACTTCAGTCAAACTATCCCCGGTTTTCACACTTTCCTCAACATGCAAATAGCTTCAAAATACCTCAATACATTATAGTTCATGATGGAAATCCTAATGAATTAGCGCCAAGATATAAAGTGGAATTTAAAGAATATATAAAAATGTAGCTGCTTCAGAACTTTACCCAACATGGCCAAAAGAAGCTATTAAGGCTAATATAATTTGTATAACATCATTTGTATTAAATCGTATATATAATGAGCATTATTTGGAAAGAGGATTTACAATCAGTAGCACGTCTTTGTTCGATCAATCTTTTAATTATGGTAGAAGTACTTTTTCTGAAATTGATGAGATAGTTGACGAGATATTTAATCAATATATTACAAGACCGTATAGTATTGAACCACTACTAATTAATTACTGTAGCGGCATAAGAAATGATTCAAATGAATACTTCTGTAGATGGGGAAGTATATACCTTGCTGATCAGGGGAAAGATTATGTAAGTATAATTCGTGCCTTTTATCCACTATCAGAGATTAACTTTTTATAATCAATAAGTTAACAATGGAAATCTAGAAAGGCAACCGAACAGTGTTATTGTTAGAAATATTATAAGATATGAAATACTACCTGAAAACGTTAAGGTTTTTATGGGGTACTCAAAAAATAAATATTAATTTAAAACCGTAGAAGTAATTAGGTTCTATGGTTTTTCTGTATATAATTATTAAAAAGTTTATATTAGGTTTATTTTGTTAAAATAAAGAAAACTCCCCCCTTAAAAAGGTAAGGGAGTAAGTATTAAGCTTTTTAACTTATATTTATTAGATTTTAAAAAAACTCAAGAAGAGCTCAATGAAAAATCAATTTTACGACCATATTCGGGAAAATCGATAAGGGGATTTCTATTCCCTTGAGTGTCTTGAATACTTTGATTCCGATGCTTTTCATAAATACTTACTGGATATTGTTCATGCCATCTAAGTAATAATTCAATGTCTATGTTTTTTTCTTTGTCATTTGTAATTTTATCTGGATATCTTAGTAAAAAGTATAAAGTGGCTCGTGCTACTATACCTTTAGCGTATTCAGGTTCGAATAAACTCTTTTCTAATTTCCCACACTTTTGTCTAATTGATTCCAGCTCAATCCCCTTATCATAATCTGGGAAATCATGATAAGGATAGTTACTTCTCATCGAGTTACATTGTGGATCACATGCGAATAAATGATGCAAATCACCTCTCATTGGTTCCTGTTTATGAAACCAAGATTGTGGTACTACGTGTTCACAGTTCAATTTATTGTTTTCTTCAATTTGCTTTTTTCGGGTTTCTAACTCATTTTTAGTTAATGAGTGATTAGTCAGAAGTGAATCTAATTCATTTTTTCGTTTGGTGATTATTTCAATGTCTTCAGCAATAACTTCTTCTGGTTTTCTTATGTTTCCAGAGTAGATACTTTTTAAATTTCCGTCTACTTGTAAATCTACCCAATTATATAAATATTGTGCTGGGTTATATTTGACGGGTTTATGTGTATTTTCTATTAAAGAATACAAAGCCTTAAATAATTCACTTGGTTTTAATTGATCAAAATTAATTGGTTTATAATAAGATGCTATAATGTTTTTCTCCGCATCTTCATCAAAGTATTTTTTTGAATCGTTTTCAATAATACCTTTATTTTTATTAAGTTTATTAAGAAGTTCAATTTGTTCATTTTCATTCATTAATAAGGTTGAAAACTCATTTTCTGGAATACTTGAATTGTTTTTTGTCATAAGAAATAGCCCTTTCTTCATAATTGTATTATTATATTTATATAATATACTGATTGATTTTATAGAGTTACTTAAGAATATCCTTAATTTTAGTGAAGGGACGAAAATATTAATAATTCTTTGTGTACATTAATACTAAAGTGAGTTTTACTTTTAATAGTAAGAACCTTGGTAACCAAAAGTTTTGGTACTTATAATCGAGAAAATATAATATTAATTGTACATTCTTTTATTATATTATTGATAATTTAATAATGCGATTTAAACATTTGAACTATAGATAAAATGGATTCCTACAAAATCATCTTGATGCAAGGTGATCGATATGTTTTCAATACTTATGAACCCGAATGTCATGTTTCATCTGAAAAGCAGATGAATAACGATAATCCAATTTATTTGTATTTTAGAAAAGAGACAGTGTAAGTTTACACCACTCTTTAATCTAAAATAGGAATATATTTATATAATACTTTTTAATTATTCTCGAAATAAACATTTTTACTTTTAAACTTGATTACTAACAATCACTTTTGTAATTACAGTTTTCAACAGGTTTAATTGCATGTCCTGAGTCATCCGTACACCATGATTGTGACTGGAATGCTAAAAAGACAGCTTCCCATTTATTAACGTCTTTATAATGGAAAAGTACTCCACCATCTTGCCAAATACCATCATCTTTTTTAAAACTTCCCACATTTCCTTGGTTCATGTGGACATCATGAATTCCAGGAGGGATTTTTTCACCGTATGCATAAATATCGACTGTTGGATTATTTTCAGATGTTTTCATGTAATTCAAAAATTTATCTTGTAAATCGTTATCATCTCCAGGTGCAGTTACTGGAAGTGGGACTAATTTACAGCGGTCAAGTAAATTACCTCGAATATAATCCAGTGCAATTTCTCTATTATTATTAGTAATGTTTGTGAAGCCGTAATTTAAGTTAGGTAGGTTTGTAATTTGCTCAGAATGAAAATTTTTACCCGCATAGTACAATAACTCAGATGGATTTTTTTTTGATTTGACATTAATAATAATTTCGTATTCATGGTTATTATTATCTGAGATATTAACTGTAAAATGAGGTGTGTTATCCTTATCGTCAGGAGGGGTATATCCTACTACTTGACCCTTTAAAACCCCATAATTTTTTACTGGCATTACTATCAGCTCCTAAAAATTTATTTAAACAGAATATAGTATTATCTGTATTTTATTTTTTATTCTTAAGTTATATTAGTAAAAATGTGAGAAAAAATATTTTTTCTATTAAAAATTTATAATCAAAAAGTTTATGAATAATAGGTGCTAAATAGATTATATTATTTTACGTATATATTAATTAAAATATATAACAACTATGAAGAGCGTTTATAACAGTGAAACTAGCTTTTATTTAACAATGTTAAATAAACTAAAGTTAATATTAAAATGATTTTTTAATAAGACAATAAAAGTGACACAAAGTTAAAACATAAACTAAGAGAATGTCTTTTAAATACTATCACTTTGAAGATTTTTAGAGCAATCTGTATATGAGTTGCATATTTAGTGAGATATATGTAGAGAATAGATTTTGATTGTTTAAAAGCAATCAAAATCTATTATATGAGGTGAAGATATGAGTCAAAATAATTCAAATGATGTAAAGAGTAACGAAGTAGGGTTAATCCCTTTTGAGGTGTTAGAAGTTGTTAGTGAAGTTAGTGAAATACCTGAAGGCGTCAAATTTATAAATGCTCCGGCAGTATGGGAAAAAAGTGAAAAAGGAAAAGATATTGTGGTTGCAGTCCTAGATACTGGATGTCAAACGGATCATGTGGATTTAAAGGATCGTATTATTGGAGGGAAAAATTTTACTACTGATAATGATAGTGATCCTGATAATTATTCTGATTTAAATGGTCATGGAACGCATGTGGCGGGAACGATTGCTGCTACAGAAAATAATAAAGGTGTTTTAGGAGTAGCCCCACAAGCTAAGCTACTTATTGTTAAAGTATTAGGCGGTCCAAATGGATCGGGTGCTTATGAATGGATAATAAATGGGATTAATTATGCAGTAAACTGGAGAGGCCCTAATGGAGAAAAAGTAAGAGTTATTTCTATGTCTTTAGGCGGACCTCAAGATGTACCAGAACTACATCAAGCTGTAAAAAATGCAGTGAATAATGATGTATTAGTTGTTTGTGCAGCTGGTAATGGAGGAGATAATAACAGTAATACAGATGAGTTTGATTACCCAGGTTCATATCAGGAGGTTGTAGAAGTTGGTGCTGTTGGTTTTAATAAAAAAATAGCTCCTTTTAGTGATTCAAATAAAAATGTAGATTTAGTTGGGCCTGGAGTAGGGATTTTATCAACTTATAAAGGTGGAGGCTATGCAACATTAAGTGGGACATCAATGGCAACTCCACATATATCAGGTGGTTCAGCATTAATTATTAAACTTTGTGAAAGTAAACAACAATTTGATAGAACGTTATCTGAGGATGAAATTTATGCACAATTGATTAAAAGAACAACAGCTCTTGCTGATTCCAAGCGTTTGGTAGGTAATGGTTTGTTAGACCTGGCAAAAGAATAAAATAGAAGTTATAGGGTTACTAGTATTAACGTCAGTATACAATATTATTCCAGTAAAATTACTAAAAGATAAGTTTGCAACTTCATTTAGTAATTGGTGTCATACTCATGTGAAGATATCGTGTGTTTCAATTACGATAAATTTATGAAGTTTTTTATCAAGACTAACAATCGTTACATCATAATGTTAAATTCGAATAATATAAAATGCAACGACTAGTGATCTTCCCTTTAACGGAAAAATTCACAGAAATTCATTTGGATTTTTCGGTTGTTAATTATAAATAAATTCTTGAATTAATTGCTTTAAATAAGAAAGAAGGATTAGGAAAATGGATGATACAGAATTGGAAACACAGAGACATTAGATTATTCATTATTAAAAGCCATTAAAGCTGGCGGATATAATCTATATCTAAGGCATGGAGAAAAGGAAAGAGAACCAGGAGGAGTACTAGATCTGAAAGATTGCAAAACGCAAAGCAACTTAACCGATAATGGGAAAAAAATCTGAAAAATTAGGAGAAATCTTTAGAAAACAAACAGTACCCGTTCAATACCCAGTATTTACAAGCCCTTATTGTCGAACTAAAGACACAGGCAAACTGGCTTTTGGGAAACAAAATATAGAAGTGATGGATGAATTAGCTGAGATTAACAACTTAAATATTGATAATTGAAATGAACAACAGAGACTAGTAAAAGAAAAGCTAATTAGAATATTTGAAACAGAACCTAACTCGCAAGTAAATAGGATATTCATCGCTCATGATTATTCTTTTGATGAATCTATTCAATCGCTTGGTTTTTTAGATACAGTTATTTTAAAACCAAAAGGATTGGGATTAGGATATGAATTTGTTGGTTTAATTAGTTTAAATCAATTTATAAACTGGACAAATGAAAATCTATCTGATTAAAAGTGAAAATTATCTGGTTAAAATCCACAAAAAGATTAGTGTTATTTTAAAATTGTTGCACTTTCAAATTATTAAAAGATGTAAGTAAAATTAAGAAATGGAGAAAATAACTATGAGTGAACATTTACAACGACATCCGCATTTTGGTAATACGTTAGCAGATCATTTTATGGAGCATCATCGAAATCCACTTTCATTTCATGCTCCAATTGTGCATGTAAAAGCAACAATTAAATTAGTTGAAGAAGATGATTCTAATTCAGAAGGCGGAACACATCAGCATTTTTTAATTAATAATATACAAGTTATTGATATAAAAGGTGCACAAAAATCTTTAGTAGAAAATGAAGCCTTCTGTGCAATTCGTTTTGGAGATAAATTAGGGTTGAAAAATCCAATTCCAGGCTTAAAAGAAGGGACAGAAATTGAATTGCAAGGAGAATATGTTGATAAAACACATGTAAAAGTAGGAATTGGGAATCCAGGTGATCCAGTCATACATTTCACGCATCACCCAGTGGGTTTTGTAAATTATAATGGTGTACATTACGAATAAAAATTTGCAGAAAATATAGGAAGAAATATTTATTATTAGAGTAGTCATTTTTGCTATTTACCAATCAATAGATATGTTTTTTATTCTCATCGGATAAGGATATGGAAAAAATAAACAAACAATGAGTTCTTTTGGGTACAAAATACCTATTATAGAAAAGGAATGATAATTATGAGAAAAGTTGAAAGTATTGTTCCAGAATACTTATTAGAAAAGTTTGCAGAAAAAGGGAGCGAAAAAGCGCAAAAGAGCTTAGAACATACTAAAAAAATTCATGAGAAAAGAAAGAGTCTAATTAAAAATCAAGAAATAATGGATTCTGCATTAGAGAACACTAAAGGGCATAAAGCCACTATACATGTTTATGATTGTCAACATACAGAACAACCTCAGCATAAATTAGTTCGGGATGAGGGAGATTCACCTACGGATGATGAAGATGCGAATCAAGCATATGATGCTGGAAAAGTCATTTTAGAATATTATAAAAAGGTATTACATCGTAATTCTATTGATAATCGTGGGTTGGATCTTATTTTTAACGTTCACTATAGTAATCATTTTATGAATGCTTTTTGGGATGGAGAACAAATGATTTTCGGTGATGGTGATGGTGAAATCTTCATTGATTTTACAAGAGGAATTGATGTTATAGCCCATGAGATGAGCCATGGTGTAACACAGTATACATCTAAACTCGAATATCATGATCAACCCGGTTCCCTTAACGAAAGCTTTTCTGATTGTATTGGTAGTGCAATAAAACAATATCATTTGGGTCAAAATGCTCAGAATGCTGATTGGTTAATTGGTGATAAAATTATTGGTCCTAAATTTCCTGGAAAAGCCCTTCGCTCAATGAAAGAACCAGGAACCGCAAACGAACATGATTCTCAGCCAAATCACATGGATAAATATGATGATGGTAGTAACCTTAATTTTGAGACTGAAGAAAAAAGACAAAGTTATATCGTGCATACAAACAGTGGTATCCCAAACAAAGCATTTTATCTCGTGTCTAAAGGAATAGGAACAGATAATGCTGCAATATTATGGTACAATGCATGGCCGCATCTTCACCCTAATTCTGGCTTCCATGATGCTTTTGAAGAAATTCTAAAAGCCGCGAAAGTTCTTATAAACGAAGGGAAAATGCCCCAAAACACAGATCAAGTTGTAAACAAAGCATTTAGTGATGTAGGTATCTCAAAATCTTAAATTATTTAAACATAGATGAGGAAATGATTTTTGCAAAAAGACACCTTACTTAGGTGCCTTTTTGCTTTGCAATTTTTTGAGAAGGACAAGCATACATTTTCGAATTGAAGTTAGATCTTCAGCAAAATCATTTTATTCAATTGAAACTAACAACCGGCATGCAAAAATTTCATATGAAGCACGGTAATGGAGATCAACCAGAATATTTCTCAAAAGAGAAAGGAAAAAGCCGTGGTAAACATATAATTGTGGTTATCTAACAGAAATTCGCGCAAATATATCTACATTCAAATCGAAAATAGTTTTTTAAATACTTTATTAATATTTTTCATCACTCATATCCCAAACAAAGCGGTAGATAAACTATGTATTTTTTATATAATAAAATTGAAAATCTCAATAAATAATAAAAGGTTCAGCAATCATAGGAAGCTGAACCTTTTATTATTTATTCTTTCCTATTCTTCCTAAACTATCTTTAATAGTTGTTTCCCCAAGTTGTGTATATAGCAAAGCCGTATCTTGGCTGGTATGCCCAAGTTGCTGCATGACTTGTAATGAGTCTTTTTCTTCCATATACAATTTATTTGCCAATGTGTGTCTTAATTTATGAGGAGACATTTTTTTACCGTAGGCTTTAGTATATTTTTCTACTATATCTTGGATAGCCCTAACGGAAAGTGGTTGTGCAGTATGTTTATACTTTGATAAAAACACATTTTTTAATTCTTTTCCTGGAGCATATTTGTTATCTCTAATTTCCATATACTTTTCAAGGTCGTTCAATGCAATTGGTGTAATCCATACAGAATCTTCTTTGTTTCCTTTTCGGATTACATCAATTAGTCTTTCTTTTAAGTTTATATCTTCCATACGTAGATCAGCCAATTCGCTTACTCGAATACCACTACCAAGAAAGAGGGAGAGGATAGCTACATCACGATCTTTATCTCTTAGGAAAT
Source organism: Bacillus sp. EKM202B (assembly GCF_011066025.1). Taxonomy (NCBI): domain Bacteria; kingdom Bacillati; phylum Bacillota; class Bacilli; order Caryophanales; family Bacillaceae; genus Bacillus; species Bacillus sp. EKM202B. Next base: position 43,903 of record NZ_JAAMNK010000027.1, on the reverse strand, counting down.
AGAACAACTGATGTTTTGTTAAAGATTTTTCATGTTCGTACTTAACATAATTCAAAAATTCTTGATCGTCATCATTATGAAATATCTTAGATCTCATACGTTTTGCACGAGCATTTAATGTTTCTTTATCTTTATGTATTTCTATTTTAGCCATTACATTTCTATAAAAATAACATTCTCCATCATCATTTTCTGATAGGGCGGTAAGGTACTTAAATAAAGACTTTAAGGCTGAAATTTTTCTGTTAACAGAGGAATTCTGCATGTTTTGTTGCAGTTTTAGAAAACGCATAAAGTTCTCAACATCTTTTTTCTTTAAATTCTCCAAATCAGAGAAGGATATGTCTTTAACCGGCTTAAAATCTATAATTTGTTCAGATAGTAGCCAATTAAAGAAGACTCTAAAATCATATACATAATTCAGTAGGGTGGAGGGAGAGGCATCATGCAATTCTTTGTACTCCACAAATTCTTCTATATAAAAGGGCATTTCATTTAGATTCTCGTATAATTTTTTACGATGTACGGATTTTTGACGTTGCTTGCTGTAATCCATAAAAATCACCTCATATACACTATAACAGAAAAAATACTCGAACACAAGTTCGCATTAAATTCAATTTTTACACAGACTTATTTACATAATTAAATTATGGGATGCTAAAATATACTCGAAATTAAATAAGGATAGTGTAATCATTCTAAAAAAAGTTATAGATAAGCAAGTGATAAATCTGTATTACGCTATAAAATCAGTACAAAAATCAAATTTACAGGTGTGCAAAATTGTTTAAAAGTTGTTATAAAATACGAATTGGTTAATTTAATTATGATTATGAGGAGTTAAATAGATCAACATAAGAACAACTTTTATAAATTGAAGTGTAATTTACTATAAAAATTTTCAAAGAATAATTCAATATTTGATAATTTCCATAGAAGATATGAACTATATGTAAATATCCAAACAGAACAAAAGTCATGAAACTGAGCTCGAAATCCCTAGATACCGTATTAGATTTTTATATAAACATTTTATTGTTCGTAAAATTGGTATTTCGTGCGAAGTTTTGAAGTGTTTGTTTTTCACCTCTTCATATTAACTTTTATTCTCATCAAACAAAATACGTCATTCACTTTCCACTTCATCAGCCTGAATATCTTTTAGTTTCAGATACATTCAACTATACATATTGATATTGATTACATGATTGCTTATAGGACATATCCAGTATATAAATACACTTTAATACAAAACAATTTAATCGCCTAAGACTAAATGGATTGTATTTTTCACAAAACTTAATTGTTTATGCTTTCGAAATAGAGTGTTTCCTTTAGTACTTTTATATTGTACTTGTTTTAGATGAGCATTCCGCTAAATGTGATTTTAATACAGGTTTCAAAATATAACTTCTAAATTTTTTCTTCTGTCTCAATAACATAAGTATTCTTTTCAATTTGAGATTTATTCTGTTCTTTTTTACACATACCTATAATAAAGGTTATGTAAACTAAATATTAATAAGTTATTATAAACACCTTTTGCGGTTTTTCAGCTGCATACCTTTCCCTACTGTAACATCATTACAAACTTAACTATCTAGATAGAACATACATTACTTCAGTACTAATCAATTCTTTTTGTATACAAAAAGAGAATAGTAGTCACAATATATCTCTAAAATTATAAAAGACACCCAGTTACCTTTTACAGAGAATATATGAATTATCCCTCATTTCTTTAGGCATTTTTATGTACAGTACTTATATGATTATAAGGGGCTAGCACCTCATGTCATAGTGGCTGCAGTTGGCCATAAAAATGATAGAACTACAAAAGAAAATTACTTGAAGCAAAGACTTACAAAGGGGATAATGATGTAGGGAACTTAATTGGTGATGATGAATTTTAATTTATAATTAGCATATTATAAAATCGAAATAGGGCAAGGTTAAACAAATAATCCCGTTTCACCTTACCTTGTCCGTTTGAATTGTTTTAAATATTTATACTGCATAGACTTCAATTAACAATATAATTCTATCTCTCTATCAAATTTAAGGTTTCACTTCGGAGTGTACTATTATCTTTAAATATTCCTTTATATGATGAAGTTATAGTCATTGAACCAGGTTTTTTCACACCCCTCATTGTCATACACATATGCTCAGCTTCAATTACTACAATTACACCTTTTGGCTCTAAAGTTTCAAAAATTACATTTGCTAATTCATTGGTTATTCTTTCCTGCAACTGTGGTCTTTTGCATATGGTTTCTAAAGCTCTAGCTAATTTGCTTAACCCAGTTACCTTTCCATTATTAGGAATATAACCTATATGAGCTATTCCAAAAAAAGGTACCAAATGATGTTCACACATAGAATAGAACGGAATTTCTTTAACTAATACCAATTCTTCATGATTTTCATTAAATATTTTTAACAAATGTTCAGAAGGGTTTTGACCTAAACCTTGAAAAACTTCCTTATACATTTTTGCTACTCGTTTTGGGGTTTCCAAAATACCTTCCCTATTAATATCTTCTCCAATTGCTTCAAGAATCATTTTTACTGCTACTTCAATTTTGTCAGTATCTATTTCTACACTTTGAATTGTTTTTAAGCTCATCTATTATCTCCACCTTATTAATTTATTCATAAAATGCTCTTATTTATACACCTCGTTTATTTCCCCATACTAAAGCATGAAGTTGAGGTAATACTTTTGCATCATTCATTTCTTTACACTGTACAACTTTTTCAATCAATCGTTCATATTTCTGTAATAAGTTTTTAATAAGCGCTGCATCATCCACCGTTTTCGTATCATCGTTCCCAACTTGTAAGAAAAATGGTACTTGCGGATATCGCTTGTGCACCTTTACTGCATATTCAAAATCATAATCTTCAAATACAACCACTTTTAAACTAAAATCTTTTCTTTCTAATTTATGAATAACAGAGTCTAGCATTGTAAAATCTGTTTTCATCTTTGAACTTGGTGGTTTAGGCGAAATTGTCACTTCTTCAATTTGAAGCAACCATTCTTGCCACTTACTCCCTTGCGTCTCAATCGCTGTACGAATTCCATTCTCTTTTAATACAGTAAGAAGAAACTGAATATTCTTCAGCAAAACGGGATTCCCACCTGAAATTGTAACGTGAGAAAAATTTTCTCCACCAATTTCAACAAGTTCATTCCAAATTTCTTCTGGCGCCATTTGTCTAACTTGTTCTTTTGCTGAGCCATCCCATGTAAAGGCTGAATCGCACCAAGAGCAGCTATAGTCACAACCTGCTGTGCGAATGAACATCGTTTTTTGTCCAATAACCATGCCTTCTCCTTGAATGGTTGGGCCAAATATCTCCAACACAGGAATCTTACTCATCAAGTATCCACTCCCGCCTTACTTCTGCATAACTCGTTGGTGTTTCAAAGAGACGTACGAATTCGACACGAGCTCCTTTATATTCTTCTGTTCGATTCCCTTTTATTAATGCTTCCGCCATCTTTTCATAAATCCAGACAACCATATTTTCCGCAGTCGTATTCATCACTGGTAATGTCTCATTTAAATAGCGATGATCCAAATAAATCTCTATTTCGTTTTTCCAAATTTCTTTTATATCTCCAAAGTCAATTGCAAGTCCAATATCATTTACATATCCACTAATACCAAATACAACTTTGTATGTATGACCATGTAAATTTTTGCATTTCCCTTCATAACAGTGCAAATGGTGTGCTGCATCAAATGTAAATTCCTTGCTAACCATTACTCTTTTATTATGGTATTTTAATTGCTCAAGCTGAATATCCTTGTCCATTTTTTGCAAATTTTCTACAATGCGAAACCCGAAAAAGTTTTCCATTATTCATTCTCCTCTTTGCGTTCTTGTAGGTACGTATCTAATCCTGCTTTACGAAGTTGACATGCTGGACATTCACCGCAACCATCACCAATGATTCCGTTATAACATGTTAATGTTTTTTCTCTAACAAACTCGAACGCGCCAAGTTCATCAGATAATTTCCACGTGTCTGCTTTATCAATCCACATAAGTGGTGTATGAATGATAAATGGATAATCCATAGATAAATTTAATGTAACGTTTAACGATTTCACAAACACATCACGGCAATCTGGATAACCACTAAAATCAGTTTCACATACACCCGTTACAATATGACGTGCTCCAACTTGTTTTGCTAATACAGCAGCAAATGATAAGAATAATAAATTCCGCCCATCTACAAATGTCGATGGCAATTCCCCTTCTTCGTGTGTAATCTCCATATCTATTCTCGTTAACGCATTGGGAGCTAGCTGATTTAGTAAGCTCATATCTATCACTGTATGTTTAATGCCAAGCTCATTCGCAATTTCCGCTGCACAATCAATTTCTAACTTATGACGTTGATTGTAGTTAAATGTTACAGCTTCCACCTCCACAAACTGCTCTATTGCCCAAAATAAACATGTTGTACTATCTTGTCCACCACTAAAAACAACTATTGCTTTATCATTAGAGTACATTTTGTTCTCCCCTTAACTACTTGCACTGTTATAATATCTTAAGGCAAACTTCCAAAAATAAATTGAAATAATAAAAAATCCAATAGAATAACTCATTAACACGAATATATCGTTTAGTTCTAATCGACCAATTAAAGCATAGGTTGGAATATTACTAACAATAACAATAGGAAAAACAAATAAAAAAACAAATCGACTTATTCCTTTATATAAGGAAGATGGGTATCTAAGTAATGTCATAGTACCAAGAAATAACTCATGCATACCTTCAACTTTGGTTAACCATATAGATAAAGTCATTAAAATAAACCACAGAGAATACGAGAGTATAATCCCTAAAAACAATAGACCCAAGAAAGAAAATCCATTTACAATACTAACACTCTCTCCCTTTTGTAATAATGCATAACTAATTAACAGTACGGCTGGTAAACAGTTCCCTAAGTTCCCTAAATCAAGCTTTCTTAATGAAACTAGAAACTGACTATTAATAGGTTTAAACAATATCTGATCTAAACTTCCTTGGTTAACTAAACTCGGTATATACGGTAGATTATTAATAAAAAGAGTAAACATCAAAGATTTTATCAACTCACTTGTTCCAATTAACAAATAAATATCATTTGTATTCCAACCATTAATATTACCAAAACTATCAAATATACTATTAAAAAATACTAATGTAACAATGAACCAAACAACGCTATCTAATATATTTAAAAAAAAGTTAACTCTATACATCATAATATTACTTAAATTAATTTTAAGAATTGCTTTTAACATTTTTAAATATCTAATCATATTTATGCACCAACAGATTCATATTTATTTAACCCCTTCTTCCAAAGTACTCTAATAAGGACATAGAAAACTAAAGACCATACCACTTGTAAAATTAAACCATTTAAAATTTCAGTGCCACTTAAATTTCCTAAATATACATTTACCGGAAAGTGAATTAAGTATGAAAAAGGTAAAAACTGAGTTATTGTATTTAATGGAGTTGGTAAAAATTCAAGCGGAATAAGCGATCCAGATAATAATTCTAATACTATATCTACAGTAAAGAAAAAGGATGATATCTCTACAAAGTAAAATGAGAAGAGTGATATCAAATAATAAATCATATAATAAAGTATTGCCGCTCCTACTATTGAAAGAATGAACAGGAAAGTATATTTTAAAGTAGGTAAAAGGAAATAATCCCTGTTCAGGAATATTATCGGTATTATCGGTATCACTGACATCAGTAAATGAATAATTTTGTTACCTAAATTATGGCTAAACCAATATCCAAAGTATGAAAATGGTTTTATAAGATATTTTGATAATTCACCGGATTGTATTTCCTCATTTATCGACCAGTGCATTTCAGGAATTAGTAAAAGTTCAATTAACTTAGCAATTATTACATAAGTAATCATCATTTCAAGAGTATAACCCTGAATATTGCTTTGTGCTTCAAAGAGAGAATGCCACAATAGTATTAAAGCCACAAGCGGTATTAAACCAAAAATCATATATAATACAACATTCATGCGATACTGAAAAACCGCTTGAAATGAAAGCATCATTGGTTTTAAATACTTCTTCATACTGTTATTTTCACTCCAGTCGATTCCATTGAATAAATATCTTCAATGAGGTCTTGTGATGACATTTCAGTCAAATTGTAATCAATAACATTGAATTCTTTTAATATGCTAGATATGGTCTCGTTCACTAACTTATCTTGAACTTTTATTGTTACACTAAATTTATCCGACTCTTTAACTTCGCCATATTTCTTAAGATCTTGAGAATTTATTTCATTTTCAAAGCTAAGATATATATATTTATAACTTTTAATTTCTTCTTTTATTTTTTTGAAATTGTTATTAAAAACAACTTCTCCATTCTTCAATATTATTAATTCTTCACATAGCTCATATATATCTGGGAAATAATGGCTAGTTATTACAACTGTTGTATTCCTTTCTTTGCAATAATTTTTGAGAAAATTCCTGATATTCTTTTGAGCAAGAAAATCCAATCCGATAGTCGGTTCATCTAAAAATAATATCTTAGGTGAGTGTAAGATTGAAGCAATTAACTCACATTTCATTCTCTCTCCTAACGATAGATTTCTTACTGGCGATTTAAGAATTTCTGATACCCCGAGATTTTTAGCTAATTCATCTACATTCTTTCTAAACTCTGTATCAGACAGCTCATATATTTCTTTATGTAATAAAAATGTTTCGTAAGGGGAAAGATCCCACCATAGCTGATTTTTTTGTCCTAAAACAACACCAATAGACTTTAAAAAATCTTTCTTCTTATCATGAGGGTTAAATCCATTTATCAAGATTCTCCCGGAAGTTGGTTTAATTAATCCAACCATGGCTTTCATTAGGGTAGACTTACCAGCACCATTCGCGCCAATAAGCCCTATTATTTTACCTTCTTTTATTTTGAATGACACATCACTTAAAGCAGTAACCTTGACTTTTTCTCTTTTAAATAAACTCTTGAAAGAGTTTATTAATCCTTCTTCAATTTTTACTCTTTCAAAAGTTTTTGATACATTTTCAATTTCAATGATATCCATCTTCTCTCTCCTTTTTACTACTTACTTACCACTCTAAAAACTTCTGCAAATTGCACTCCTGCCTGCATACCCCTATAAGAATTTAGCCCCAAAACTCCATCAACCAAATTTAATGTTTTAAGTTGGGATTCATATTTTTTAATTGATGCTTTTTTCAGTTCAATAAACCTGGTAATATCTTTTACAACCTGATAGTTTTTCATGGGAGTCCATACTTCATACTGTAAACACATCGGAGCACAATTCTCTTTTAAGAACCCCGATTGACACAGGAATATTGCTTCTGATACAACTTCATTTACTATTCGATGATCCCTATCACTTTCCATATCATGGGGGAAATAAATAAAATTAGGCTTATATTTTGAGATTTCATGAATAATTTCTTCAACAAAATCTAAAGAATACACAAGTGATCTGTCTGGTTTCTTTAAAAATTTAATATCTCCTTTTTCTATCCCTAATGTATTACAAGCATTTATACACTCGTTCTCTCTATTTGAAATAATTTCATTTAAATCTCCTACTCCTCCAGATAAATCTCCTTTTGTAATTACTATTACTTTTATATGTTCACCCTTACTAATAGCTTGAGCAATTGTTCCACCACAGCCAATGACTTCATCGTCATGGTGTGGCGCTATAACTAAATGTTTTTTTACAATATCCTTCATTCAGCATCACCTTTATTGAACAGGTAAATCATTTACCTATTATTTTAATTAAAAATTATTTACTCTGGAGTATACTAACTGGATACATTTTATTTCCACTAGAAAAATATACTTTTTAAGAGCGTCTATTCACACTGTATATCATTAAAATTTTCCCCTTGCTTCCCACATTCGTAAATCATAAATTCACTATTCCTCCCAAAAGGATTTTTATTGTAATCACCATAAAAATTTTTTATACTGAATCCTTCTATTTCTAAGAGATACTGCATTTCGGATGGTAAAGTATATTTTGCAAGAAATCTAAAATTTTTTTCACTTAAAAAATTATCTGTTATGTCATAAACCTCAAAATAACAAGTGGTTTCAACTATTTGCTTATAATGATCTGCTTTTACGACATCCCATGATTTAATTTTATATTTTTTAAAATTCTCCCCTTTAATAGGAGTATTTCCTCCATCACTCACTCTCTTAGAATAAGGAAGAATAGTTGGAGGTGTAATAATATCGAAAACAAAAATCCCGTCTTCTTTTAATAATAATTTAATGTTCCTAAGAGCTAATTTTTGTTGTGACGGTGTAAGTAAATATTCAAATACACCACCAGACATAAATATAAAATCAAATTTTCTTTCAGACTTAAAATCTGTAGCAGAAGAAACCTTAAATTCTATTTTATCCTTAATATTTGGCATCTCATCTAACTTCTTACTGGCTTTTTCAATCATTCCTGCTGATATATCAACACTAGTTACATTCGCGCCTTTTTCAGCAAGAATAAAAGATAATCTACCAGTACCGCACCCCAAATCTAAAACTTCATCATTTGCTTTTACCAAACCACTGTAAAAATCAAAAATACCATCAGGTTCTGGGATGATAATGTCGTATAATTCAGAAATTTCATCGTATTGTTGCTGCATTGTTTTCCTCCTTAATACATTTCTTTTTTATATCCCCTATAAAAGGCAAGCTGCCAAAATATGAGATAGAAAGCAGTTAAATAACCGTATTTTTTTTTAATATACTTATATGAGTTAATAATGGACTTCGTTTTATTTTTAGGTTCATAATAACCATCTTTTTTGTGTAAAACCCCACGTGCATGACCTACACCATAATTAAATGAACTTTTCAAATCTTGCTTAATGCTTAACTCTGGATGAATAATTCTTGCTTTATCATCATATAAAATCTTAAGATTTGCAGATTTAACTCTAATATCAAAATCGTAATCCTCTGTCCAAGATAAATTCTCATCAAAATAATATCCATTTACCTTTGCTAAGATTGCTTTATTAAATGCCAATGGAGGTGAATATGCATTTTTTTTGCAAGTATGTATATGTCTTGCGCGTGCAATGATTTTTCCAATTTTACTGTTAAAGGAAAACATCACCCTTCCTTTAGCCAAAGGTCCTGCATCTAATAATTTGAATAACTTATTGATGGTACCTGGCATAAAAACACAATCTGAATCCATAATTAACACATTATCTTTACTAGAAATTTCAATTCCATAATTATAAGCTTTTGCTAAATTAGGTGTAGGTAATTCCCCAATTATTGCATTGCTAGAATAAGCGATTTTTCTTACTTCTTCTGTTGCACCATTTAAGACAACGACAACCTCTACATTTTCATCAATACTTTTTAAACACTTTTCCAATCTAACATCATTATAAGCCGGTATTACAATTGATAGATTCAACATATCTACTCACCTTATTTAAACAATTATCCATACTACTCAAAACTTCATCTAAACAATAAAATTCTCCTGAATCCTTTAACTCGACTAATTTATCTTTATTATTTCTATATGTTTCTATATCTGGGGTTAAAAGAAAAGTAATTCCTAGATCCTTACAAATATCTTTAATTACAGGAGCCATTGAATATTTTTTTACTGGTATACCATATTGTACTACTACATCGTATGAATTTGATTCTAGGTAGCTCCTAATTCTTTGTATCAATTTATCCCTATATTCTTTCATTAATTCTTCATAAATTACTGGATCCTCAATGTCATCCATCCAATCGTACGCACAAAAAGTAGGATTCATTTGGTATTCATATGGTATAATTCCCGCATTTGATAGAATAATTGGATGAACCATTGGGTATTTATTTGTAACTTCTCTAATTTTTTTACCAATATATGAAAAGTCATATGGTTTAGCCCAAGAACAAACTTGTAAAAAAGCAATTCTTTTCCCCTGAGGCTTTTCGTAATAATCCCCACAAAAATATTCCTGCCATGTATTGAACTCTTCATGATGAATATAATTTGAGCAAGCTCCTCGTTTAAAAACTGTTTCCTCTTTTATTAAATCTAATAGTATATATTCTGGGTAGTTAGGATAACCTTTTTTATTAAGTACCAAATCCTTTACCCTTTCATCTTGTAGATTAGAATAATTTCTATTTCTCAAAATCTCTCCTCCTTTATTTAAGAATTAAAAATGAACCTAATAAAAGGGCATCCACCTCTGATCCATAAAATGACCTAATAGCATCATTTGGGTTACATATAATTGGTTCTTTTCCTACATTAAACGATGTATTCATAACTGCAGGAATCCCTGTTTTCTGATAAAAGTTATAGATTGTTTCATAATAATCAGAATTCATATCCCTCGTAACTACTTGAGCCCTTGTTGATCCATCAACATGAACTATTGCTGGAACTAAATGATGTACCTCTTTTTTAACAGTAGAATTTAACAACATATAAGGGTTATTTATTTTTTCTTCTAATACTACAGAAACGTTTTCATCTATGATGCTAGGAGCCAATGGTCTCCATTGCTCTCTTTTCTTAATAGTATTTACTTTATTTAACATATCCTTATTCTGAGGGTTAGCTATTATGCTTCTATTTCCTAAAGCTCTAGGACCGAATTCCATCTTTCCAGAAAATCTTCCTATTATCTTATTTTGAATTAATAACTCGGAGCATTTATCATATTTATTAGAACCTAATTCTATATATGATAAATTATATTTTTTTAATATATTTAAGATACTAGAATCAGGAAATTCCGGACCAGAATATACATGATCTACAGTGAACATAGGCGCTATCCCATTTTCTGCAAGAAACCATGTAGCTGCTCCAATACTTACCCCACAATCTGAAGCACCAGGTTGAATGTACAAACTATCCACTTCTGGTAAATCAGCTATAATTCTATTCGCTATACAATTTAATGCTACTCCTCCCGAAAGACACAAATTATTAATTCCAGTTAGATTAACAGCTTTTTTTACAAGCCTAACAATTGCTCTTTCCAAGGCTGCCTGACCTGAGGCTGCAATGTTTTTATATTCCATTACTGATGAATTCATTAATAGTATTGAATCTATTGGATTATATTCATATTCAATATAATTAGGAGCTATCTTTGTTATACTGCTAATAACTTTTATCCAATCTTTTAATACCGAAAAATATTTAACATTCATACTAACTGTATTTTTATTTGGTTTCAAAGGATTTTCCAGTATTTCAGGAAATTCAAATATTTCTTCTCCATATGAGGATAGGCCCATTAACTTCCCCTCATTATGTCTCCCTAAACCTGAAAATACAGTTAATGCTTCATAAAAAATACCTAAAGAATGTTCCAACGGGTATTTTTCTAGTACTTCTATTATTTTACCTTTTCCTTTTGCTATAGTTATTGACTCTTCTTCTCCACTTCCATCAATAACTATTATAGTAGCTTCATTGAATCCCGAACTAAAGAACGCACCAGAAGCATGTGCTAAATGATGAGAACACATATGGATCTGAGGATCTTTATCTCTCTTAAAAATTCCCTTTGGAAAAATCCTTTCAAGACATTCATCTTTGTTAAGCTTCTTTGAATACTTCTCAAAATATAATTGTTCTACATCCCAGCCCATAACAATATGATCTACATCATTTGGAGTAATTTTAGCTGCCTTTAAACAATAAGCTATTGAATTATATGGAATTTTATCTAATGCCTTTTTTTGACGAATAAATCTTTCTTCTTCAGCTGCAGCTATTAATTTACCATTATAAAATAAACACGCACTTGCATCATGAACATCAAAGTCCCACCCATTGACTCCTAAAACATACATTATATTACCTCGCAGTTATTTTATATTTTTCTTCTAATCTCATAATATTCTTGCGGAAAAAGGGTTGGTTTGTCTATTAATCGTACAAAAACCAACATATCCGTTTGAATATATAAATTTTGGAATGTATCTTTAGAAAAACCAATGCCATCTAATTCTTTTTTTATTAATTCTTCATCAATATAAGGCTCTTCAGCCACTTTATAAGAACTTAAATCGTGAATAATTTCTTTTAAATAAAAGCCTAAAGATGTCAAGAAATTCTGCAAATAAACCGCCCTATTGCCTAATCTTTTAACACTTACATTTAAAAAAATTAAATCACCCTTTTGACCTTTTAATAATTCATTAGCTCTATTTAACCACAAATCTAACCCTCTACCATCATCTATAGGGTCACAATGTATTGCATCATACTTATTCCTTAAATCTTCTATAACTTCATTTCTAACATCAAAATTATAAAACTTAATATCATTGTTTGTACGTTTAAAATATTCAATCAATTCTTCATCAATATCTCCTACACTTATTTCTCTGTTTTTATATTGTTTAAGGGCCAAACTTGTATAATCATCATCTCCGCAAAAAAAGATATTTTTATTAGATGATAACTCTTGATTTATTATTTCAGCTCTTCTCAACGAACTATCCCAAGTAGCTTTAAATTGAGCATATTTTTTTTGGTTTATTTTATTCTCATATCCTGTATTAGGAAGAGAGGCTGGTTCATATAAAATACTACTTGTTAAATCTTGTGAAAACCTTATTTTATTTTCTATAATTTCAACTAAATTTCTTTCTTTTAATACTTTTAATAATCTTAAAGCCAAACTTAAAGTCCCAGTTATTTTGACTAGATCATCTAAAGTATCTACAGTATTAATGGACTTCCAAATTATAAATTCGAATTGTTTTTCACTAATTTCATACCATTTTTTCCAAAAATTCAAAAGTACCCCTCTGTTTTTTAATTTTGGTACTTTATCTAACTCTTCTTCATAGTCTAATTCAATAAATCTTTCATATAATAAAATAATCTTATTTTCTTTCATACAGTATACCCTACCTTAAAAAAGTTACATATACAGTTAAACTGCATATGTAACCTCCCTATTTTAAAAACTTAACCTAATGTCTTGCCTGCACGAATTAGTAAATCCTCTTCATCTAATTCAAGATCTTCAAGCTCTAGCATTTCTTCATGAATATATTCCTTTTCCATTTCACATTCCCCCTTTTATAGATAATTGTGTAGTTCAAATATTTGCAACAGATCTGCACCACCAATATTAGCATGAAAATAGAATTTTCTGATTAATAAATAAATTGTATTTGTAGATAAAAATTATTCAGAAAATTAAGTGTAATTTTTCCTGATAAAACAATATTAGGAATAATTATGGGTATTTATATTGTTTGAATTTATATATTATGATTCCTTGAAAAACTAGTGTAGAGCCTTTTCTTAGAGATTTTTGTCGATTTTCTTTTTTATAAATTTTTCAAAAATGTTTATTTCCAGGGGTTATTTTTTTTCCCTCATTACGAGCATGAGCAAACTTTGCAGACTCATCCATTAAGGCCTTTTCCCTTGCTTCATATGCTTGACGGAAAGAGGAATCTTGACTCATACGTTCCCACTTATTCATTGCTTTTTGTAAAATCAGATCTTGGTTCATGGCAATGTCCTCCAATGTTTGTGTGAGATACTCATCTTCATTCGCTGGTAATAATAATAACCAACGAACAAACGAGTCTTCCCACGGATTAACTTTCTCTTCACGCCATTGCTGTAGTAACTTTGGAATCTCTACAATATGAACTTCTATATCTTCACTTAATAACTTTTGTTGTTGCTGATTCCAAAGGATTCCTGTTGTATGAAATGCTTCATATTCTGGAAACATCACAAAGTTTAATAAGTTTATGGTAATCGTTTTATGAAGTGAGCTATAAGGCATTCCTTTTTGCAATTAAAAAAGGTTTCAGTATTTATAAAAAAATTAATTCTCGTATGGTAGTCCCGACTTTTTCCACGCAAGAAATCCCCCCTTTAAATTAACTACTTCCTTTATACCAGCTTTTTGTAAAATGCTAGCTGCTATAGCGGAACGTAACCCCGTTCGACATTGTAAAACTATTAGACAATTTTCTGGTACATCATCTAGCCGCTCAAATAGATTACCTAAAGTGATATGTATTGCATCATGAAGATGCCCTTCCTCCCACTCTTTTTTACTACGCACATCGATAACCTTTACACTTCCATCTTTTATTAACGGATATAATTCATTTGATGTTTTTTCCTTATAAATCTCTAAACTATGGAATCTTTGAATTACCTTTGAAGGTGCAAAAGCAATAATATTATCTAAGCCAATGGACTCAAAGTCTCTAATAACTTCCTCCACTTTAACCTTTTCCGCATCTAAAATTATTAAAGTTTCTTTTTTATAATCTAATATCCCACCACACCAAGTTGTGAAAGAATTGTTATAAGGTATGTTAATTGACTTCTCGATGTGGCCAGCAGCAAAACACTCTACATCCCTTATATCAACTATTTGCTGAACACCCCTCAAAATTTCTTGAAGTTCTTCTACTGTATTAATAGCAGTACTTTTTCTCTTCTTACGAATTGGCGGACCATACTTATTTAAATTCTTCATTAATGAAAAATACTTTGAAGGCTCTGGCTGTCCCGTCAATAAAGTCGATACAAAATCACTTTCCTCAGTACACTGAAATGCCCAATTGAACATCTTTTCATAACCTAATGTAGAAGTTGGAATTGCTCCTATTGCTTTTCCACATGCGCTTCCTGCACCATGTGAAGGCCATATTTGCAAATAATCAGGGAGTATTTTTATTTTTTGTATAGAATCAAATAATTGTTTCGCTCCTATTTTTGCAGTATCTTTCATGCCTACAGCAGTTTCTAATAAATCCGGTCTTCCTATATCCCCTACAAATATAAAATCACCTGTGAATATTCCTATCGGCTTATCATTGGTATAGTTATTTTGACTTGTATCAGTTACTAAAAAAGAAATACTTTCAGGCGTATGCCCTGGGGTGTGAATTACATTAAATTTTATATGGCCTACTTTAAACTCTGTGCCCTCTCTAACCAATTTGTATCGACCTTCGTTAAGATATTGATATTTCCAATCACAATCTCCTTCATCAGATACATATAAATTTGCATGATAAAGATTAGAAAGTTCTCTAGATCCAGAAAGAAAATCAGCATGAATGTGAGTCTCAGCCGCAGCAATTACTTCCATCCCCTCTTTCTTAGCAAACGCTATATATTGTTCTATATAGCGACCTGGATCAATTACAATTGCTACACCTTCCTTCTGACAACCGACTAAATAGGAAGCATGTGCTAATTTTTCATCATAAAAATATTTTAAAAGCATAGCTATTCCCTCCAAATAGTTATTTCAAATTGCTTTTCAACTTTTATAACCACTTTTTATCTTCTCCTATAAGATCCCTTTCAACATTAAATTCCAATACATATAGGGCAACATATATCTTTTAAGTAAAAACATACTATACCGTTCTTTCGCTTGATTAAATGGAAACGTTTCTTGGGGCTCATGTTCATAGTTAAATTCAGCGAGTATAAGACTTTTATATCCTGTAACAATCGGACAGGATGTATATCCATCATATTTAGCATGCAAGTCTCTTCCGTTAAGTACATCCATAATATTTTGTTTTAAGACAGGTATTTGTTTTCGAATTGCCGCCCCAGTTTTAGAGGTGGGTAAATTGGTACAATCTCCAAGTCCGAAAATATTCTTATACTGTACATGCTGTAAAGTATAAGGGTTTATATCTACCCACCCCTGAGAATCACTTATCTCACTCTCTTTAATAAAATTAGGTGGCCCCATTGGTGGAACAACATGGATCATACTGTATGGTACAGTTTCTCTTTTCAGTGTTTGCGTATCTTCAAAAATTGCTTCTCTTTTTTCGGCGATAATTTCTACTAAGTTTTTATTATAATTTGTTATAATTTGCTTTCTTTCTAGTACTTGTTCTAAAGTATTTGCATAACGTGGAACCTGAAATATGTTAGCGTTCGCAGTATAAAACATTACCTCACTGTTGTTTCTTACACCACTATTAGAAAAATACTCTTCTGCTAAATACATAATCTTTTGTGGAGCACCACCGCATTTAATAGGAGTATTGGGGTGGGTAAAAACCGCATTTCCTCCTTTAAATTTTTCAATTTCTCTCCAAGTAGAATCAACATATTTATAAGAATAATTGCTACAAACCCCATTATTCCCAATAGACTCTTTTAAGCCTTTAATACCTTCCCAATTAATTTGTATACCAGCTGCTACAATAAGAATTTCATACTCAAGCAGCAGTCCATCATCTAAAAGTATCCTATTTTCAGTCGGAAATAACTTAACAACACTTTTAGGGATCCACGTTGCTCCTTTTGGAATAAGCGATTCTTGATCACGCATCGTACTTTCCTTTGAAACAATGCCTCCCCCCACTAAACTCCATAGTGGCTGAAAGTAATGTTTTTTTGACGAATCAATAATCGCTATACTTTCTTTCAATAGGGGGACATTTCGTAATAAATGTGCAGTAGAAGATAGTCCTGCAGTCCCAGCACCAATTACAATAATTTTATAACTATCTCTGGTCTTCATTATCCTCTTCCTATCTAAAATTGATTTTTAATTTAACTAATTAGTAGCCGTATTTTCATCGTAGTAATATTATTATAAGTTATAAACACTATTATTTTATCTGATTTAAATGAATATTTTGTTAATATTATCCATTGACATTACTATATGCGTAAATCTCTTATGTTACTTCTTTAATTTATTTAAAACACTACAAACTTTATATTTTTCAATGTTATCCTGTATACTATGTCACTTTATTAACATTAAATTTCTAAAGATAATGAAATGCAAGTTCATTTGGTATGGTTTGTCCACCCTCCTTTTCAGGGGACGAACAAAAACAAACTTATTCCAATAACTCTGGTTTTCCGAACGAGAAAGCCTACTACGGTGCGATAGCACCCACTTTAGTGGTGGGATGAGAGTGAGGTCAAATGCGATGTACAGATAAAATACCGAGGATACGTTCTGTAAATCAAATATTAGAAATGGTATCATTTTTATAATAGACAAGTAAAAGTCTCTAAAACAATCTTGTTCTCTGAAAACAAAATACATATCAGGTTGGAGTAACAAATTCTTCTACTCCGTAAAATGGATTGAGTCGTCAAGCAAAAGACGCTAAAACACATTTGAGAACTCACAATCTGACTCGTTTGGTAATAGAACGAGTGCCGTATCTGCTATATCAACTGGATACGGAGTGGTGATGGCACACCGCAATCTTGCACGTCAGCGATACTAGAAATAGACTTCGCCTTTGGTAGCAAGAATCCCACTGACGCTAGTCAGCTTGTTGCTTTAGCAGTGGGAGTGTCAAATAAATGTGCTTTATTCTTTAATTTTGTTTACACACTTAAACGAAACGAGCATATGATATTAAATACTAATCCAAAAACCATATTGTCTACTTTCTAAGAGCACTGATCTGTGTTCTTTTTTTCAGATAACGTTTTTGTTCAACTTTTTGCTACATTTTCAAACATTCATTTGTTACCCTTAACAAGCCCTTTTAAGAA
This sequence comes from Bacillus sp. EKM202B, assembly GCF_011066025.1. Taxonomy (NCBI): domain Bacteria; kingdom Bacillati; phylum Bacillota; class Bacilli; order Caryophanales; family Bacillaceae; genus Bacillus; species Bacillus sp. EKM202B. Next base: position 26,281 of record NZ_JAAMNK010000027.1, on the reverse strand, counting down.
CAGTTGCATGTAAATAAGATTTTTTTAGTTTTCTAGTTGCTCGAAATTTCCATATCTCCACTTTATCATTCCAATTCGTATCATTTGGATCTTGGAATAGCTAATCACTAAATTATGTAATACCACATTCATAAACCTGCTTACCATATTTTTTTCAACCTTCATACTGTAATATTTAATAGTTATCACATTAATCATGAAGAAATAAGACCGGAAAGTGACTTCTATTAGTCCAAGCACTTCATATTTCTACCACATATACTATAAAATGTTTGGAATTTAAAACATACTTAAAACTTTTAATTAGGAGGGTTTAATATGGCAGCATGTGAAGGTTTAGCTTGTGTTATATTCTCTATATGGCCAGTGGGAACAATTGTTACAATTACTACTAGATCAGGTCAAATTATTGGTCCTGCTACTTTTTCGCAATTCATTCCGAATACTTGTGCGGTGATTTTAGTTGAAGAAGATGTGATTACCCCCTCTTCTACCAATACTATATTTATAAGTTGTGAAGATATAGAAAGTGTGACTTTAACTACTCCTTAAAATGATTTATATGGTTCTAGCTTAATCCATATTTAAGACAATCTAATGAATGTCTTTTTTCATGAAAAATCTAATCAGTATACCCTAAAGTGCTCCCTTCTAATGTATCTATTATTTCAATAAGTTGCTTTAATTTAAATTTTTTCTCTTCTAACGGTTACTTGTCTACACATCGTTCTACAAACTTTCATATGATATAGTATATTGTTTAAAGGAGGGATAAATTTGTTCTTATGCAATTTATTTGGTTGTTCAGGTGGAATATGTAGTATTTTTAAAGATTTACAACCAGGCGAAGTCGTTACTGTGACTGGTAAATCTGGAAATATTATTGGACCTGCTATTTTTACAAATTTTAACCCTAATACTTGTATCGTCACATTAGAAGAGGAAAATTCAGTTACTCCTCCTACTACAAGTATTACTAAGATTAGTTGTAAAGAAATAGAAAGTGTTACATTTATCTCATAATATATTTTAAACCTAAAGCAGGGATTGAAATATGAAACTCTTATACATTACTTCTGGTTACTCAAAAATCTATCAATATTTAGATCAAAGCATACAGGGAACACTTATCGATCAAAATTTCGAATGGTTAGCAGTACAACCTAGTGAATTAATACAGCAATTGGATTTCATTACAACAACGTTTCATCCCGATATTGTTTTCACCTTATTAGGTAATCATCTACCACAAAAAGCAATCCAATATTTTAAAAAAAGGAACATTAAATTAGCTGTCTGGTTAACTGAGGATCCATTTTATATAGATACTTCTCTTCTTCTATTAAATAACTTCGATTTTATATTTACTATTGACAGTGAAGCACTTAAATATTACACAGCTTTAGGATATACCAATGTATATCACTTACCTTTAGCAACTAATATAGATGTATTTAAACCTGGTCTAAAAAACTCAAAATATAAAAGTGAAGTATTGTTTATTGGATATCCTTATCCAACCCGGGTAAAATTGATTCAGTTTCTTTTGGAAAAAACCCCTTATCATTATACTATTATTGGTCAACACTGGAAAAATAAGTTATTTAAAAAATGGAAGAATCACCGAAGAATTAAAATTATAGAAGAATGGATTCCACCTCAAGAAGTTGCACTCTATTATAATAACGCTAATCTTATATTAAACCCTCATCGTAGTTATCTATTTCCACAGAATAAAAACAAAAATAAAGTAAAAAATAATACCATTAATAATCGTACATTTGATATTGCAGCTTGCCAAGGCTTTCAAATAATTGAAGAAAAATCTGATCTTTCATCTTTCTTCAATAAAGATGAAATTATATCCTATAACAGCTTTGAGGACTGTTTAAATAAAATATCTCTTCATTTGAATGATACGATTATGAAAAAATTAATGATCGAAAAAATCCATACAAAAGTTATTACACAGCATACTTTTCATGAGAGAATCCATTTTATAACGACTATTTTACAATCACACCTTCATTAAAATAAAAATCCCCTTCTGCATATGGATGCACAAGGGGATTTTTTAAATTAATCTATTCATTCTACAGATAATGTTCATAGATAAATAAGAAACGGTGTATATTCACACTAACATCTATAAATATAGAACTTAATATAGAATCATCTACCTATAGAATCTGATACCTACTGCTTTTATTCACCAATATTCTTATGTTTTCTTTCACATAGGAATATTAGTTTCCTCTAGTTTTCTAGTCGGACTATATCTTATTTCTTTTCGTTTTTTGAAATTAACCTTTACAAAAACATACCTAGACACATTGTTATCTTTTAATTAACTTGAAACATGTATTTTTTATAATTTTTATGCACCGATAAAATAAGCCCCATCATAATCATGTTTGAAAACAGAGAACTCCCTCCATATGACAAAAAAGGAAGTGCAATACCTTTTACCGGCATTATTCCAACAATCATACCAATGTTTTGGAAGATTTGTAGTGTTAAAACACTACTTGTCCCAGCACATAATAATGTGCCAAACAGATCCTCTGCTGAATAAGCAATTATAGTTATTCGATATATAAGAAGTAACAAGACCAATACAACGATAGCTGCAATTATGAATCCACCTTCTTCAGCGATGGTAGCAAAAATAAAATCAGTATGTTTTTCAGGAATATATACACTACCTTGACCGTATCCTTTTCCATGTAATTCACCACTTCCAACAGCTAAAAGAGATTGTTGTGTTTGATATCCTTGATCTGCATTTTCAGCTGGATTTAGCCAACCTATAATGCGTGATTGTTGGTGCAATTTTAACCTAGTAACTAATTCTTTAAAGAAAAAATCTGGGTATTTTATATATATAAATATTAATGTAGATACTATAGTTACCGGGATGACTGTACAAAATGCAATTAATTTCTTTTGAATCCCTGACATAAATAAAATACATGCAATAGATGCTGCGTATAAGAACACCATACCTGTATCTGGCTGACTGTATACTAAAACAATAGGAGGAATTGAAACTAACATAATTTTTCCGACCAATATGAAATCAGTTTTATATGTCCGAATCATATATTTGGCATTATGATTCACTACTAAATTGGCGACAAATATAATTAGTGCAATTTTGAAAAACTCCGATGGTTGAATTTGACCGATAACAGGAAATTGAAACCATCTTTTTGCTCCTAATTTAACGGGAGTAAACGTTGACTCCGGTAGTATTTTTAATATAACAATTGCCGCAGAACCAACAATATACAATGGCCAAGATAACTTTTGCCATTGATCCCAATCAATATTTGCAACAAATATTAACAGTACAAAACCAATTATATAGTTCCTACCTTGCTGCAATGCAAAGTTTGTGCCTCCATACTGACCAGTTTGTTGACTACTATAAATTGCAGCGGTACTAATAATACAAAACATGCATAAAATTAAAATTAGTTTTGTATCTAGACTCCTTAATAATACTATTATTTTACCCATGAAACCCTCCTGTAGTACTCAATAAATTCCACGCTTCATAATAATTACTAGTACCCTTTTTATAAGTTTTTTTAGTATTCAAATGAAAATTACATTATTATGTTATAACGCGAAATTTTATTTTATCTAAACTTTCTTTTAAGGTTTCACTTTAAAAAGTTAAAGTAATAATAAGTAAATCTTAATTTTTCCTAAACTAAAATGAACAAGTCCTTTTTATCCAGAATTACTTAGCTTCCGGCGTCTCATAATTCATATCTATCCCTTATTTCCCCTCATTGTCTGTATCTTCATCAAACTGTTCAAAAATGTATGCTCTGTTTATTTTCCCTCTACACCCTTGATTAGAAATCAATATGCCGTCATTACTGTCGGCAAGGCTTTAATAAACCTGCCTATAATTCTTCTCACTCTAACTCTCTTAATCGAGAGCCGAGCAGTTAGCTTTTGTTCGCTGCTCTTTAGTGTTCCATCGTCACATTATGATGAAATAGTCATATATTAACTTGAAGTAATAAACCCTAATTTACTTTTCAATATCTCACTTTTTCCTTAAAGAGCACTTTTTAAAGGTGCTCTTTTTTGGTTTGTCAGCATAAAACTAAACATTCCATCCACATACTAATGATAGGCAAAAGCCAGAACTCATTTAACCGTCCCTGTAGTTCTTCTCTTTTTTGTATTAAGCAGCTAACTTTTACTAGCTGCTCTTTTATTTACACATATCGTAAGACTTCCAATACATTATGTTTGAAAGTACTCCGTTTAATCAAAGGGCTATTCAACGACGATTGCCTTTTTTATTTCTCAACACCTAACTCATGGAATATAAATCCTAATAATGGTAATATAAAGGTACCTTCAGTTGTTAACTGTAATGCCCTTTTTAAAGGTCCTGTCTAAAACAGGGCCTTTTAAATCTATCTCCAACTAAAATTGCATTTTGTTCAGTTACATTACACCTAAGAGGTATAGACAACTATATATTAAAATGTTAAAATTCTATTATGATTCTTATATAGAATCACATACGACTTTTTCTCTGTTTATGGGGCTCTTACGTATTAGTAAGGGCTATTTTTTTCAAATAAAGGTATGAATCAATTAAAATAACTATTTTATTAACTTTACATTGATCAATTCCTCTCACAAATCTGTAATAATATTGTCACCTAAATAGATAGTTAATTGGTTAATGTTGGTTTAACGTTTAGATTGTTAACTAGATTAAATACAACACTATTGGTAGGTGAAATTAATGGGAAGAAACTTATTACGCTACGGAATTGTGAGTATAGCTTTTATCACTATTCCTCTTCTATTTATACACTCGGTTTCATCTCAATTCATTCCAAAAGAATACAGCGAAGAATGGCCGGAAGTAAGAAAAACTGCTGAACTAGTAACTATTGGTTACTTTAGAAAAGATATGAACCTTGATATTGTAATTGACAAAATTAGTCCATCAAAAGAATATAGAACACATGAAGTTCACCTATACGGACATGCCGCAGATAATAAAGAACAAAAAATTTCTGTTATTGTAAATTTTAGTGACAACTATTCAATTAGGTATACATCTGAAAAATAATTTTAAATCAAGGGGTATTTTACTTATGCTAAATGCTCTTTTGACTAAAATAACACTTTTATTCAGAAATACAGTCGATATCTATTTCATTTCTACAAATGCACTCTATAGGGCATTTATCAACCGACATGTTATTCCTAGTAATAAAATTTTTCCAATGCATCTCGATTATCCGCATTGCATCTACCATGAATGACAATCTTGAAATCAATTTGTTGGTGCATCATTCATCCTCCTCCAAAATAAAAAGCACCCGAATGGATGCTTTGTTATCAATTATTAGTTTGTACTTAAGTTACGGTAAATGCAGTTTCGTTCTTCTTTCAATCACCTTATACATTAATCTGCTTGCACGTCAGGTAATTGAAGGAAGAGTAAAAACTCTCCCTAATAACGATAGCATTCAAACAGTTCCATATGCTGGTTCTGTATTTTATGTGCCGTCATTATAAAACCGTTTAGACATACAGATTATAAAGGAACCTTTTCGAGTCGTGTTTTCCGTCCCTTCTCACAATACAAATTTATCACGTTGATACCAAAACAACGGGAACAATTACAGCACTTAAAGAAGCGATAAAATCTTTAAAAAGTATAAGGTTATGATTAATAAAGAGAAATTAATATTTGTTTTTGTTTATCCAGATTTTGATTTAAATAATTGTAATGAATTTGTATTTCCCATATAATACGTCAAACAAATGTTAATATATCAATGCTTGTTTAACTTTTTTCTTATATTCTTAAAATAGATTCTTTTTAGCATTTCATTACACTCTATCAAATTAAATCCCACGAAATAGGTGTTCCTTTTTTAATATCCTTACTCGCTTTCTTTCCGATAAATTTGGATAAGTGTTTTGGTAATAAGCCATTCCCTGGTCTAATGGCTTTAACATTTTCATTTGTAAAGACTTCTCCCGCTTTTATGTTTTCTACTGCATATAATGATCTTCTAAATTTTAAAGAATCTTTTTCTATATCAGTAGGGCCATAATATACACTCCCTAAAGATTCCCATGCTTTTTCAGTTTCGCTTACTAATAATTTAAATTCAGCTGGTTCCATTGAAAATTTAGCGTCAACTCCTCCATCCGATCTAGAGAGCGTTAAATGTTTCTCAATTACTGTGGCTCCTAAAGCGACACTCGCTACAGATACACCTACTCCCAGTGTATGATCAGATAAACCTACCTCGCATTTAAATAACTCCTTCATATGAGGTATGGTAACTATATTTGTAGATTTTGGAGATGCAGGATACGTACTTGTACATTTTAATAGAATTAATTCTTTACACCCCGCTTCTCTCGCAGTTCTTACTGTTTCATCTAGTTCAGCAATCGAAGCCATACCTGTCGAAATGATTATTGGTTTTCCTGTTGCGGCTACTTTACGTATGAGGGGAATATCGGTATTTTCAAAAGATGCAATTTTATAACATGAAACATTTAATGACTCTAGAAATTCTACAGCTGTTTCATCAAACGGCGTACTAAATGGTATCATTCCTAGTTCTATACAGCGATCAAAAATTGGTTTATGCCACTCCCATGGTGTATAAGCTTCTTTATATAAATTATAAAGTGATTTACCCTTCCATAGGCTTTTTGTATCGTGAATTAAAAAATCACCATTTTCTATATTTAAAGTCATTGTATCTGGAGTATATGTTTGAATCTTAAATCCTTGTGCTCCAGCCTCTGCAGCTGCCTCTACAATTTGTAACGCCCTGTCTAATGATTGATTATGATTCCCTGACATTTCAGCAATAATAAATGGTGGCAAGCTATCGCCAATCTCTCTACCTCCGATATATACATTACTCATTTTTTTCACCTTCAAGTTCTTTTTTTATCGCTTCTTTCCTTTCCGCCCATTGCTCATGAGACAGGGTCATTGTAATGACATCAATAAAACCATTGTCCCTGCAAATATAGTTTTCATATCTTCCACCTTCTTGAAATCCAAGTTTCTGATGAAAGTTTAAACTAATACGATTTGATTCTATTATTTCTGCACATACTTTTTGTATGTCTTTTGTTTCAAAAATATAGTCTAATGCTAATAAACCTAATACAGTTCCGGCACGTCTTACACTTTGCTTTTCACCTATATAAAATCCCCAATAACAAGTCCGCTCCATTTTATCTATTTTTGTAAAATTAACAAATCCAATTGGTTTTTCTTTATATGTTAATAGTCTTGCAACTTTTGTATCATCCACTTCTAGTTTTTCATACCACTTTATATGTTCGTCTATTGTTATTTGATGATCTTCATACATAACCGAGCGAATTTCTTTTGTATTCCGCCACTGTAAAATGAGTTCTAAATCTTTCTTTTCTAACCTTTCCAATTGAAAATCCCTAATATTAAACATACTATCCTCCTAAAATAATTTTTGCTATTTCATATGAATTACTCGCACACTGTATAGAAAGGGCTTTATTAGACATTTCTTTTACTATTTTAGAATCTGATAAAAGTTTGTTTAGGCATTTCGTAATTACTTTATCCGTAACACTTTCAGCTGTACCAATATTCCATGTAGCTCCAAGCTTCGCTACAGTCTTGGTTACTTCGATTTGATTTTGGGCAGTTGTAATTGTTATAGAAGGTAATCCAAGAAAGCATCGTTCCCATGTAGTTGTGCCCCCAGCTCCTATCCCTAAATCCGCTCGTACGAGAAGCTCTTCCATATTCTCTATTTGACAATAATATGAAGCGGTAGAAACACTCTTACAATAAGTTTGAATCTCCTCTTTATACGGATTTTGGCTTCCTACCACCACGTCTATTTTTAAGTTATCTTTATTTATATTTTGTAAGGCTCTTAACGTTTTTAATGTCTCATTTGTTACATCATGCCCACCAAAAAAAATAAAGATCCTCTCAATTTCTCCTGTTCTTTTTCGTGAAAATTTCTTAGCGGCATGAAACTCCGGCCGCAATATAACGTATTTAGGTCCCAACTTTACTAATGAGTGCTCTGGTATTAAATCTTTATAGCGACTATTAAGGTTATCGTATAAATTTTGGTCTAGTAACAAATCACAGTCGTGCATTCGATTTGCAAGATCATCGATTACCATTATTTTTCTTACATTTTTTCTTAAAGTAGACTCCCACTTATTATCTAATCCATAATGATCAATAATTAACCAATCAAAGTTGGGAAGTTGCGATAAAATGTCGTTGGTCTGCTGTGCATCAACAAACCAATGATATTTTAGCCAGTTTAAATAACTCCCGTGTACTGTACTTAAGAAATTCGTATTTTCATTATCTGCATCTAATAAAAACACATGAAATCCTTTATTTAAAATGTATTGATGCAAATCACCTTGTAGCTTACGACAAATGAAATATACTTGAGCACCTTTATTCCGTAACTCATGAGCCAATGTTAAACAACGCATAATATGACCAGTACCTATTTCAATAGATGCGTCAGCGCGAAAGGCAATTTTTTTCTCAAGCAAGATACTTCCTCCTCACTAAAAGCACTAAAATTTATTAATTTATAATATCGTTTCTCTATTTAGCTCATCTACTAATGATTGTTGATTTGCCCATTTTAATTTCACATGACTATTAATTTGAATAAGTTCAGGATTTCGAAGGATGTTATCTTTTATTTGATAAAAAAATAAAGGATTAGATTTTACATTCAAACTTTTATAAAGTTCATTGAACATATCTAAATCTGGTTTTTCGTCTAGTGTTAACCTCCAATTAGGGTAACAAAATGGTGGAGGGAGTTTCACTATATTGACCCGGAATAAATGTGGATTATTAATAAAATAAAACGGAAGGTATTCTGCATAGGTTAAAGGTTTTGGGGTTTGTAGTAGTCGTTCGATTGCCTCTAATGTAAAAACATCGCCTGCTGTTCCGACAGGTAACGTACTTAACTCTGCCTGTGTATAATCTGCACCGCTTTTCAAATGTTCATCTAGTAAAAAAGTATTAATTTCTGGTGACACAGCGGGACAATCCCCGGTAATCCGTATGACAATGTTTGCATTTTCTTGTTTTGCAGCTTGGAACATGCGATCAGCGGTATTTTCTGGATCACCTCTAAAAATCTTAACTTTCCCGTCTAAATTAAATTTTTCCAAAGGGTCATCTTGTGCAATATCTGAAGTAGCAAGTATGACCTGGTGTTTTCCTGGAATAGCTAATGTATTTATAAGACATCGTTCAATGGAAGGAACTCCGTGTATTGGCAATATTGCCTTTAAAGGTAACCTAGTAGATTTTAACCGGCAAAGTACAATTATTACTACCTTTGGAGGCTCAATAACCTCTTTTGTTAATGGGGTACCTGCAGACAAATTATATACAGCTACCTGAGGTAATAATTCCTCTGCTTCAAGCTCGTTCAGCGCATTTTCTACAACATCTAATTCCATAGTTACTTTATTAGCTGTAATAATCTCTCCTTTTCTAATATCAACTTTTGTAACTGCTCTTAACAATTTTTGGTTTTGCACTTTTAATAACACCCCTTTCATTTAATTTTTAGAAACTCTATAAAACGAAAGAACTTTTCTTACTGCTTTTATTACATCCCACACATCAGCTTCCGTCATTTTAGGAAATAGAGGCAGCGTAATAAATTCCTCATATATGTTTTCTGCTTGCGGACAAATACCTTTTCCATAACCTAATTTTTGATAAAACGGTTGTAAATGTACGGGTATATAGTGCACATTCACACCGATATTTTCTCTTTGTAATGCTTCGTAGATTTCTTTTCGATTACATTTTAATAATTTAGTATTTAAGCGAATAATATAAAGATGCCAACTTGAATCGGTTTGAGGCAATTGCTTTGGTATTGTGATTTCAGATAAATAACTAAATTCTTTATTATAGATGTCTACATATTTCTTTCGAGTCTTAATAAAAGAGTCTAATTTACTTAACTGTGATAAACCAAGAGCAGCTTGTATATCCGTTAATCTGTAGTTGTAACCTAAGAATTGCATTTCATAATACCAAGGCCCATGATTTTCAAGAAGTTTTTGAGGATTTCTTTCAATTCCATGCGTACGGAATTGAATAAGTTTTTCATAAAACAGAGGATTATTTGTGGTAATTACTCCGCCCTCTCCGGTAGTAATATGTTTCACCGGATGGAAACTAAACATTGTCATATCACCAATAGAACCAATCTTTTTATTTTTATATGTGGCTCCTAATGCGTGAGCTGCATCTTCAATAATAATCAAATTATTTTCTTTTGCTATTTTTTGTATTGCATTTAATTCTACAGGCTGTCCAGTAAAGTGTACGGGAATAATGGCTTTTGTTTTGTTTGTAATCTTTTCCTCTATAGATTTAGGACTAATGTTATATGTTTCATTGTCAATATCGGCGAATACCGGCTTTCCCCCCTGATATAAAATACAATTTGCACTTGCTACAAATGTCATTGGAGTTGTAATTACCTCATCTCCCTCCGTTATGCCAGCTGCAAAGCAGGCAGCATGCAATGCAGCTGTACCATTTGAAAAGGAAACAGCGTATTTTGCTCCCGCATATTTCGCTATAGCTCCCTCAAACCGCTGAACCATTGGTCCTGTTGTTAAAAAATCCCCTTTTAATACGTCTACAACAGCTTTAATGTCACATTCATCAATTTGTTGCTGACCATATGGTAAATATTTTTCTCTAACAGGCTTTCCTCCGTGCATAGCGAGAATTTCCCTTACCATCACTCTTTCTCCTTAGGGGCAATTTTTAAAGATTTGATCCACTCTTCTGTTTTAATAACTCCATCTTCTAAAGAAACTTTCGGCTCCCAGTTTAATATTGTTTTTGCCTTTTCATAGTTACATAATAATTTTTGAATTTCACTTTGTGGATGGATATGAGTTACATGTTGAATACTTACTTTATTTCCCGAAATCAATTCTGCTAATTTATTAATAGATATATCTTGTCCTGTTCCAGCGTTGATAATATGACCATTTGCTTTTGCAGAGTATCCTGCTGCCACAACAAAATCTGCACAATCTTCAACGTATAAAAGGTCCCTCGTTTGTTTTCCGTCCCCATAAATATTTAGTGGTACATTATCTAATTTATTATTTATAAAAATGGCAACAACCCCACCTTCACCACCTGTTTTCTGGTAGGGGCCATACGTATTAAATGGGCGAATAACTACTACGGGCAGCTTATAAGCATAATAGTAAGATAAAACCATGTTCTCAGCAGCAATTTTTGATCCAGCATATGGAGAAGCTGGTTTAATCGGGTCTAATTCTGATATCCCTTGTATATTAGTAGCTTTATCATATACCATACAAGTACTCATAAAGACCATTTTGACATGATACTTAAGACATTGTTCTAACAAATTAAAAGTACCTATTGTATCATTTTCAAAAGTTGTTCTAGCATCATCTATACTATCTTGAACATTAATACTCGCTGCTAAATGATAACAAAGGTCAAATGAATTATTTTCAAATAATTGAGCAACTAACTTTTTATCTTTAATATCTCCTTGAATGCATTGCTTTAAATTTAGATCGTGTGCAAACTCGGTAATATTTGCAGTAGTTGAATTTGCTAAGTTGTCTATTATCCATACTTTATGCTTATCCTGCAATAATCTCTTTACAACCCACCTACCAATAAAACCCGCACCACCAGTTACTAATATTTTCATAGTTTCTCTCCTCCTGTTAGTAGTTGCTGGTTTAATATTAAATTTCTAAGCTCTTCTTTTGTAATTGCATTTTGATGATCAGAACGGTAAAACCCTGCCTTCGCCCTTTTTGCATTTTCATATTGAGTACCCTTTTTTAATGGGCTAGGAATGATAAACATTTCTGGTAATTCAAAAGCCTGTAAAGATTCATCATGTGTCATAAGTTCTTCATACATTTTTTCACCAGGTTTTAACCCGATTTCTTCAATTTTAATAGTCTCCTTGGGCAATCCATATAACTTTGTGACTTCTTCTATCATCACTTCACTTAAATGGTTTAATGAAATAACTGGCATTTTTAATATAAAAGTTTCACCACCCTTTGCTATTTTCATTGCTTCAATTGTTAACATAGTTGCTTGGTTCAGTGTCATCATAAATCTACTCATACTAAGATCCGTTACAGTTATTTTTTGGTTTTCTTTAATTTGTTTTTCAAATAAGGGAATAACAGAACCTCTTGACCCCATAACATTTCCGAAGCGAACACTGGCAAATATAGTCTCACTCGAACCTTTTGAATATTCTGCTGATGTAATCAATCTTTCAGCAGTTAATTTTGTTGCACCGTAATTATTTGTTGGTGAAATCGCTTTATCAGAGCTTGTAAAAACTACCTTTTTTACTTTCTGAGCAATTGCTGCTTTTATTACATTTTGTGTTCCAAAAATATTGGTCAAAACTGCTTCAAACGGATTATATTCACAAAAAGAAACATGCTTCATTGCGGCCACATGAAACACATAATCAATATTTTCCATCGCACTAAACACTCGATCATAATTGCGAACATCTCCAATTAAATAACGAATATTTTGACTCTTATCCCTGAATTCTTCTTGTAATAAAAATTGATTATATTCACTTCTACTAAAAATCCTTACTACTTTTGGCTTTTCCTGTAGAACATTAGAAAGAATACTTTTTCCAATTGTTCCTGTTCCACCAATAATTAAAACGTTTTTATCTTTAAAAAACATGAACATATATACCTCCTCATATTGAAATTACTTTTAGCTAAGAAAAACCTCTTTTCAAATTGTGTGTAGTTCCATAGGCAAGCCATTTATCGAGAGATAAACTAGCTTGAAGGATATTGAAACATACGTTTCCATTACAAATTTATGATACATATTAATCATAGAAAACTGAGGAAATGATATTGCTTTAGTAATTCTTTACTTCAAACATTAGTAAGTGATGATGAGTTTAATCTTTTTCACTTTGAATTAATTTTATCAATCTTTTCGTGCATGCTTCTTGCGGATAGTTTTCAGTAATAAATCTTCTTCTTAATTCTTTCGATAGATTTGATTGTAAAGAATCATTTAGAACTTTTTTAATCGTGCTAATCATATCTTCCATAGAATGATTTACAAGCCAATCTAATGTATCGTAATATTTATAATCCCTTTCCTCTAATAAAGATTTATAAACAACTACAGGTATATCTAATAACATTGCCTCTAACCCTACTGTTGAATTCGAGATAACCACAAGATTTGCATGTAAAATGACATCATACATGTTCACTTCATTTGTTATATATTTAACATTAGGATATACGTTACTTAACCTAATATATTCTCCTACTAGGTTACGCCCTTTTTCCCAAGGGTGAGGCTTTATAATAACCGTAATATTTTTGTCTTTCACTAACTTTTCAGTCAGTTCAATATAAAATGAAGTTTTAAATGGCTGGGTTGCAATAAAAATCACTTTTGTAGAGGGGTCTATTTTTAATTTATTAAAAATAGTTTTTTTATCCACATACGCTCTATTGAAGATCTCATCATATCTGGGGTGCCCTATTATCTCAATTTGAGATTCACAGCCCCCTTTTTGAAGGTACCAATCTTGCTCATATTTTCCATATACGACCTGCTTTGTTGCAAAAACTGGAAAGTATGCTTCCTCTCCCATTATTGCACCATGCTGAAGACAATAACTTGGTATCCCCTCACTTCTAGAAAGAAAAGTAAGAGCTCTACTTGTTATATCTTCCGTAGTACCAACAATCACACCAGAAATATCTTGTTCTTTAAAAATAAAATGGGTCATATTAAGTTTCTCAATCATGATAGGGAGGTCGCTGAGTAATTTTTTTTGAAAAAACATGTTTGATAATAGTGGGTGTTTATTAAACTTTAAAAAGAGTTCTTTAGCTTTTTCTATGAAAACATGTGCGGTATTAGAGGCTTTATTTATATAATCTGGTGCACAAATTGTAGGAAGACCGTAAAGTTCTGTCTTTTTTGATCTTGTTAGTATCTTTGTTTGATTTGGATTAAAGTGGGTAAAGTTACTTACTGAAAAACGGAGATAATCTGAATTTAGGAGGATTGCTCCATTTTGATTTTTTCTTTTTACTTTTGATTGAAATACAGAAATTATTTTTTCAAACTCTAACTGTAACTGTGTTTCCTCTATGGGCTCAATTGACAGCTGCTTGTAAAAATTATGATCTTTCATTTTATTTTTTATATCTTCATCTAAATATTGATAAAAATTACTTAGTAATGGTAAAGGAATGTTATAATGCTTTAACTCTGAAAAAATTTTTATATATTCTAGATTTAATAACCAGTAATTTTCCAAATAAATGTCACTCAATATTTCACCCTCTTTTTCTTCTTAAGTCTTCTCTTAATTCTTTACATGTTCTTTGTGGTGGTAATAGTTGTACAAATTCATTTTTTTCTTCGGCAAATAACTGCGCATGTATTGAATGAGGAGTAATATAATTAATATCTAAAACTTCATTTAAGGGATAAAAATCCCAATAGTGATTTAACCTCCAAAAGAAGCGTGCATCTCCTATCCGATAAAACTGTGGATCTTCATCCCAGTAAGAATTCCACCTTTTTTCAAGAATTGGTAAAACAGAGGCTCTATGCATAATAGAACAATGATCAATGGTACATGGAGCATTATTCGTAATTTTTTTTGCAGGTCTTTCAACCGTTTTAGTGGGCATATCTGATTCATCTATATGAATCGTTTTTGATGCAGAGTAAATAATTTGAACATCTTCATTCTCATCAAGATAACTAGACATCTTTTTAAGGCGTTCTTCTTCATATTGATTATCATCTGTAATATAAGTTATATATTCCCCTTTCGCATGCTTAAGTGCCTCATTAATTAAAGCAGCATATCTGACTCTTTTTGTCCGTTCAGAAATATGGGCTACATTACTTTTATAAAAATGAACATTTTCCTTATTTATGAATGGTTGAATCACCTTCTGGGTCATTTCATCTGAATCATCATCCATTATAAAAAGCTCGAAGTCTTGAAAAGTCTGGTTTAATACACTTAATATCGATTTTTCAACAAACGCAGGCTTATTGTAACTTGTCATTATAACTGAAATTTTAGGCAAATACCCCTC
Organism: Bacillus sp. EKM202B; assembly: GCF_011066025.1. Classification (NCBI taxonomy): domain Bacteria; kingdom Bacillati; phylum Bacillota; class Bacilli; order Caryophanales; family Bacillaceae; genus Bacillus; species Bacillus sp. EKM202B. Next base: position 11,044 of record NZ_JAAMNK010000027.1, on the reverse strand, counting down.
TCCTCCTTATCAACAAATACAAAAACAGTTACGTTATTATATAAACAGAAAGGACAATCCGTTCCGATAATTTTAAAAAAGGTTTCTTTATTTATTAAAATTAATAGCAATATTTATATTCACCTATATATCTTTTTCACTCCACTATAGTCCATACCATATCTATGAAAAAGTAATAAACTATTCATGTGCAAAAAAAGAGAGTATTAATAAAGAATGTTTATTTATTACACTTTACTAAATAAACATTCTTTATTCTTAGAAGAGGTGGAAACTTTGCAACCCCTAATATCAATTATCCTTACCAGTTATAATAAGCCATCATTAATTAATCAAGTCATTGAAAGTATTCTAATGCAAACTTATAAAGAATGGGAACTGTTTATTATGGATGACAACTCCTGTCAAGAAACGATAAATGTCATAAAAAATTATCTAGAGGACCCTCGAATTACTTATAAGAATAGTTTTATACAAGATAATGAGAGATATAAAACCACCAGATATGCAACACTTATCAATGAGGCACTTCCATTAACCCGTGGGGATTATATTTGCTATTTAACGGACGATACTATATACCTTCCAAATAGATTAGCTGAAATGTTATCTTTCTTAGAGAAACATCCTGAAATTGATGTAGTGTACTCTTCTCAATACGTAAAATATGTTGATTATAACCTACAATCTAGAAATGAATTTGTGAGAGAAGCTTCGAAAATTTTATATACAGCTGCTAATGTTGTAGACCACTGTTCAGTTATGCATACTAGAAGAATATTATTAAAGGTCTATGAAAAGTACTGTGAATATTGGGATACAAATCCTTTATATTGGTTTGTTGGAGATGCAATGTTTTGGAAACGCCTAAATGCATTCCAACCTTTTTATCCCATTAGCCAAGTGCTCGATATTACTTTTAAAACACCCTTCTCTTTTCAAAACCTATATGCTAACCTCCCTTCTAAAGATTTAAATGGTATTTTGTTTAGTAATTCACACGGTGAAGTATTTTTAATTGATAACTTTAAACGCAGGTTTATTTCGAAAGACATGCTTTCCTACTTCAAATATACTCAAAATGAAATTATCTTAATCCCCAATCCATTTATCTACAAATATACAGAAGGTCCTCCCATAACCTCTACAGAGTCAATTCCAAATCTACGGGTTGTACAAAATGAAAAAGGAGAGTTATTTTATATAGAAAATAACCAAAAACGACCATTTATTAATACCATAGCATTTCGCAAATTCAAATTTTCAACTCAGGAAATTATTAAAGTTTCACAACGTAGTTTAGATCAATTTTCAGATGGACCACCTATTTATCCAAATATATCTAATTACACGATTCTTCCAGAAGGAAAAGTATTTATCTATCATCATAATTATTTCATCATGACCGATTACATGCTTCACCCTATAGATAAAGACATATTGCAAAAACTGTATTTATTTAAAAACTGTATACCGATTTCAAAGACCAGTTTATCCTATTTTAAGATTGGCCCTCCTATTTCATCCTATCCCTCTTATCTAGCAGAAAAATACTTAGAATAGAATCAAGGAATAGTAAAAAAACAATAGAAAGAGGTCCTAAACTAAGTACTATAATTACTTACGGTATTATTAAAAAATTAAACGGATTGATAAAAGTAAACTAAATAAAGATTCACATTTTTATAGTAGTATCCCCTAATGGGATGATATAAGTTTCTCCTTAACTTATAAAATAAATAAAAATAATCCATTAAAATGCTTATCACGAAGCCAGATAGATAATGTTTTTAAGAAAGACAAGAACTAACATATTAGGTGTCGTTTACAATTGTCCCCTGTCTGATAATCAAGTCGCTTAATTCAAAAAATTGAAACCCTTTAGGGTTTATTTCGTATACAAATCTTTCAATAACATACACTTACCCTTTTAAAAAAAGAAACAATCTCGCCTAAAATTGAATTTATATAATCTTAGCTTGATAGCTATGGGGCGGTACTCCCTATACAACAAAAAAAGCACCCATGTTGGATGCTAATTCTCATTCTGTTTCTTGATTTTCTTCTTATCTCTGATACTTTCAACAATTGATGCTAACATAACAGCGAACCCGAACAGAATACCTATACCTGCGATATTAAAGTATCCCATTTTTTTAGATACTAAGGTTATAGCTAAGGATACACATAATAAAAACAGTGTAAACAGTCTTTTTTTGTTCTCCTCTGGCAAACTAACTTCTCCTCCCCTAGAAGATCATCTATATATAATTAGACATTAAATATATTGATCACACTCATCATAAAATCTATTTATCCTTATTATTTCATAATACTAATTAATTCTCAATATCTCATATAAATAACCAATTATCTTTATAATACAAAAAACATTACTGAAGTGACAGCTTTCAAGGGGCTGGAGAGGAGGCTCCACTACGTTAGTTCAAACAAAGAGTGGAGAGCTCTTTGTTTTCTACATCAATAATAAAGAGCGTGAGTAATTACTGATGTACTTGATAAAACATTGTTGCTCTAAAAATTTAATGCAAGTGTAACTCAATCATGAGCAACCACCCCCATTCCATTTTCAAGAGACGACATTAATATAGAATAGAGAATTATTATGTTCACTATCAGCTCAGAGGATATGGCAGTCTCTGAACTGATAGTGAACATAATTAGAAACAGCATGACGAATGCGAGTCATTTCACACCCGCTACACTGGAATATGTCATTGTTATATATTCATGGGTCTTCTCTTCTTAACACGGGTTCTTACCGCCTTGTCCGCCCTACTATGCGATATACGTTACCGTGACATTCTCGCATCAGAACATTCACTAACAGGAGTGTTAATCCTCTTCGTTATGCGGTTTTCAAAGAGTTTGTACATTAAGAATACCGGTGATTTCATTATCAAAATTCCCCCTATTTAGTATCCTTTTTTGTCGGGATTTTGTCGAAGATTTATAAATACAAAAGGCAGGATCATTATTGAATGATCCTGCCCTTTCCTTCAAACTATATTCTTTATAATAAGTAATTATAATTTTACTCTTAGGTAATTTGTTAATACACCTTGCTTATGAACGCCGCCTGTATCTGATGTTACACGTACATCATATAATCCCGGTGTAACACCGCCTAGTGGCAATGATATATCGAAATGACCAGCGCCAATATCATGACGTTGTACAACAGTTCCGCCTTTTCTAACTAATTCAACCAAACTGTTACTATAAGGTACATCTCCCACTACATTAATAGATGAAGCGCCCTTACCATAGCTATTATAATCAGTATGGAAATCAATAGAACCTTTCGATGAATATGCAAATGCATCAGAAGTGCTAAAAAGAAGTCCGCTTGATAAAACAATACCTGTTAGAAGTGTTTTTCCTAATTTTTTCATTTTAAAACCCCCAGAATTTGTTAAATACAATTACCATTATATAGGAATAATATTTATTTTTGGTTAAATATGCATAATTACATATTTTTTAATATTTTTAGTTAATAATGGATATACAAAAATCAAATCGTCCTCACCGACGTAGCAATCAATCGAATTGCATTCTTTTTCTTATTGTAGAAATGATCTCTTTTAATTGATAACTCTTGGTATATAAAAATATCTTTTAGCTTTTCTCCATTTAGGTACTTCATCTTAATTATTTCAGCTTCGTCACAATCAAGAACGTTTTGAAACGCCTTATCTATTTGCTTAAACTTATTTTTGAACCCTTTATATGTCTCGTCATTGATTTCTGGAAAGGATGCTAATTGCTCCATCTGTAATCCTCCTATTTCTGGATTTGTCTTTTTAATATTACATAAGGTACGTGAAATTTTGCCATCTCATTGTTAAATAAGGGAAGCATGCAGAGTAGCCCCCACCATCCACTCTGCATGCTTCCCTTATCCATCAAACCTTTAATAACTTACATTTCTTGTTGGCTATCTTCTCTTTTGCTACTTCAATGTTAATTGCTACTCTCTTATGGTCCTCATCAAATTCAATCATGACATCAAACATAACTGGAGTTGCCGCTTCATCAATGTATTGTAAGTAATCCACTGGTGCTCGTTCAGTTTGTTCTACTAGGTACCCATAAATATCAAAGTCTGCTCTTGGTATGGACTTTTTTCCTTTTGGCTATTGCGACATCCTTACATAAGACCGAATGACTAATGGTAGTACCACGAATATTGACTTGTCCCTGCTGAACCCTATAAGGAAGAAACCGCCCCCATTTCCTCCGCCTTCTCTAAGTAATCCAATTGACGCTGTGCAATGTTCTTTAAATTAAATCAAATCGATTTATCTCATTTGTAGACTTCGCTTCAAATGCTACTGCTCGTCCTTTATAAGAAATAACTTCTCCTACTACCGTGTTAGAATATGCTGCATTGTTTTTAGTCAAATATCGTACGAATAACACGCTGTGTTGTTCCCTCCCACTCTAAACGTATTGTCTCTTCTAGTAAAAGAATTGCCGTTCCATTCTTACTATCTAAAAGCAACTCTTCTTTTTCATTAGACACCTTTTATATACCTATATCCATCAACATATCACTGTATTGACTGTTCATTTCTGTTAATACAGTGATATGTTGATTCACCTAATTTTCCTAACATGACTTTCTCTCCCTTTTATCTTTTCCGACAAAAGACTCCTTCTTCAAAGATTCGTTCTACTTTCATTTTCAAGTACCCTCCTTTCACACAAACAAGAATTGCCCAAGAGATTACTTAAATTCTAAGTACATTCGACAAGAATTGATCATTTTCTGAATTTCCTTGAAAAAGTTGTAAAATTACTCCATTTTTTCTTCTATTTTGCTATGATAGTAACAATTAAATTGGATTAGGACATTTCTATAGGATGGGGGAGTATATAATGAGTGTTTCAGTAAATGAAAATGAGCAATTAACCTCTCTATTGAACGACTGGTATCGATCTATGCTATCTCAACAAGTTGTAAAAGCTACTAATCTAAAAAAGAATATTGATGAAAAGATTGGCAAGTTAAGCATTGAGCCGAATCAAGAACGTCAGGATCAAAATTTGTTACTGTATTACTCATTACTGGAATTTCGTTACACTGTCTTAACAGATAGCCTTGGTATTCAACAAAATAATTTTGATGCTATTAGCGATTATGATATGCCTACAGACCATTTTCTACGCTTCTATTATCACTTTTTTAAATCCATTCATTCCACTTTTATATCAAATTATACTGAGGCAGAGGAACATTATAAACTGACAGAAAAGATATTAGTAGATATACCAGATGAAATTGAACATGCTGAATTCTACTATAGAATCGCTACTTTTTATCATCATACCTATAACATGGTCGCTTCTATTGAATACGCAAATAAATCGAGAGCAATTTTTTCGAAGTATGAAGGTTATGAAGTAAAAACAGCTTTTTGTAATAGCTTACTAGGTGGCTGCTGTATCTATTTAAAGCAGTACGAACAAGCAGAAGAATATCTACATTCTGCAATTGATTTACTAAAAAAGAATAAGGAAGAAGATTCGTTGTTATATGTAAGAAGTACTATGGGGTGGCTCTATTCTGATCAAAGCATGTCTATTTTAGCTATTCGTCATCTTTCAGAAGTAACGGATAAAATCCCTACACACTTTAAGGCTATCTTCCTACAAGCTAAGGAACATTATAAATTAGGGGAACAATTGATAGCTAGCAAACTCATTGATAAGGGATTAAAGATTTGCAGAGAAATTCATAACGAAGAATATATACATCACTTCTTTATTTTAAAAAGATTAAACGAAAACATTCCATTGGAAGAATCAGAAAAAATCATTCGAGAAGGAATGTTATACTTTGAGAAAGAAGAGTTATGGGAATATGTTGTCGAATACGCTGAATTATTTGCTACAAAATGTAGACAATTAGAGAATCACAAAAAAGTAAGTGACTATTTCCAAATTTGTTATCGAGCAAGACGAAAATCAATCGAAAAAGGAGTGTTAAAATAATGAAAAAAATTAGCTTATTCTTATCTGGTATTGCTTTTATTGGGGCGTTAACGGTGGGAGTTTCTCAATATTCTAAAACAGATCAGCTTGCTACACATGGACATTATCCTGCTCCTTCATATAGTGTTGGCGATCATGGTGGTGCACCACAACAAATTTAATTTAAATGCCGAAATATGAACTATACTTTTCCTGTAGCTTTCTTCTTTCTAAACATAAGTTTTACGATACACTAAAAAAGATTAACTACCATTTAAAGTAGTTAATCTTTTTATAAAATATATATTATAATTATTTACATAATATAAGCTTTTTAATTCTTATTCTTTAACACGCTTTCTAGGATTCTATCCTAGAATCTGAACTTATATCTTAAATCCACCAATTAACTCTTGAAGTTCTTCCGCCATCTGTGCTAATTGTATTGCTGAAGAGTTTATCTCTTCCATAGAAGCATGTTGTTCCTCAGATGAGCCTGCTATCGTTTGCACGCTTGAAGAATTCTCTTTCACAGCCATAGCTATTTGATCAATCGATGTATCGACTTTCATTGCATCAGTTGTCATTTTATTTGATAGTCCCACCATACCATGCACTTTTGATACAATATCATTTGCAGATTTTGAAATCTCATAAAAACTTTGTTTTGTATCATTCGCAACCTGAATTCCCGACTGTACTTCTACTCCTACTTCATTCATAGCTTTTACAGTCTCATGTACATCTGCTTGTATTTCGTTGATTAAACTTCCAATTTCCATTGAAGATTCGGATGATTGCTCCGCCAACTTTCTAACTTCATCGGCAACAATTGCAAATCCTCGTCCCTGTTCTCCTGCTCTAGCTGCTTCAATCGCTGCATTCAATGCTAATAAATTTGTTTGTTCCGCAATATTTTGAATCGCCTCTAATATACTTCCGATTTTCTGCGATTTTTTATCTAATAATTTAATTACATAATCGGATTGTGAAACAGAGTGATGTATAGAATGCATTTGTGTTACAGTTTGTTCTACTAATTGTTCACCCTCATTGGCTTTTTGTTTTGTGTATATGGATGAAGCCGATACTTCAGAAGCATTAGTAGCTACGTATTGAATATTTCGTGTTACTTCACCAATTAATTTAGCTCCAGACTCCACTTCATTATTTTGAACTTCTGCACTATTCGAGATTTCTTCCATCTCTCTTGTAATTTGTTCTGTCGCATCACTTGCTTGCTCTACGCTTGCAGTTAATTCCTCAGAAGAAGCAGCTACATGTCCTGCAGATGTGTTAATTTGAGAAATAATATTACGTAACGACTCTGCCATTGTATTGAAACTACCACCTAATTGACCAAGTTCATCCTTTGAACGAATATCTATTTTCTCAGTTAAATCTCCCTGGCTAATTCTTTGAGCTGAAATAACCAATTGTCTTAATGGGTTAATAATAGATCTAAGTATGAAGAAAATTACAATTCCACCTAATAATAATGAAGCCCCTATTATAGAGAGCGTTTTATAAAAAATAGGATTGGTAGCCTCTTCAATTTCTTTCGTGGGCATTACACCAGCTATTTTCCAACCTGTTTTTTTGTTTGTCTTAAAGCTTATGTTTCGGTCTTCACCATTAAGGCTATACGTAATTACTCCATTTTCTTTCTTGTACAGTTCATCCGCTAAAGTCTTCTCTAACTTCTCTCCAGGCTTTAATGATGGATGTACAACTATAGTTTTATCTTGACTTACTATAGATACAAATCCTTGCTTGCCAATTTTTATCATTTTGGATGTTTTTACAATATCATTAATATTTAAATCCACACCAATGACACCACTTTTATCTGCATTTTGCTTTGCAATTGCAATTACCATATTTCCTGTAGCCTTTGATTTATAGGGAGACGAAACAATAATTTCTCCATTGGCTTTTACTGCGTCCTTATACCAACTACTTTCTAACGGATTAAACCCTTCTGGTATTTTTCCAACAGGTGCATGAATAAATTGATTATTACTAGATGTAGTATAAATCGTTTCTATCTCTGGATGTAACTGTATATATTGATCAAAGTTATTCTGTACATTTTGCAATTGATCAGGATTATAATCACCTTGTGTGAGTATCTTTGCAAAATGAGTTACATCTATATGTTTATTTTCTAATTCATCATCAACTATCTTATTTAAAATACTCACATTATCTTTCGCAGTTTGTAGAATTGTTTCATTAAGATCTGTTTTCGACTCATCATAAGATGTTATTCCAACGATAAGACTAGGTATAATTAATATCGCTATAAATGCCATAGATAACTTTGTTTTAAGCTTTATTTGCTCTAATTTACTTTTTATATTAAACACTATATACTTCTCCTTTTCATTCATACTACTCAAATATTTTATTTAAATGTTTGCTCCTTTATTTTCTCTCTACGCTCATTTATAGTATTATTCGAAATGAAATCAACATTACACTCTTTTATAAACATATTCATATATATATATTTAAATTTAAAAAGCTGCGTTTTTTATCCTCCTTTCGAATATGTTATTTTTCTAGATTAAGCAATTATTAGACTACGAATTATTCCAAATAAACTGGATGAAACCATACTTTATTTAAAAAATAATTATTGACTTTGTTTGGATAAAAGTTTAATTGAGCGCTATTCAAATCGAGTGAAATCCTTACCATAATAAATTCACTAAACATAACTAAATGAATTTATTCTTTTAATAATTATATTTAACTGCCTTTTAACCATTCTAACTGCATCATTTCATTCATTTATTTATTTACTACAGTCACTTTTGTTTTATTGAATCACTAAACCATAAATTCCGAATAGAAGAATAAAATAAATTAGAGAATTTCATTGTAACATGTATATATAAGTTTTAAATATTAAAATTTATAAATTATATATTTTTCATATGCAATATTACATGCAAAAAACCTTAAATATTTTGTTATACTATGCATGTGGATTTTTCATCCAAAATCCACTCAAACGCATATTTATGTATATGCCACCCTAATTGATGAAAGTGAGAAGAATGTTTATCATTTTTCTCACTTTTTTATATTTAAAGTGTTTGCTTTCACTAAATTCTTTAGATATTTTATATTTAAATCTCAATAATCCACACATGTGAATGCTGCTATAAATAAACTTAAAAAGAGAATTAGAATCTAAATTTCACCTATAAAATTATTTGTTTTCTAAAATCATCCCAGCATCTTTATCAACTCATTTTAGAATATTTAAACAATAATTTTATATACAAGCTCTGCATAAATTATTCATTTTCTATTATATAAACTCTACCTTTTTACTTCTGAAAAATATTAAACATTGGATTATTATACACAAACCCAAAAACATGAGGTATTTTGTAGAATTTTGTCTATCAATATGTATGTACACCCTTGTGTAGTGGATATAGACTGTGAGGTGTAAGGAGATACCTTACAAAATAATGAAAAGGAGATTATAAGATGAGTAGATTAACAAAATTCTCAAAGTTAGCATTTACAACATTAATTGTGGGAAGTAGTTTAAGCGTCTTTGTTTCTTCACACAGTGTACAAGCTGACACCTTAGATCATAATTACCAAAACACTGTAAAATTCATACCACCCGCTAGTGCTAGACAAGCATTGGAACAAAAAAACACTATTCTGCCTGAATCAAAAGTTATTAAAAACCATTATGTAAAATACTCTAAAGCACATTTCCAATCTAAAGAAAGTATACCAAAAGAGATTTATTACTCTTCAGATGGCTTTAAGGGCTATATACAGGCAAGTACCGTCTGGGATATGGGAGATCATTTCGCAACACTATATTCCGGAACCGTTATTCGATGTTAGACTTTTAATCTACTTCTCCAAATGCTTATTATGATCAATAGCACACTGCCAATACTGTAATTGTAATACCTATTGTTCAAAAAAAATAAACCACAAAACCTTTCAATTTCATGGTTTATTAAATATAAAGATAATGCTAAACGAATACTCTAACATTACCTTCCCCAAAGTTAATTATAGAGTATTTTCAAAGAAAAGACACCCGAAAGGTGTCTTTTCTTCTGTTAATCTAAAGAACATTTTCTTTTTCAGGAAGATTCAATAATCCTTCTAATCTAAACCTCTTCTTTAAAGACAATTTGATCACGATGCGCAAGAATTTGTAACAATATCAACATGTAGTTTAATTCTGAATCAAAATTCCAGCACCACATTTGCTCTTTTAAAGATTTTCTGTCTTGTTCTTAATTTTGTCAAAATCCTCTTATATCTATCCAAAAAATACATGTTATTATGATTTTAAGAAACTATGCGTTCCCTTAACCCTGTATCCGACCCTGTATGTTTACAGGGTCTTTGTTTATTTTATTAGGCTTGTATGAGTTAATACACACCCGATTTCAATTGAAATCGTTTAAATGTTAGTTAGTTTTTGAAATGATATATCTTAAGTTTTTTAACCAATGAAATCTAATATTAGATTTCTAAACGTTTATTAACATTATACGTATAGTTTCAATTATATTAATTGAATATTGGTAATAGTAAGTATACATATTATCAATTTACTATATCTTACATTTATGTAAAAATAGACGTATGTTGAGTTTTTTCAAAATCTTTTCCCTAATAAAGATTTGAAGTAGCATTTCATGATTCTCCTTACTGTTAATATGCCTTGAAAAAGAACCCTACAGGGTTCTTTTTTCTCATTACATCCTCCGCAAATCCTTCTTTAACATACACTTGTATTAAGTACTTACCACTTTATTTTGCTGTAACTTTCAGGGAACTTCCCAGTCTCGTATTTTATCCATTCGTGAGAATGACCAATGCATCCTTTGTATTCAAGATGTAGCTTAATAACACAGTGAACTACCCGCCACTTAACGTCCTAACGGACTGTTTGAAGTGGGGGCTTCTCGGTTAGTCGTTACTTTTGGTAGCTAACGAATTCGTCCTAAGACAGCCGAGCTAACTCCCTTGTTCCAAGGGTTATTTT
>NZ_JAAMNK010000026.1:0-63280 GCF_011066025.1 Bacillus sp. EKM202B | reverse complement strand
AAGGTTGCGAACAGACGACTGAATCGCAATACTATCCACTTCTTTTAGCCAAACAAACTCTTTCTTCATGGCAGGAAGTTTGGCAGAGCATGTCCCATATGTCAAACCTTTTCCTGTTTCTTTGTATGCATTATCCCATAGAGATAGGAAATGATTGAATACAAAACGAGAACAGCCAATCGTTTTATTGATTAGGGTCGCTTGTGCTTGATTTGGATAAATACGAAATTTATATGCTTTATTGATCATCATTCGTTTCACCCCCATTTCGATATGTGTCTACTATACAACAAACGTACATTCGATAGATAGTAAAGTAACAGTTTATGTATGTCGAACAATTAAGATGGCTTCCTGCCATCCCTTGTTCGAAGCCAATTCATCTCCCACCTACTCACTTTGCGTTCCTTGAGGAAGGAGTCTTCGTGGCTAAAATGATAAATCTAGAAACAAAAAAATTTCTTTGTATGTTGGCTGTTAAATACAGTCTTTTCCAAAACCAATCATGATTTCACCTTCATGGTAAAATTCTATAACAAAATTATTTGGAGAAAAAAGATAAGTGTCGCTACCAACCGCCGTTACATCGTCAATATTACGTAATATATCGTTTAAATTTGCAAAGAGAACAGGAGTAGGTCCAGTACTCCATAGGATATAGACTTTACTTTCCAATGGGATAAGATGAGATATTTGATCCATGGAGTCAATGGTATGTTTAAGGGAAACCTTATTCCAACTGATTCGTCCCCACCATTCAAAAGGATAAGAGTCATTTAATAATTTGTATATTTCTGATCCTCTTTCAGGAGATAATTCTTTAGTTCCAGCACCTAACACGCAGACGCATTCATCATATAAAGCACCATGAGTAGGTTTATGCTTTTTTCTATTTGCTTCAAGAAGTTTTAAGAGTCTTTGAGACCTGCTGTTTTTATTCATCATCCAGTCCACCATAAGGTAAATGAAAATACATGCTAAAATCTTTATAAGGATATAAAAAGCTTTTCATTTCCTGACTAATATCTTCTAGATTCCCATATATATTATCTGCGGCTAAATTAATTTCCTCATTAAAATTATACAGCTGTATATCTACATTATCGAATCCCTCACAGCAATTATTATGTATCAAATCAGATATAAATGGTTGTATTTTCAATACATTTTCTTCATTTATCATAAATTTCTCCCATAACAGTCCTAGTATAATTTTTACGGGTAATTTTTGATCATACGTTCCTTTTATGTTCTTTAATTTAGATACAATATCAACTAACTTATCATTACTGGATAAAGAAACTTCTATAATCTCAATAGAAGGACTATCTAACGTTTCAATTGTATGATCAGCCCACTCAATTACTTCAGTTTTTGAAAATAAACCAATTTGTAATCCTATCCTAAAAACCTCAGCTATTATTTTCATATTAACCATATATATAACTCCTTAGATTTTTTGATAATTATACATCACAGTAACCTAAACCTCAAAAAAGCTATGGCCAGTAGGCAGCAAGCTCAGGGATTTTAAAATCTGGAATCCCTCTACATTGCTATTAAGCTGAAAAATAATATCCTAGGTGAAAATGTAAAAATTCTTTGTTCTGGGGGCATTATAAAATTCTTAAGTTAATGGATCTTTGCATCGTTATCTTCAAGGAATTTGATATCTAAAGAAAGATATTTAGGGTTATTGTAAGGTAAATGAAAGTAACCTGAAAGGATACCAGTTTATTGAACTACTCACCACTTAACGTCCTTACGGACTTTTTGAAGTGGGAGTTCCTGCGAACACCGATGTATCCACCGGTTATCTTAGCAGGCTCTACCCGTAGTCCCTACGGTGGGAACATAAGTATCTTGTACGTTGACTCACCACACTCCCTACTTTAGCTTGGTTTTCGCAACTTCGGCAAGCGTGGGGCGATAGAACGTTGAAGATTTTACGGTTACAACGTTTTTCTGCAACCAACCTCATATCTTCAGTTTTCGAAGAGCAATCTGTACAAGTAAATGATAGCAAACATGTTGGCTTATGCCAACCGACATTCATCTCCCACTTAAAATGGGTGTTTCACACCTTCACATTTTTGAGGAAGGAGTCTTATGGCGGAAAACGATAAAAAAGTATGAAGAAAAATGGAGGGATGAAATCATGTTAAAAAACGTGGAATAGGTTAGTAACTCCTACGATTTTATTGTTTTTTTAGTGAATGATTTAAATTCTTTTCTATGTAATTTAAAAGAATAAATGGTTCCAATGAAGAATTCAAAGGCTTCAAATAATATAAAGAGTTGACGGGAATTCTTTCTATCATTTTTAACTAAATAAATATAGCGCTTATTATCATTTAAATAGTAAACATACATCATCAATAATCTCTATTTGAATACATTCAGGATTAGGACAAGCATTAATGACGTCAGCCTCCCATTCGCTAACGGTAGTGAATTTTTTTATTTAAATTATGCTGAGAGCAGTTAGTGTATTTGTGACTATGAATATTTTTCACTGCTAGCATAAAAAGATTTGTATGTTCCATAAATTAATACCACTTTATATTATGAATACAATCTGACAAACGATAATAATTACCTTTAAATGTTATAAATAAAAAATATTACAAAAAAATAATTTATATTCCTTAATTGTGATATAATGGGATTGTTCTGTAGAGGGGCTCTTGTAATGCTAATCAAATTTTTCAGATCAGAACACATTTAAATGTTTTAGAGGGAGGTTTATATTTTTACAACACAGAGATTTTTTTAATTTGGAAAATGATCATGTTGATGAAGAATTGGTAATAAACATGAAAGTTTTTTTAGACATTTCGCCCCAGCAATACAAGGGATTAATGTTGGCCTAGAAGGTGGGCAAATGCACAAAATAAAATTTTAAAAAGCATTTTTATGAAAGAAATTTTTCAAATCATAAAAAGGGTATCACGTTATTACTTCACATCCTGTAGTAGGTAATTCATTTAAATCCTGGGGATGTCGGTAAATTTCTACCAATTAAAAAATTTGGGAGAAAATAACAAATCAAGTCATTTAAAGCCATTGTGTTAGTTGGAGCATTAGCAATTGGGGGAATTACAATTGCAGAATTTTCACAGCCAACCAAAACAGCAGCAGCTGTGTCAGATGCTTGGGGAATTAGCACGGTTTACGAGTTAGCAAATGTTGCAATATCTTAGGAGTACAGCTTAGGACTTAGTTCAAGTTTCAAATTGGGAGATACACTTTGTATTGCTGACAGTGAATTTGTTGGTGTATTAACTAACGAATGCAAAATTTTCAAAATTGAAGCAGATGGTTCGTTGTCATGTTATAAAACAATTACTCCAAAAGTAACAGCTGATACTCACGTATGGGAGACAACATTCACTTCTGATTACACAAAAGGTAATTATGTAGCTATCGTTAAAATTGACAACCATTTTTCAAGCACAAAATCTTTCACTTATAACGGTTAATAGGAGGATTTCAAATGAAAACATTTGGAAAAGTAATATTGACAGGTACGTTAGCTCTTAGTGGTTTAACCATCACTGAGTTAGCTCAACCAACATCGTCAGCAAAAGCAGAAGTTATTAGTGTGTGGTATGACGATTCCAATTTTTACGATGAAGGCACATGGAAGTTAAACGGTTCGATATTCAGTGACCACATGGAAGTTAAGAAAGGCGATGTATTAACACACACGGTCAAGATGACTAATAATACAAACAAAGCCACGGTCGGTCAAGTTCGATTAGCAGTTGATTCGTCTAGCGGGACGGTTTATTCACCAGTTCAAACAACAAAAGCTGATGGAACAGCAACTGTTACTTTAACACTACCGTTTATGAATCAAAACACTGGCTATAAGGTTATAGTTGAATATAAAAAATCAGATGGAACATGGTCAAAAATTACAGACATTCCTTTCTTTGTTCAAGGAACAGACATTGATTATGTTGGCGACGGTGTGTTACATAGTGAAAGCGTCAGAAGTATTGATGTAGGTTATTCAAGTTCAGCTATTAATATATTGAAAGCAAAAATGGTTGTAGTAACAAGTGACGACCCAGATATTACTGATTATCAACCACGTTATACAATTCAAGATAATACAGGGAAAATTGTTCAACAAGGACCTTTAAGCAAACATGTTTATACCGATACAACAAGTTCTTATGGACAAGGAACTAGTAGCACAAGCATTAATGTAAGCAAATTAGCAGTTGGTGGGTATCGAATTAAAATCTATCAACCAATTATTGATAGAGAGCTAAGCTCAATTCCTGTGAATCCTAGATTTCCAACTATGGAAGCACATTTTGACATCAAGGCTGACCGCACGGTTTACAATTTCATTACAGGACCAATCAAATAATTTAAATTGGAGGAAATTCTTATGAAAAAATTAGCTACAATTGTACTAACAGGAGCTCTAACTTTAGGAGCATTAGCAACAACAGAACTTATTAAACCATCAACTCAAGCAGCAGCAGCAACAAAAGCAAGTGATCCATTAAACGATGAGTGGGGAATTACGAATACACACATTTTATATGAATTCATTAGTCCGTTCACAGCTAATCTAGCTTCTCAAATACAGAATGGGTATGACTTTAATAATAAATTCCATATGGAATTAGCATCAACTCCTTCTCGTCCAGGAACGCCCGACGACCAAGTGAAAATCTTCCGAGTTCTACAAGACGGTTCTTTGGCTAGATACCTTACAATGAATCCTACATACAAGGAAAAAAATGGTGTTATATATCAAAACTGGGACACGACAATTAACGCAGCTTATCCACCAGGATTTTATGTTATCATTGGCTACATTAATGGTAAACACATGAAGAGCGAAATTATGCCGTTTAATCAATAATAAAAGCTCCCTTTTGGGAGTTTTTATTTATGTATCGAATGTTAATATTCAATACATTTTAATGGAAAGTATCATTCAATAGAATTATATATTACACTTAATTTATAAACGGAAAATCAACGATTAAGGAAGATTGTCTTTATATTTTTTGGAGGGTTATCTGTGTCAAAAATTCAGCCTGAAAAGTATTATGAAGCTTGTATTACTCATCATTTAGTTAATTATTTTCAATTTACATTAGATAAAAAAATTTATCCTTTTAGTATTAGTCAAATTGAAGAAAAATTGGAAGGATACGATTTTGGTTATGAAATATCAGAAAAATCATTTTTTATACAATATAAAAGACCTTACAGAGTGATTCCTGAAGATACATATTATTGGAAGATTGACATAGAGCAATTGCGGACAATAAATAGCAAAGTAGATGGTATTAATACATATTATGCACTACCCTCCTTCGGAGATAGCGCAGGTTGGTATGAGGCTTTAGAGAATACATTCTTCATCAATGCTCTCAGTTTGGAAGCCCAAATAAAAAAAATAAGTAGAGGGAAGAATGTAAAAACGATTTCAATAAACTCTGAGAAAATAAGATTAGATAATTGGAAGAAAATGAGTCGGATTTTTACGACACATTTAAATAATGTGGTCATGACTAAAATAGATGTTAATGAGGATTTTGATCTTGTATTAAATTCAATTCATGAACTAGATGAAGATACTAAAAGTTCTACATGGATGTATATTTTGGAGGAAGATAAATGAAGTATGAAAACTTCGAAGTTTTAGGTAGTTATAGCGTAAGAGATGGTGGTTATATAAATTTTTCTATGGGTAAAAATTTAGAGTTAGGTACAGAAATAAACACTTATATACATGAATTGTTTCATATGCATCTTACCAACTGCTCAAACTTGGGCTTCTTACTACTCTTATTTGAAAGAGAGTGTAGCTTCGCGTTAGAGGCTCAAGATGAATTACATTATAATAAGATTCGAGAGTTATCGGAAATGATTTTTAATCGAACAATAGATGTTCAAGAGGTATATGCGAATAATCAGGAATTACTTTGGATTGAAGATAAATTTGATTCGCATTTTAAAAGAAAATCTTTTGAGCTTAAGCCAAAAAAATATCAAGACTACTGCAATGAAATGAGTGTTATCACAAATCATGAAATTTTAAATAACAGAGAAAAAAGTTATTGGATTGAGAAAATATGTCTACATGCATTGAATACCCAAATCTCTTCAGACGAGTTTCTTAATGCTTTAAAGTCTAGGCAGAAGTTGAAAGAATATTTTTCTGAAGAAAATCATCCAAATAATAGACTTCATAACGCTTTGGAGAAATACTCGAGAAATGAAAATTTTGAGGAAGCTGTTGAAATAAATCTTCATAAATTTTTTTCTAAAATAAAAGAGTTAGGTATAATAAAGCATTTTAATTTAAAGCTACCCGGATGGGATCAAATAGCAACTATCATGAACAATAAAGATATCTTAAATCAAATAAATATAAAAGAATTTAGTGAGTTAACCCAAAAAAGAATGGATGAGAAAATAAAATTATTTGACTTTTACAATCTGCAGGTCGATAAGGTTGATGACATATCTAATCATCTAGATTTTGGTGTTTTTGCTATTAAAAATTGTGAAGATCTCACTAATAAAGAGAACTTTTATTTTATTACGGAAACGTTCATAGGTACCATCCCATCATATGTAAGTGACGAAGCTCCGTATCATTTTTTGAACAATCCTGAAATTAAAGTTATTGGTATTTCAAGTAATGAATTTGATGTAATTAATATGAAACCTAGCTATATAGATGTTAAGGACACTCCAGTTGTTGTGTTAGTAGAAAGTTATACAGATGCTAAAGAGATAATTAATAAGATTTTAATAGAAGGTGAGTTATACATAGGGGATCTTTATGATCAAAGCATGAACAATTTTTCTACATTTTTGTTTTTTAGGGAAAGAACTGAACCAAAAATCATTTTTATTTTTCCTACGTTAAAAAAATTATCGATTAGGTTAATAAAGGAATTAGGGATAGAGAATGGGTTAGCATATTCAAAGAATGAGCAATTCATAAAAGTTATGTCAGTATTTGGAAAAGAAGTGGAAGTATTGAAATTTGCTAAATGGATATTTAGCTTTATTATGAAAAGTAGCTGTAGATTTACAGCATTAGAAGATCCCGTAACTAAAATGAGCTTTGATTTAACTAGATTGTTAATTAATGTTGTTATGAAAATCAGAATCCCAGATTATTATAATAAGTGGGCAGCTCTTCCAACAAAAAAAACTGTTGGGGAACCGTATTATGCTTTGATGGAATTTGATAACGAAGATAATACAGGAGCTTTTAAAGCAATAAATGAAAAGACAATAATTTTCTTCTATAATAAAAGTGATGCTTTGAATTATAAAAAATCTTTACTTAAAAAAAATTCAGATTCTCATAACTTAGATGTAGTAGGGATAGACAGGCATTATTGGAATGCAGCTAAAAATCATTTTTCAGATATACATTTAAATATTTTTATCTGTTATGATGCAAGAGGAAATATAGGGGAATTAAAAGATTTACAAGAGTTAGATGGTATTATAAATAAATCATATAAAGTTGAATTATAACAGAAATGGACTGTGAACGGTTAGTCATTCAAGAATCTGATCCGTTACACCGTAAAGCGTAGGATTTGCGGTTTTAGCCGTGGGAATGTCAAAAGCTATAAGTAGTTTAACCATAAGACATTTAATATTTTTTGATAACAAAAAGGACTCGATTATGAGTCCTTTTGTTTGTTGCATTTGTGTATTGATTACTTACAAAGCAAACATTATTAACTTAAATCTCTACTGTTTTGTACTCATGTACGCTTTCTCCTAACTCAATTCTTATTTATATTTACTGTGAAGGAAGGAGTAATTTGCTAAATATACTATGTTGTTCATCTCCTTCTTGATTTATACTTGCTTGATAAGAGAAAAATACTTTATACGTTTTTCTTTTCCATTGCCACAAACCATTACTTTGATCGAATTCACCATAGTAATGATTGTAATCAAGTTTATTTCTGGTGTTTTTATTAAAATTATTGCTAATAAAAATACGGCTATTACTTGCATAGATGTGGTTATTGGTAATTACATTGTTGCGGGTATCGTAATTTAATTCGATTTGTCCAATCTCTTAATCTTTTGTGTGATTTTTATAAATAATATTGTTCGTGATCGTGTTATTTTCGGCATATCCTTGCTGGTTGTCATATCCACCAATTGCAATTCCGCTCATTATATTATTGGAGATAGTATCGTCCCTAACAGTAATTTGGCTTGCACTTTTTCCTGTATGTTCGCTTGCTACTTTAATACCGAGGTCATTTTCGTAGCTTTGATTTTGCTCAATGATAATTTCCTTCCCCCATCCACGTAAATACCATCAGGTGAATATTCATTATAACTAGTATTATTGAAAGGTGAATTGTGATGAACGATTTTCTTACGAACAATTCCATTCCGTACTTGATCTAAAGCCGCTACTGGAGATACTCCTTCATGTCCAATCAGAACAATCCCGATGTTGTTATTATCATGTACTTTGTTATTGGTAACCTCAAAAGAATCTACATTCCCATTCACAGCAATACCGTGTGCGTTTCCATTCTTTACATTCGTTTCAATGTGCTGGATATAATTATTTCTAATCTCGATATAGCCCCCCATTCCAGTAATATAAATGCCGATAGGGGTTTCGTTAGCTTTCGTTGATTTTAAATCGCGAAGTTCTACCCCTTTTACATGAATATAATTTTGTCTTCTATTGTAAATAACCCATCATCCTCTAACTTGACAGTAGAACCATCAAGAATTACCTTTTCATCCTGGTAATTTTGAAAAGTAATCGGTGCTCCTGAGGCTCCAGAATGAGTTACACGTACTTTTTGGTTATAAACTCCGCCTCTTATGTAGATTGTGCTTCCTTCTTTGGCGACGTTTGCAGCTTTTTGAATAGTAGCAAACTGTTGATCTAATGTGCCGGGATTGAGGTCACTTCCTGTCGGAGATACATAGTAATCAGTTCCAGATGTAATATTGTTATTGGATTGTGCAAAAGCTGGTGCTGGAAGTGTAAAAATTAACATACTTAATGAAAGCATCAAGATAAAACAAGACTTTTTTTATGATAGAGTAATTGCTTGATATTTCATCATTATTCTTCTCCTTTTTTAACGCTTTCCTTCTCAACTATATAGTTAAAACCGATGATTTGTATATTGTATTAATAAAAATATTTAATTTGAACTTTTAAAAGATATTAGATTTTTATTGTTTTTCACATAGGTCTTTTAGTTAGAGTGCAGGAAAATGAATTATTGTAGTGGAAAGATGGTGTTTCTTTTTAACTTGAAATTAAATATTTAATATTGCTTGTTAGGAGGGATAAGTACGCAGCACAATCTTTTCGAGATTTGTTAATCTTATTAAATACTTCTCTTTGTTTATCGAGGCAAAAAAGAAATTTATAAAGGTTGTTTATGATAAAGAGATATCAAAATTTAAAGCAGAAGACAGAAAACTATTAGAAGAGGAAAATATAATTATAAAAATGGATAAATTCATAAATAATTTTCAAAATGCAAGGGATATACAAAAACAAATGAAACATTTACTAGCTTATCCATTGGTCCAGAGACTTTAAATCAAATTGTATAAAATATTCTTTAGTTAAATTGTGGTCAAAATTTAAGGGCTTTGAGTGCTATTTGCATGGGTCTATTCTTAAGTTATTATATAAATAAAAAGGTTAGCCTTTTTTAGCTAACCTCTTTTGAATATAGATTAAATTTCACATATGTAATCATAGAATTGATGAAACACATTCATAGTATAAACGTAATTGTGACTGTTATATGTGAGAGGAAACTTATATTGAAAGAATAGAGGCGAAAGCCCATATAAAGTCTTTAGGAATTGTTAATAATCAAAAATAAATTTACACTAAATCCGTGTGTAACCCAAAATTAAAATTTTAAAGGGTTGTATATACATAGAGAATATACAGGAGGAAATTAAAATGAATTACTGTTGTTTAACTTGTATTCAAGATCCATTTTTAAAACAAATTATTAGAAGTGGTAATCAAACTGGGATATGTAGTTATTGTGAAAATGAAAAT
The DNA here is from genome assembly GCF_011066025.1 of Bacillus sp. EKM202B. Classification (NCBI taxonomy): domain Bacteria; kingdom Bacillati; phylum Bacillota; class Bacilli; order Caryophanales; family Bacillaceae; genus Bacillus; species Bacillus sp. EKM202B. Next base: position 53,199 of record NZ_JAAMNK010000026.1, on the reverse strand, counting down.
GTTCTTGTTACAGAAATATCCAATATAGCATCTAAATTTAAGATTTTCTTTGGTAAATATTATGTTGAATCGATGGATAATGGAGATCCACTTTTTCATTTAATTACTGCTGAATGGAAAAGAATATTTCTTGAAGTATTACCAGGGGATAAAAAACTTTGTCTATTTAATGACATAATGAAATCCCTAAATCCTGAATGGAATAATCAAACCTTATACAAAAGAGCTGTTGAAATGAGCGAAGAGATTCAAGATATTGATATTTGGGAAGAGTTTAAGAATGAATTAAAGCATGATAATCGATTTTTTATAAAACAAGATTTAAAAGAACAACTTTCTAGAATAATTCATAGTAATAAGTATTCATTATTCATAGGAAACATATTTTATCGTGGTAGATTTGGAGCACATTCTATCGATAGGATGAGTGCTCCACCTGCTCAATTGGCAACTTCTGGACGTGCCAATCCTAGAGGAATATCTTATTTATATACTGCTATTGATAGAGATACATGTATAGCAGAGTTAAGGCCATACAAAGACGCTCAAATTACTATAGCTACTTTAAGAACAAAAAGGCCATTACATTTAATTCGATTAAATGTAGCTAAAATTTTTATTTCTCCGTTCCAATTTGAAGGTGATTTATTTGAGGGAGTCAGAGCTTATATCCTATATCAAATTTTAGTAAGGGACCTTGCAAAACCTGTAAACCCAGATATCTGGGAGCTAGACTACCTTCCTACTCAATATCTTGCGGAATTAATAAAGCATCTTGGTTATGATGGATTCTTTTTTAAAAGTTCCTTAGGCCAAAATGATAATTATGTATTTTTCGATAAAGATTGTGTTGAAGTTGAGGGTACGGAAGTATTTCAAGTTAATGATATACAATATAAGATAAACAGGATTATCAATTAAAATTTTATTTGATGTAAAAATAGGCGGATTTTCACTTTATGCTTTTGGATTTCTCTTCAAACGAAAACAGATTAAGATTACAGTGTTATAGAAAATAAAGACTTGAACTGCATAAAAAGGTATATTGTAGTTTTTAGTATTTTTTAGTGGAGAAACATTCTTCATTATAGTTGAAAACTATCGAACGTATACTCCGTCTATAGTGATATTGTGTTAATATATTAAAGAAATATTATTATTATTAAGGGGGCAAGGGTTTGAACAATTCTGTCAATCAAAATGAACAAATATTAGACCAGGTAAAAAAAATGATGCTGGAACAACAGGTTTCAGAGTTGGGTAATTCACTTTCAAATACCATCAGCTTTTTCTCAATGGTTTTAGCCATTGGCGCAATTTTTTTTGCTGTATTAATTGTTGTTATCTCTTGGTGGCTGAACCGTTTATTTAATGAAAAATTAAAAAACGTAGAAGCCATTGAAACTAGGGTGAAAAGTGATTTAAGAGAAATAAAACAAATAAAAAGAGAGAATGATAAAAAATTCTCAGAATCACAAGATATGTACAATGATATTCAAAATTCAAAACAAAAATTGGATATAATGCTGGAGGAAAATAAGAAATTTAAAATATGGAATGAGTATTTAGAAGAGAAAATCAAAATAGTAGAAAAAAGAGCAGATTTTATGGAGCTAGCTCATGAAATAGAAGAAAAAATCAAGAAAGTTACTCGGGATGATATTGTAAAATTCTATACTGATTTAGCCGAAGGAGAACCTGAAGAACAGTTTAATTTCCAGATGAACTATTATCTTGAAGCGCGAGAAGCGTTTTTGAGTCTGAATAATAATTCATACGAATGTTACGATTTCGAAGAAGATAAAAACCAAGATGAAGACACTGTAGCTTTCCCATCGGACGAAATTAGACACAATTATGCTGAAGCAAAGGGTTTTTTGGAAGAATTAAATCAAATATTGAAGAGTACGTGACTGAGTATCATATTATTTTATAATTTGATACTCAGATTTAGCTTGGTGAGAGGGGAGCTACAATGTAGCTCTCATTTATTTAACTTCATAAATTTCTACTTGCTTTTCCATGTACTTCTAACCTCAATATATCTTCTATTAATTGCAAGCATATCTCTTAGTAGTTCAGGTGATTCATTAAATGAACTACTAAGATAAAAACAATTTGTCTACTAGAAAATATAGTAGAAGTATAATAATGTAAATCTTAAAAAGATAAATTTTAACCAATGTATAATTAATTTAAAGGTTTACGAATTAACGAAAGTATATAACATTTTAAAAATAAAATATGCTAAATATTAATATTTATAAGCTTCTAGAAAATTCATATACTATCTAAGGGGCTATTTTTATGCATAAATCTTATTTAGTCCTATCTTGTATATAGCAAATACTAAGATTTAGAATGCCATAAAAAAATGTGGACATAGGGACTTTTCCATAACCTTGAATATTGCCTTATGGGAAGTAAAACCATTGAAATAAAGCAGGTTTTACTACATTCAGTTTGATTTTAAACTTATTAATATCCCCTTACATTGTTATTAAAAACTATGTATATTATTAATTATTGTCAATTAATTGAAAATGTATATTTAGTCGGATTATTTATAAATAGGTATTGAATATTCATGTGGAAAGGAGTGGGTTGTTAATGAATAAAACGAAACAAAAATATTTAGAAAAAGCACAGGATTTATTAAAATACTGTGTAACTTGTCAGCCTTATGAAGGTGGAGATTACATATGGGTATTAGGAGAAGAAACAACAGTCGATGAAATATTTGACGAAATAAATTGCCCGGAAAGATATAGAGATGAGATCGCAGAACATTTAGTTTGTGACAATTGTAGTGCTGACATAACTTCAAGGTATGATACCGTTGGAAAGGAGGACCGGTATGAAATAGAATTACAAGATTTTGTAAAAAAATCTTTGAAGGAATATGGAAAAGAATTGCTTGATTTTTATCATTTCCTTGAACAATATCCATCCTTAGGACAAAGTACAGTATTGGGAAGAAAATTATTTAAAGAAATAAATGCTGGGCAGTTACCTGTAATTGCAGTGAAAAATAAAGAGTGGATAAGAGTTAGAGATGTAACAAGTTCTAAAATTTTAGGTGAAGAAGATATGAAAGCACCCCCTTTAGGCCTGTCATCAGATGGAAGGTATAATCATGCTGGACAGAGTAACCTGTATTTAGCAATAGATGAAGAAACGGCTGTTAGGGAAGTTATCGGGGAAGATAAGTCTTGCATAATCTGGAGACAGAAGTTTTTGATAAAAAGCCTTGAAAATATTCTAGATTTAAAACATGAGTGGACAAGCTTAAACACAACCTTGAATTCCATTTTCATTGCATTACTTAGTAGTGAGATCTTAGAGAAGAAAGTTCTGCAAAGAGGGAGTACATGGAAACCAGAGTATTTCATAACTCAATTTATTGGGGATTGTGCAAGGTATGCTGGTTATTCTGGTATTAGATATAATTCTACTAAGAAAACTGGTGAAAATTTAGTAGTATTTGATCCACAGTTTTTAATAGAAAAACAACATATAATTCACTTAGAGCAACCACAGGTTATAACTTATAATCCTAAGGAAGAAGAGGAATACATTTGGAATTTTGATGACTTACCCTTTTAAAGAGAATACTTTATTTAAAGGTATTAATGCAACAACTAAAGATATAATAAAAGGTGTCTTTTTTCATTTAATTTATAAAAAGAAATTAGTGAAATAGAAATAAAGAATAATTATAATTAAAGATATAACAATTATAGAATTAGAGAGAGGATTAACATTTTATGGATAAACAAAGAAAATTAGATTTTTTAACTAAAGAAATAAACAGTAATATTGATTTCTTTGAAGAGAGAAGAGTGAAAAATAAAAAGAAAGCATTTAGACTTAAAATGTTTTCAATTTTTGCATCGGCTCTTATTACTCTTCTTTTGGGATTAAAAACTTTCCAAAATAGTTATATAACAGATTTCACTCTATTGTTATCTGTTTTGATTACAGTATTCAATGGCATAGATGGATTCTATAATCATAAAGAGCTTTGGACAAAAGATGTAATAACACTTTCTAGGTTAAGAGAATTAAAGAGGGAAATTGAATTCTTTGCGGCAGGCGAAGTGAGTGAGGGTCTTTCAATAGAAGAACTTATTAGTTACAAAGAAAAACTTCAGAATATCTGTAACGAAGATGTGATTACGTGGTCTAATCTTAAAGAAGAACAGGGCTCAACAAAGGTTAATTCTGGGGATTAAGGTATTAAGAATATATTGCTTATCAGTTTAGAGTAAGTGATTTTGAAAAGTTCTAATGTGGTTCTGGTAGTGGATACGTGCTTTTTACGGTAAAACTACATATTAAAAAATAATTTATAGCTTTTGTGTCCAAATTGAAATAGAAGAAATAAATAATGTTATAAATACTAAATAAAAAACACACCTGTTGATTCTCTAATAAAGTTTATTATTTTGAAATTAATTTATGTTCTAGAAGATAACACAAAACGTATTCGGTAGAATTCTGCAAAACAGATCAGGTAATATATTTTCCGTTCTTCTGTAATGATTTATAAAGGGAGGCATACATTTGCACTAAATGCAGGTTTATGCTTCCCTTTATTGATGATCAGATATATAGGGGTGACGTAATGTTTTCTGTTGAAACTAATACTTAAAAAATAGGTTTTAAATAACGCATAATAAAATAAATTTGGCGGATTACTATAAAATTTAAAAACTATAATTTGTGAGTTTTATGAAAAATCATAATCAGCTATGTCCTTTAATGCTTCTGGAAATTCTTTTTTTAGCTCAAGTAAAGCCTTATAAAATGGGTCTTGTTCTTTAGGAGGGAACAAATCAGTAGGATTGTAAAGTTCCGAATTAGTAAAATTCTCTCCGATTTTTAAAATGCCAATAATATGCGCAGCAGCCTCATTTACATAATGTGATAAGAAAAAGGGTAGAGCACAAGATTGTTTTATCGGTCTAACGGGAGTCATATGCTTAAATGCATTAATCGATGAAATTAAATCTCTGGTTTTCATGAGTTTTGGAGATTTGAACCTGAGTAAGTAAATAATGCCCTTATTTTCATTTGCAATGCTTGTATAAGTAGACTTTTCATCATCTATTTGTGTGTATTTATTTGTAGCAAAAAAAAGAGCAGTTTTCAAATCAAAAGTAACATCTAATCCAACAGTTTGAAGACCGTAGTGTTGTTCGATTAGAGGTTGTTCATTTCCGATGCTTAATTTTTGGTTGTATCGACTTGCAAATTCTTGGCTTTCAGAATCTGGGAAATCCTCTAAGTTTGAATCAAAGTGGAGACCATACCGTTCAAAATTTCTTTTTCTTAATTCTGGTACATCAATACCGTGAAAGTGTAGTCTATCACTGATACACGAATTTTCTAAAAAGCTAGTTGGTTTATCCATTGGCCGTTTTATAGAAACATAATTACTCTCTATTAGGAATTTTCTCCAAAACCCTGGAAGTAATAAAGTTTCATGTCCTTTTTTATCAGAAAAGAAAGGATGCGGGAAAGGTCTTTGGGATGAAAAATGTTGATTTTGGCCCCGGAAGCAAATGTCATCGGTTATTCTTTTGTAAATAGGTAATTCCAAAACTTCTTTTGCATCTTTATAGGAATTAATCTCATAAATAGGGATGTTCCTCAGAAATGATTTATGTACGGTAGCCCCTTTTAATATGGACAAAAAATAACTATAGTGCATTTGGCCAGTTGGTCCATAATATCCATCATGTACAGTATCTCCCCATAGGAAGTATCCAGAATCTAGAATTTGGTGGATAGCATCATCTTTAATTTTGTCATTTTTAAGTTTTCTAGCAAGTGCCTCTTGATTTTTATTAAAGTAATCTGCAAAAGTAATGTTAAAATCTGTTAGCATTATTATTGGTGCCCCCTTGAATTTTAAAAAGGTATATTTTTACTGTTCAATACTATCATAGAAATTATCATTATTTCTATAGTATAAGATCACTGCATTATAGAGTCAGTGGCTTAAAAATTAAAAAGAGCACTTTTGAAAAGTGCTCTTTTTAAGATTTGCATTAGGACTTGAAAGAGGCTTCAGTGACAATTTAGAAGGAGATATCCCGATACAACATATGGAGATGCTATGGAAAGGTGATAATAAATAGAGTAGTTTAGAATGAACTAATTGCTCAGCCCGAGGAGAATATAGTATTGACGAATCTTAGGTGTAACATTCAATAGTAGATATATTGCAATAAGATGCATAAAATAATAATTATGTATATCAATAATCTATTTGTATTAAGTATGAATGAATATGGTTACGAATTACTATAGTATAAGAAAGGATGTCTGTATATAGTGAAATGGTGTTGTCCGAAATGTTTTAATGATGATTTTATAAAAGGTATAATTATTGAGAATAGTAGCGTAGGAGACTGTTGTTATTGTAAGAGAAGATCACAAAGTGTAGTTCAGGTAAATAAATTAAAACCATATTTTGAGCGTTTCTTTCAAATTTATGAATTTGAACAGGAGGGTGTTCATTTTGCTCATTATAATCCAGGTTATTTAGTTTTTGGAGAAGACTTTTTAGAAGAAATAGTATTGAATGATTGTTTTCCGTTACATTACTTATTGCAAGAAGATTGGAATATATTCTCTGCTTCACTTACAGAAAATGTAATTAAAGAACTTGTGGAAGATATTCTAAAGGGATATAAAATACCTTACTTAGATAGGATGTTTTCTTCTTCAATTAAATTTGGTCGTTTTTATGAAAATGAAATGTATTATGAGGATAAGAAGGATATTTGGTCGAGGTTTAGTAAGGAAATTAAAAATGTAAATAGATTTTTTATGCAAAATTCATTACAGGGAGAAATAGTCGATTTAATTAAACAAAAGGAAATTATTATTCATGAAGATAGGAAATTTTTTAGGGCTAGAATTGGATATGAAGAAGAGGACAATAAAATTTTTCCTTATGGAAAAGATAAGATGGGTAAGCCTTCAGCCCAACTTAGTAGTAATGGACGAGCGAATCCAAGAGGAATTTCTTACTTATATTCTGCATCAGACGAAGATACTGCTATTTCTGAAGTTAGACCCTGGAAAAGTGCAATTGTGTCAGTGATTAAATTGATCCCAAAACGGTCGTTAAGTGTTATTGATCTTACATTAACAAATTTATCATCTCCATTTCATTCTAATAATCTTAGAATGGATATGGAGTTAATAAGATTATTAGAATCTCTAAGTAACGAGTTTTCTAAACCAGTAAGTCCTTTTGATGGAGATATAGATTATTTACCTACTCAATATATAGCTGAGTTAATAAAAATTGAAAATTTTGACGGTTTTAAGTTTAGAAGTTCTCTTGCAGATGGAGATAATTATGTTTTCTTTAATGAAGAAGATTTTGAGTTTATGGAGACTTCAGCACACATTATTGAGAACATTATAGTAAAACAAAGCCCATTAAATCATAAAAACATTTTATAATTTAATGATTAGATTTCAACGGCAACTCTATAAAATAGTTAATAGAGGTATACTTTCAAAATATTGATTCTAATCTAATGACTTGTAAAAAGTATAATTGAGTTAATCTGTTTTAAATTAATTGTTATTTTATGTTTTATACTGACAAAAAAACACGATTGTTGTAACAAAGTTAGAACGTTTTGCCACAAGTACAAAAGATGTTTTCGTGGCAATTGAGCTACAAAATGAGAAATAGGTGAATCTTATTGTATTGAGCGTGAATGGTAAGAAGATAGGTAGTCTACAGCGATTAAAAAGTTAATGATTACTATACTAGATGATATAGCAGAAGTTGAAGCGGATATGGTTATAAAAAGCCAGTTTGAAGGAATTGTGATGGCGAAAAATCATGTCGTATATAAGGGGAGACCCAAGTATTTCGCTGAGAAGTATAAAGAATTATGATGTATGATTGAACTATAAAATAACAGAGATGAGAACAAGGTAACTCTTTCTCAGATTAGTGGCATAATAAATGTAAGTCAAGCAACATCATATTGAGCGGTTAAAGCATAAAGAGAATGAGGAAAGCACTTCAATCATCAGAACAAGAATTGAAGGTGTTTTTCTCATTTTTAAATTTTGTATATGGAATGGAGATATAAGGAATCAAATAACACAGTATTGATTTCAAAAGGTCTAATACGATAAGGGACGTCAAAACTGGTTTGATAAGTACAATACAAAAAAATTGAGCTAGTTAAATTTATAAGGGGGACGAATTGGTTTGAAGGGTAAAGAACAGTTGAATGAGGACATATTTATCGATAAGGGTAGAGGGTATGCGATATTTGATAGTAAGGATAATCCAACTAAAAGGTATTTTTTAGAAAAGCAATGGAAGGATGAAGGAGGAGTATTAGCAGTAGTAATGACAAATCCTAGCAGTGCAACTGCTCTTGGTAGTGATAAAACGGTTGAGTTTTTGATGGAATATGCGAGATTTAAGGGGTTTGCAGCGCTACATGTAATAAATATTATACCGGTCATAAACGGGAATAGCACGATTGTTAGCAAAATAGAGAAAGAGAAACTTGAAATGCATGTATTGGATAAAAAGTCTATCCAATACATTAAAAGAACCATTAAAAATGCTGATGAAATAATCCTTGGTTGGGGAGGCTTAGGACATAAATATTTCAAATATCTAATCAAAGAGAATGAGGAAGTAAAATGGGTTTTTCAAGATAAAATGGATGCAACATTTGCTTTTGGATTTGGGGCAAAAGATAATTTTCCAAAGCATCCTAGACCTAATAATCCTGAGAAGTATTTGTTCCAAAAAAATAGTAAAGTATATGGTGTTAAAGAAAAGATGGAGAGGTGGCTAGGAATTAAGGGGATGTAAGTTATGGAATAAGTATTTAGGTGGGTTAATTTTAGTTATTTGTACATTAGTGAATAAACACAATAGGTATGTATTCATACAGTAACATCAATCGATGATATGATAGCAAATTGAGAAAGTATGCCTTGAAACGTATTAGAGAAAAATTTCTATATATGTAGTAAACCAAGTAACATAAATTAACCGTAATAAATAATAGCTTATTCAAAGGATGTAAACCTAATTACTTTTTTAATTCTTTGGAGAACATATGCATATAAATAAAAGTGTCCCTTGATTATGTCTAAAAGTTAGTCAAGAATTATGTATACAGAAGATATAAATCTCTAAGATAAAAAGGGGATACATGTAATGACACAAATCGGATATGCACGTGTTTCAACAAAAAACCAGGAATTAGATAGACAAATAGATAAGTTAACAGCGTACGGATGCGAGAAGAGCTTTAAAGAGAAACAAATTGGGACAAATAGTGAACGTGAAGAATTAGCAAAGGCAATGGAGTATTTAAAGGAAGAGGATACACTTGTAGTTTATAAGATTGATTGATTGTTTGGCACGATCTACGTTTGACCTAAATAAGATCGCTAGGGATTTAGAAGCAAAAGGAATCGGTTTAGTTTTCATAAAGGAGAATATTGATTTTACAACACCAGCTGGAAAACTTATGTGTACTATGTTAGGTGCTATTGCAGAGTTTGAACGGGATCTAATCAATGAACGTACAGCAGAAGGAAGAGAAAGGGCAAAGCAGCAAGGTAAACACTTAGGCCGCAAAGGGAAGGACGAGAAGACCGTTAAGCAAGCTTTAAAGCTGTATGCAGAAAGGGAAACAAATGGATTGAGTGAATGACATAGTGAAAGCTACTGGCGTACCGCGTTCTACTATATACGCTAAAATTAAAGAACTATAGTAAAGAAACAGCCGAATAAGGATGTTTCTTTTTTTGATTATATAAAAAAATGATAAATGGCGTATTATTGTAAATAAGGAGAGGGATGATGAAATGAGGGAATATTTCAAAGATATATTAGAAGGATATGGGGAGTGCTTAAGATCACCATTTGAACCAAAAAAATATAAGGAAACAGAATTAGTTTTAACAAAAGTACCAGAAGCGATTGATAAGGGGTTACATCTTGATGAAGAAAGCTATTCAGTTGAAGGATCGGTAGGTAAGACCAAATGGGCCTATACACCCTGGATAAGTATTTTTGATAAAGAAATTACTCAAACAGCCCAGAAGGGATTCTACGTAGTTTACTTGTTTAGAAAGGATTTAAAGGGTTTTTATTTATCATTAAATCAAGGAACAAAGCATATTGAGAAAAAGTATAATGGCCAAAAACCAAGGGGGAAAATGAGGAAAATAGCAGAAAGTTTAAGGGGAGATTTGATCTATAATAAAGAACAATTTCCTCTAGAAGAAATTAATTTAGCTGCTGATAACCCAAACCCTAAAAATTATATGGCGGCACATATTTGCGGAAAGTATTATGATGCCTCTAATATTCCTAGTGATCAAAAGCTATTCTCAGATTTGGATGAATTACTTGCTGTTTATTCACAATTAAAGAGTTTAATGATGGGTAAAAGTATAGAAGAAATGCATGATTTTTATCTTCAAGAGGAAGAAATAGAAGATATACAATATCAGTCTGATATATTAGTTGCAAGGCCAAGGGAGACCGAAATAACTAAAGGCCCCCAACCAATTCCAGAGGCGTCGATTAAGAGAGGGAAAAAAGTATGGAAAAGGAACTCTAGTATTGCTAAAGAAGCTTTACAAGAAGCTAATTTCCTATGCGAGTTGGACCTCGCACATTTAACTTTTAAGTCTAAAGTAACCAATGAAAATTTTGTTGAGGCACATCATTTAATACCAATGAATCAGCAAGGTGAATTTCCTTGGAGTTTAGATGTTCCAGGAAATATCATGTCTTTATGTCCAAATTGTCATAGTAAGATACATTATGCTAGCAAAAAAGAAAAAAAGGCAGTTGTTAAGAATTTGTATGATAAAAAAGCTAATGAATTAGATGATTATGGGATACATATCCCGTTGAAGAAATTATTTAGTTATTATGGTTGCTAATATTAATAATAGGAGGGATCTATGTGGCGTACACTCCTACTACATGGAAACAAACTTACAAGGAACGTACAGACTTAACGGGGTTTTTAACACATTTAACTCGTCCGCAACCTGAGAATAATCTTGAGGCAACGGATGTACTGATAAAAATTTTAAGAGAATGAACGCTTCAAGGAAGTACAAAAGGGTACATCGTAGGTAATGAGAAGGTAATTTGTTTTCAAGAAGCACCAATTTATTCCATAGCTGAAAATGCAATTAATCATATTGAAGAGTATGAAAGGTATGTTCAAAGTACAACCAATCCTTATATGAAATTACGATACTACCCATGCGGTCTCTCTCTTCCAAAACAAGTTCTCTATCAACTTGTGGATAGTGTTACTCGACAGGTTATACCTAACATGGGGGTTCGACCGGTTATATATGAAAAAACGGAGATAGCAAAAGGATTTTTACCTGAAAATGAATATTGGCGTATTGTAGACTTTGAATTAACTGGGGGTAATGGTATTACCGATTGGACACATGAAAGGGAATGGAGAATAAAGGCAAACTATTTTAAATTCCCATATGGTATTGTTACAGTAATACTCCGTGATAGCAACCAATATCAAGAATTTATGAGTAAAATAGAACCTGATATAGTAAAACAATTAGCTGGAATTGTATGTTTGGACAAACTTTTATATTAACTTGATCAATAAAATGGGATTGTAAAAAAGCTAACCAAATATGGCTAGCTTTTTATTATTCTGTCTGATTTTTATAAAAAACACCAATATAGTATTAAGAACAAGAAATCCTAACCTAATTGATTTGAGATAACATATACAAAATATCATTTAGTATTTAATTGCAAAATTCTAGGATTTCTATAGCTATTTCTTCACGATTCTCTTTTTCATCAATATTAAATTCGTTGAGGTAATTTTCAACTATCTCTGAAGAACCATCTATACTTATAACAATATAGGCTAAATAAAACATGCTAATACCAGCCCTTACGACATTATTATTATCAGGTTTAGTAAGCCAAGCGGTTGCCAGTTCTATAATTTTTTCTTTATGTTGATTAAGTGCAGTTTGAATCTCCCCAATAGTATTAAAGCCTAAATACTTTAACCTTTTTATCTCTTTCTCAAGATCGGTACCTACAATTCTTGATGCATTAGCAATCTCACATATCTCCTGATCTAGGATGCTTACGATGCTATTTTCATTATTTAACAACTGTTTAATTGATATTTTATCAATTAACACATCTGAAGGGGTGTTTTGTATCTCTGCTTTAACATTTTCATTATACTTTACTAACTCTTCTTTTATTTTAACGAATTCTTGATCAGCTAATTCTAGCAAACCAGCTAACCTTGAAAAATCCCTTTTTACTACTTTAGGTACAGAATTCTTATTCTTATATCCTAAGTCATGTTCTATTTCAGCCCAAGCGTGTTGTAGAATTGATCTGATCTGAACTTCAACTTTTAAATCTTTGAATCTTTGGTATTCAACTAGAGAAGTTCTCACGGTATTTAATTTAATAACATAGTGCAATGATAGATAACCAAACCTGTCGGGATCTAGTATTATTCTCTTATCTACGGAATTAGTTTCATCAATTTCAAATTCATTTTGTATAATGCTTGCTACTTTATCTACGTCATCTGAAAAGTATGTAATTACCCTGATCCCAGAAACATCTGTAATATCGTTTAAAGTACTGTATTTATTTCCACCTTTTTCAACCTTGGCAGCCAAACTATCTTCTTCTTTTACCCTTGAATCAATAGAATGACAATTAATTTGATTTTGTTTTAAAATAGTTTTTAATAATCCTTGTACTTCTTTACAAAATTCTTCATGAAGATCCTTTTGTTTTTTATATTCAGTTAATATTGGATTTTCTGTAATCATTATAATCCCCCTCTATAACCAATCATCTTAAATATAAGGATATAATATTATCAAAGTAATTCAAATAGCTATCGCTTAAAATGTTGTTTTTCATTGTACTGTTTATTTAGTATTTCTTGTAGTAGGATTGTTCTTACGTTGCTTGTGACAATATAGTAGGTAGCTTTTGACTGCATAAGGTGTAATATCATTAACGTCAATAAGTTTACGTTCAGAACAAAAACCTTGAAACTCGTTAAGAGTAAGGAGATAGGAACCAATTGTACGAGAGGACAAATTTTCAAATTCTCTATCGTCTTTGAAATCTTGAATAGCAAATTTAAGCAACAAAAAAACCACTTCCTTTCCAGTTTGTAAACTAGAAGTAAGTGGTTCTTTGATTGCATAGCGTGTATGACCACGGAGAGGATCGAACTCACGACCGCCACCCTGTCAAGGTGGCGCTCTCCTAACTAAGTTATGGGAGAAACGTTGATTTAAAGGCATTCTTACAAGTTTGTATAAATGAAATTCTATTAAAAAAGCAATGGCTATTGTAAATTCTGTGACCATTTGTGACCATAAAATTATGTGCTTAGCTGTCTGTATAATGGTAAGAGATAGTCTTGTTGCTATTGAGAATTATACTGATTTTCGGTGAAACTTTTGCTTTAGTAAGGATTGTCACAGTAGAACTTGAGAAAAGAAAAAGAACCACTCTGCCGACCAAGCCGATGGTTCTGCTTCTTCAGATTCCAAATAATTGAATTAGGTAACTAACCACTCTGGTGATTAGTTGTACGAAGGCTCGATGTTAGCGCATCGATTTCTTTTTATTATATACGTATTGAACCATTAATATACTATTCTTAAAAGAAGATGAGGAAAATCAATCTTCTTTGTTGATATAGGAGAATATATTTCTGTATATTGCGTCTCTCTTATTTGTGAAAAGAGGGAGGCTCTTATAACAAAATATTTAATGAAATATAGATTTTATTGGTTACTGGGATTAGGAAATCTCACAGCACTTTTTAGTATCTGGTTCAGTAGCCATATGCTTGGGTATAGACAGGAAGAAGCTAGTTGTAAGAGGTTTATTTTGATATAGTAGAAGATAGACAACCTTATTCAATAACATGCATGGATATAGATGTAATTCAGATGGAGGAAAGAACATGGAGAAATTAACATTACAACAACTGGAATCCCATTTATGGGAATCTGCGAACATAATGAGAGGGAGCATTGATTCCTCTGATTATAAAAACTACATATTTGGTTTATTATTCTTAAAGCGCCTAAATGATGTATTTGTGGAAACAGCAAAACGCATTGAGGAAGAAGAACAAGATGATTATGGTTGGTATGACCGTGATGAGCATCAATTCTTCGTGCCGGAAGGTGCAAGGTGGGAAGATATTCGTTCCAAAACGCAAGACATTGGTGATGCCATTAACAAAGCATTTGAAAAACTAGAAGAAGAGAATGTATCGTTACAAGGGGTATTAGCAAACATAGACTTTAATGATAAGGAAAAGTTGCCTGATACCCTTTTACTGCAGTTGATTCAGCATTTCTCTAAGATTGACTTAAGCAATGCAAGCCTATCTGAGCCAGATATGCTTGGACGTGCGTACGAATATCTTATTAAGCAGTTTGCAGACGATGCAGGAAAAAAAGGTGGGGAGTTCTATACGCCAAGCAAAGTGGTAGAACTTATTGTAAAACTAATTAAGCCAGAAGAAGAAATGCGTGTATGTGACCCAACTGCTGGCTCTGGCGGTATGCTTATACAGTCTGTAGACTACATTAAAGAAAATGGTGGAAATTCACGCAATCTTGTATTGCATGGACAGGAAAGAAATCTTAATACATGGGCAATTTGTAAGATGAACTTATTACTGCACGGACTAAGTGACCATCGTATTGAAAAGGGAGATACAATTCGTGAGCCAAAATTGCTAGAAGAAGGTGAACTAATCCTGTATGACCGTGTTATCGCTAATCCACCTTTCAGTTTAAAGAACTGGGGACGTGAAGAAGCAGAAAGCGATGAATATGGACGCTTCCGTTTTGGATTGCCACCAAAAACGGCAGGAGATTACGGATTTATTCAGCATATGATTGCTACATTAAACCATGAAGGAAAAGCAGGAGTAGTAATGCCTCATGGCGTTCTGTTCCGTGGTGGAGCAGAGGGGAAGATTCGTAAAGGGATTATTGAAGAGGACTTACTTGAAGCAGTGATTGGCTTGCCATCGAACCTATTCTATGGTACAGGTATCCCAGCGTGTATCCTAGTTATTAATCGAAACAAATCAGAAGAGCAAAAGAACAAAATTTTCTTCTTAGATGGTTCTCAGGATTATCAAGAAGGAAAGAACCAGAATACATTGCGGGACCAAGACATTGAAAAGATTGTAACAGCTTATGAAAAATCTGAGGGAGTAGAGAAGTATTGTCGTTCTGTTAGTATTGATGAAATTTGTGAAAATGATTACAACTTAAACATTGCTCGTTATATTGATACAACAGAGGAAGAAGAACAAATTGATATAGCAGCTGCATTGAGTGAACTTCGTAATTTGGAAAAGGAGCGGGGAGAAATTGAGGTATTAGTGTATGGGTACTTAAAGGAGCTGGGATATGGTGAGTAAATCTTTTAAAAGAGAATTTGCAAATACGGATATTGGAATTATCCCTGATGAGTGGGAAGTAAAGCAACTTCAAGAAATAGCTAAAGTGACTGGAGGAAAACGTCTTCCAAAGGGAAACAGCTTATCGCAGTATAATACGGGACATCCATATATAAGGGTTTCGGATATGGGGGAGAAAGGGATTTCCTTACAAAGTATTATGTATGTTCCTTTAGATATAGTTGACGCTATTAAAAGATATAGGGTAAAAACGGGTGATTTATATATATCAGTCGCAGGTACTTTAGGCTTAGTTGGTGAAGTACCCAAAGAGTTGGATGGAGCAAATTTAACGGAAAATGCTGATAAAATTAGTGAAATACATTGTGATAGAAAGTACCTTCTATGGGTTTTAAGGAGTGAATTAATACAGAAAGCAATAAAGAAGGAACAAACAAGTAATGCTCAACCTAAGTTAGCTTTAACGAGAATTAAGGATTTTCTTATACCAATTCCTCCTCGAGCTGAACAGTCTAAAATTGCAGAAATCCTTTCAGTTGTTAATGAAGCAATTGGAAAAACAGAAGCGATTATTGAGCAAACAGAAAAAGTGAAAAAAGGATTGATGCAGCAGCTTCTTACAAAAGGGATTGGACACACAAAGTTTAAGAAAACAAAAGTTGGGGAGATTCCTAGGGAATGGGAAGTAAAAACATTTAATGACCTTTTACGAGAAGGTTATATTATTGATATCCAAGATGGAAATCATGGGAATTCTCATCCGAAAGCCAATGATTATGTCACACGAGGTATACCATTTATTATGGCAAATAACTTGGTAAATGGAACTTTAGACTTAGTAAATTGTAAATTTTTAAAGAAGGAGCAAACAGATAAGTTAAGAATTGGATTTTCTATAGAGGGAGATGTCCTTTTGACACATAAAGGAACTATTGGGAAAGCAGCTATAGTTCCAAGGGTTGAAAGTTATGTTATGTTAACCCCTCAGGTAACGTACTATAGGGTAGATGGTAGTAGGTTATCTAATAAATTCTTAAAGTACTTCTTTGAGGGAGAGTATTTTCAAAACAGGTTAGAAAAGTTGTCTGCGCAGTCAACCCGCAGTTACATCGGTATTACAAATCAAAAGAATCTATTAATGGCAATGCCTACATTAGAAGAACAAGAACAAATTGTGAGAAATCTAGAGGTGTTTGATGAAAAGTTAGGGAATGAGGTTGCAAAGCTAGAACAATTTCAAATTCTAAAAAAAGGTCTTATGCAATCTCTTCTTACAGGAAAAATCCGTGTAAAAGTCGACGAAGCTGAGGTGAAACAAGTATGACCTCCTCCTTAAAATGGAACGAGAAACAACTTGTAGAAAATCCCATGATTGAACAATTAAAGGAACTGGACTATGAACATCTTCATGGTCCTTCTCTTGATTCAGAAAGAGAATCAAGAGGAGAAATCATACTAAAAGAGCGCATGCGAAAAGCCATTTTACGATTAAACCCTTGGCTTTCTGATACCAATCTAGCAAAAGTTATGCGTTCAATTACACATATTGAATCGACCAGCTTAATGGAGGCAAATCAAAAGTTACATGAAATGATAGTAAACATGATTTCTATTCAACAAGACCTCGGCAAAGGAAAGAAGAACCAAACAGTAAAACTCATTGATTTCGAAAGACCCGAGAATAATGAATTCCTTGTGGTAGACCAATTTACTATTAGCAATGCACAAGGTAAAATTCGTCCTGATATTATCATTTTCATAAATGGATTGCCCCTTGTCATTGTTGAATGCAAAAGTCCCATGTTGCCATCAGATGAACAAATAGGTGAAGGTGTACGCCAGTTACACAGATATCAAAACACACATGAGCAGCTATTCCATTACAACCAATTTATGATTGTTACGAGTAATGACCGTGCCAAAGTAGGAGCAATTGGAGCAAAAGCGCAACATTACGGTGAATGGAAAGACCCATATCCCAAAACAGTCGCAGAACTAGGAGTTTCTCCAACACCACAAGATATTTTAACTGCAGGAATGTTAACAAAAGAGAATCTATTAGATTTAGTTCGTAACTTCATAGTATACGAGCCAGTAGAAGGTCGTACAATTAAAAAACTGGCTCGTTATCAGCAGTTCCGTGCGGTAAACAAAGCGATTGGCCGTATTTTACGTGCAGAGGATAAAACGCAATGTGGTGGTGTTGTATGGCATACACAGGGAAGTGGAAAATCTTTAACGATGATATACCTTGCTGTTAAGCTGCGACGAATTAAAGAACTTAAGAACCCTACTATCGTTGTTGTGACGGACCGTAAAGACTTAGATGACCAAATTACAAACACATTCCGTCGATGTGGCTTCCCAAATCCACAACAGGCAGAGTCAGTTGTCCAGCTAAGACAGCTGCTTCAACAAGGTGCAGGTTCTACTATTATGACATTGGTACAGAAGTTCCAAGAGGACGCAGAGACAAAGGAATTCAAGAACCTATCTACTGCTGAGAATATTTTTGTCATGATTGATGAATCTCACCGTTCTCAATACGGTGGATTAGCTACTACAATGAAAAGTGCCATGCCCAATGCTTGTTATTTAGCATTTACAGGTACACCAATTGATAAAGAAGATAAGAGTACGAAGCGTACATTCGGACCATACATTGACAAATACACCATTGAACAAGCAGTAGAAGATGGGGCAACAGTACCTATTTTTTATGAAGCAAGAATGGCTGACTTGCATGTACAAGGAGATTCGTTAGACGAACTGTTTGAGCGACAATTCCGTGAGTACAGTGAAGAAGACCGAGAACGTATTAAGAAGAAGTATGCGACAGAACAAGCGATTATTTCGTCTCAAAAACGAATTAAACGTATTGTCCTAGATATAATTGAACATTATGAAACACATATTCAGCCAAACGGGTTCAAGGCACAAATTGTAGCGATTAGCCGTGAAGCAGCAGTTATGTATAAAGAGATGTTGGATGAGTTGAGTAATTATGAATCCAAGGTTATTATGTCAGCGGGTCATAACGATAAGGAACACCTTCAAACACATCATTTGTC
This sequence comes from Bacillus sp. EKM202B, assembly GCF_011066025.1. Classification (NCBI taxonomy): domain Bacteria; kingdom Bacillati; phylum Bacillota; class Bacilli; order Caryophanales; family Bacillaceae; genus Bacillus; species Bacillus sp. EKM202B. The sequence goes on along the minus strand of NZ_JAAMNK010000026.1, from coordinate 34,601 downwards.
AAAAGATGAAGAAAAAGATGTGATTGCTCGTTTCAAGAAGCCGATGTCAGAGGATAAGTTATGTTTTTTAATCGTGTGTGACAAGTTGCTGACAGGCTTTGATGCTCCAATCGAACAGGTTATGTATTTAGACAAGCCAATTAAAGAACATAATCTTCTACAAGCCATCGCTCGTACAAATCGTACATATGATAAAAAGACTTATGGTTTGATAGTCGATTACTATGGTGTTTCTAGATTCCTAGAGCAAGCACTTGCTATTTTCAATAAAGAAGATGTACAAGGTGCATTAAAAAATATTGATACTGAGATACCAAAATTACAGTCTCGTCATCGTTCTGCTATGCGCTTTTTCGACAAGATTTCGAAAGATAGTCTAGAAGCATGCTTACAGGTGTTAGAGCCAGAAGACGTACGAAATGAATTTGATACAGCATTTAAACGTTTTTCAGAAAGCATGGATATGATAATGCCTAGTCCTAAAGCACACGATTACAAAGCGGATTTGAAATTTTTAGGTAAAGTACGGCAAGCAGCAAAGTCTCGATATCGTGTAGATGGGATGGATATTAGTGACTGCGGAGAAAAAGTAAAACAGCTTATAGAGGAGCATCTTGCAGCAGTAGGTATTAATGTTGTTCATGAGCCAATTGATATTCTTTCGAAGCGATTTGAAAAACAGATAGAGGAAACAAAGACACCTGAAGGTAAAGCAGCTGAAATGGAACATGCCATTCGTCATGAAATACGAGTTAAGTTGGAAGAGAATCCAGTCTACTATACATCTTTAAAGGAACGGCTTGAAGAACTCCTTCAACGGCGCAGAGACCGCCAGATGGATATCGACGAGTTGTTAGAAGAATATCGTAATATGATGAATGATATGCGGAATGCGGCGCAAAAGGGTGAAGAAGAAGGCTTTACTCGTGAGCAATATCCGTTTTATCAAATGTTGGAGAAAGAAATGCCTCTATATGATGATGTAGAGGATTTGAAAGCATTAACGCATCTTATAACGGACATTATTCAGCAGGAAGCAGATATAGTGGAATGGACGACTAAAGAAGATGTAAAACGTGAAATGCGAAAGAAGATTAAGAAGCAACTCCGTGTAAGTCCTTGTCCAAAAGAAAAGTTGGAGAGTTTAACACAGCAATTGATTGACTTAGCAACAGTGCATTATAAGAAATAAAAATGATAATGAAAAAAAGCCATCTTGCTTGAGATGGCTTCTCCTCTATTCTAGTGTTAATGTAGGTCCGTGTACACGTAGCCACTCTTTACGTTGTTCATAGTCGGGTAGGATAGAATGTACAAAGTTCCAGTAGTCATTACCGTGATTCATATATCTTAAATGTGCCAATTCATGCACGAGTACATAGTCTACAATGGACATTGGTGACATGACAATTCGCCAATTTAAATAGATATTGCCCTCAAGTGTGCAAGTACCCCAACGCATTCTTTGCTCCTTTAGCTGCACATCATTAGGTGTAACACCCATCTTAGCACAATATAGCTTTAAACGTGACTGTACCTTCGCTTTACCGTGTTCAAGATACCAAGTTTTGAACAACTCCAATAATTGCTGCCTCTTCTCATCTTCGTCTATTCCATATGGAACAGTTGCGATGAATCTTCCTCTTACAAAGTTTAACTGCGCTTTCTGTAGTCCTTCTTCTTTATATACTTTTAATCGATAGTTTCGTCCTAAATAAGCAAATTTTTCACCGCTAACAAATTCCTTTGGAAAAGGAGGTTCAGTTATCTCATTCACTTCTTTTAGTTTCTGGAAGATAGTAGGTGCTTTCTTTCGCACAATCTCCTCAATTTGTTCGTCGGTAATACCTGTAGGGACTATGAGTCGAGTGCTTTCCATCCATTCAACAATAATAGATACGTCTTTTTTATCATCGACATACTCAATGGCATACTCAATAGCTGTAGTTCCATATTGAAAAGTCGGCATGCTATAACTCCTTCCCATGTATATCATTATTTTACGGATAGGAGTACATTGTGGCAACTGTAATTGCAATTGTAATTTTTGCTAGGCATTGTTGTCTATGCCACAGCATAATTAAGTGCGTTATAAATAGTTATGAGAAGATAGGTGTGTCATAAAAGAGTTGAACAGAGGAGGGGGTGTTTTCCACATTTTATGCTCGTTCTGTGGATTGAAATGCTATAAGCACCTCAATCTACACCAGGAACAGCTATAAAGTTCTCGATACGAGACGGATTTTTGATGGTCTTTATCTAGTAAAAATACCTTGATAGTAAGTATTTCTAAAGTAAAGCCCGAAACGAATATACACATATCCCATAGAATATCCTACTACACATTCCTAGTAGATAAGAAATGTGAAAGAATCTATTGCATTACAGTATTAATAGTGTTATAATATTTTAACTTAAATATTAATAATTAAATAAATAAACTATAAAGGAGTTGAATTTACATGCAATCGCCTCTTAAGGAGGCACACTTATATATTTCTGTATGCCTATGATGTAATCGTAGGAGTAGGCTGATTTTTCGCCTATATTTGACAGGGGTAAGTGTGTCTTCTAATGAGCAGATTGTGTGTAGATTCGCTCCTTTTTTGCGTTGTATAAAGAGCGGCTAAAACAATACTAAGTTAAATTCAATTATAGAAAGTGAAGGAATGTGTTAAGAGAGCGGATTGATGAGGCAATTGCGGATTATAAGAACCTAGCTAATCATTGCAAACAGTATCAAAGGAAAAAAACACTCAATCCCAAGGGGAATTAAATAGCGCAAGCAAAAGGGATGATTATGTAAGTTGTCGCCCTCGGTGGTTTTTCGAGGGTACAACTGGGCCAGGAGGAATGAGCGTAGCGAGTAACGGGGCGCTCAAGCCCAATGTTCTTGACCTTTTGGCATCAACTCTAAAAAGTGAGTGTTGAGTTTTGAGGCTCATTTTTGTAGCATCGAGTGCCTCTAATTATCAATAAAAGCCTATCGAATAAAGAGTGAAAAAACTGTACCGAATCGAGGTATTAATACTTTTATATATTAGTAGGTCGATTCGGTACAGAAATTTATAACTAGAATCATCAATGAAAGTATGGAATACAAGAGAATCGAAGGGTTCATTTCTGAAGAATTAAACTAAAAGGAGTGAATTATATGACTGCTAATAATAGCGAATCTTAGTCATAAGAAAAGGGAATTACATTGAAACAAGTTTTTACATTAAAAGAGTTGGTTAAGAAATACGGAAGCAATGCCCAGAAGGAATCACTGAAGAAAAAAGGTAATCTTTCAGGAAAGGAATTTAGTATTCTAATTAAATCGGTTGAACAAGAGTGGGAATCTTATACAGTTGAAGGTAGAGGCTCAAAACGTATTATTACCTGCACTGGGAAACTGTCTAAAAAGGCTGAACGAGTTGATAAGCGCTCTAATAATGGTAAAGGGCAATTAATTGGTGAGTTTGAGTTGAGTTCACTAGTGGTACACTATTTGATTCAGAATAATAATAAAGTAAGTCCTATGAGTGCGACTAAATGGCTTACTGAACTAGGCATAGTTGATGGTAAACTTACTGGTGCATTATATAGTGATAGAGGCATGTATCTCGGAAAAAATCAAGAGCGGTTTAGCAAAGTGATTAAAGATTACAATAAGGCTGATTCAGATATTGATATGTTAGAGGAGTTCTTGCAAACAGTTCTTAGGCATTTAAAGAGTAGCTTGGTCTCTGTCTTTAACAAGCTGTCTAAAGGAGAAGTCATTATTCATCGAAAAGAGCAGTGGTGCTGTACAACTAAGGGTAAATACAGAAAGCTAAAACGCCAAGAAAGTAAGTCAATAGAAGATATCAGACATACATTGCTCCTTTTCCATGGAATTGAAAGTAGAGATTTATTCAAGAAGAACATGAAGGAAGTTAAAGCCTTTAAAAAGAACTTCGATGAGCAATTAGAGGAACAGTTGGGGCTCAAATTTTATTATGACGCTCACTTTTGTGTATTACAGGAGAGTGACTTAGGACTTCGATACTACCTTGATGAATTGCAAGAGAAAGACGAATTGGAATTTACACACAGGTTAACTGAGCAGTCTGCGATTATTATGACTGAGATGTTTAAAGATAAGCACAGTAGGCATTCATTGAAACTTGCTGAAGGTAGGCAGAAAAACACCACTAATAAGTCTGATTCAGATAGAATTAAATGCTTTAAGATAATGAAGCAATATGCTCCAATGTGGGAACTACTATTGAAGTACTTTAGATGCACGAGCAGTATGAAATCAAATCCTAATGCAGTTGAACAAACAGCATTAATTACAATCGAACGTGATGGAGTTGAGTTTGAGGTTGCTAAAGAATCAAAGAGAACCATTGATTGCTGAAATGGATAAGGAATTAGTAAGAATCACAGGAGGGTCTCGCAATTGAGGCTCTCATTTTTGTGTATATTGAGTATGCAATTGAAAATAGTGTTGAAATTAATCACATCGGTTACACAAAACTAATAAAACTCGTCTTTTATAGTATCGGCTATATAATAAAATATAAAGTATCCAAAGATTGGATTTGTAAGGATATCTCAATAACTCTTTTACGGTGAATTAAAGGTTCTCATATTAGAGAATCTGGGGTACTCTTGCAAAAAGAGCATTTTAAAAAATTTTGGATTAAACAGGGTTAGTGAGGAGGAAGAACACTAACACGCCTAGAAGTAACTGAATACTTTTACTCAGTGATGTATTCTTTATTTAAATTTAGCTAAAAAGAAAGGAATAATTAATATGTTAAGATGTATTACAGCAGATAATAATACTTTATATGCTCCAAACTGTGAAGAAGTTGCTACTAGAAAATTGGCAAAAGCTAAGAAATTATACTGTCCAAATTGTCAAACGAATGTCATCTTTAAAAAAGGAAAGATAATGAGCGCACATTTCGCTCATCATGATTCTGAATGTGTAGTAAGTCATTCAGAACCAGAAACAAATTCACATATAAAAGGAAAAGAAATTCTATTTAACTGGCTTAAACTAAAATATCCAACTGCTGAGATTGAGTATGAAGTCTATATTCCAGAGACAGGTCAGATAGCAGATGTTTTTATAGTACATACTGAACAGGAATTAGAAGGTTTGCGCTGGGCGTTTGAGTTCCAACATAGTCCCCTTTCATCTGCGGATTGGCAAAAGAGACATAACTTATATGAATCCGCAGGAATTCAAGACTTCTGGGTTTTAGATAAGAGTAAATATTTGAGATACTCAACAGCACAAGGTATAACAGATGCTCGTTTGAGAAGAGACTTAGAAAAGGCAATTTTTAATGAAACAAATCTTTGTTATTTTTTAGATTTAGAGGCTATGGAGTTAACTATTGATTTTGAATTCACTAGTTCTTGGGACAGGAAAATAATAAATAGAAAGGAAGTCTATACAGAATATATTTATCATCATCCTATCAAACATTCTGGTCATATTAACGAGATTAGGGTTAGAATGAATGAAGAATTTAGATATGGCGTTTTACTATATAATGATATTGAAAAACAGATGGAAACAAGTTTATCGAGAATTTTGATGAAATTAAGAAGAAAACAGGAATTGGAATTAGAAAAAGAGTTGGAAGAACGTGTTATAGAGAAAAAAGCATTTGCTCGAAGTATATTTGTTGAAGCAAAAGCAGAGATTGCTTATAGATTTATAGAAGATAACAAAGAAGCGTTGGCTGATGATATACGGAATCTATCACAACATGATTATTTTGAAAAATATAATGAGTTTATTGAAAGGCTAATGCTCAATCTTCAAACATTTAAGGTATTTAAGGATAGTAATGATGTCACAAGAAAATTGTTAGTAGAAATTAACTACGAATGGGATATGTATAAAATTCCTTTCCTTGTTGCTCAAGGTTCGTATTCTTTAGAAGATTATTTAAAAATAAAAAACAAAGAAAAAATTACTTTAGTTCAATATGCATTTGAAACATACAAAGATGTATTTGAAAAACTAGCCTCTCGTCATACAGAATTAACAAACAATAGTTTAAAAGAGATAAAGTGGTTTTTACCGCCCTCTAAGAAGAACCCAACTGCAAGTGACTATGCTCTTGTATACTATCGTTGCAACACAAAGGAAGAAATAGACAAATATATTAATCAAATACTAGAGAATATTATTAATTATAATCCTTTTGTGGATATAGAGAATTGGTAAAATCTAAAGTCTTATTAGATTTTATAAGAATAAGAAAATTTTCATGAAATATTTTTTGAATTTACATCGAATTATAGCTTACCTGAGAAACTGTTCCTCTAATGAGGCGCTCTATTAAATTTAAATCTTGAGGATAGTTTATTACATCCTCAAGATTTTTCATTAATGAATACTATGCTATCCTGAATGGACCATCGTTGTATGATAACGATTTATTTTTTTGTTCTCTTACATAAAAAATAGAATTGCTAATATTTATACAACATTATAATTAGGGGTTATTGGTTTACGCTTACAGATTGTGACCACCTATGTTGCGATAAATTTTCAAAGCTTTTTCTTTTTTTCTTTCTAGATAAATTGTAGTATCTCCATAAAGGAGTTCTAGAAGTCTTAATTTTGAACTAATATCATGGATACTGATTTTATAGAGATTCTTTTTTTTATAATGATAGATATAATTAGTAATTCCATGATTACTCAGGTAAACTTTAAAGAAAACTAACATGTGTTTTGAGCCAAAGTATATCTCAATGTAGGATTTCTTATTATCCTTACTAAGGTAATAATGTCCATCACCATCAATATAACCTCTGAGATAATGTCTTATTAAATCTTTTGGTATGTTGCTCATTCTAAGAGTTCGGGATTTAGCCTTTGTTATGTTTAATTTTTCTAAATCATAGCAAAGCTTATTAGAACCGACACTAACCTCAACATATTCATAATAGCCTTCCTTAATCTTATACCTATAATCTTTAATCTCTATATTACCATTTAGGCTTTTGACAAACCTCTCTAGATGCTTTTTTTCATCTTTGTGAAGTGATATTTTGAGTCGTTTTCCTGTTCTACCTCCACCTAGTATACAACCATCAGCTGCTATAAAGCCTAACCAGTACCCCTTCTCCTCGCAATCAATGTTTTGAAAGAAGTCTCTGTTATATGAATATGTTGTGTGTATTAAAGGTTTCTTTTTTATCTTAAGAGATGTTAGCTTATTTTGAACGCTAGTTTTTGCTCTTCCTAACTTCTCTCCTAATATTTTAACAGTAAACATATCGGCATTTTTTCTAAGAAACAAAACTTCTTCATCAGTCCACTTTTTATAATTTCTTTTATACATAATTATCCATTCCTATCAAAGAGTAAATCGCAATAATCATTATTACCAATATGATAGTTAATCAAACGTAGCGTTTTACTTAGTATGTAATCTTTTTTGTATGTTGGAACGGATAATTGAAAAGGTTATTGAAATTTAAGACATTGTTATAAAAAATTAATAAAACCCGTCTTTTATATAGTCAGCTACAACATTCTCAATGTGCAATGTAAGGGAGAGGTTCTGTAGTATTCAATATTATACAATGCAATAGAAAGTGTGGGTATAGACATATGTTACAAAGTTTTTACAAGAGTAGCGTGTAAAGGGGGGACTGCTCTTTTTGTATCAATCTGGTATTATTTCCTTATAAATGAATTTCAAGGAGTAGACTGTAATAAAAATTGTAATAGCGAGTTGCACAAAATTAAAAACTAATTATCTTTATAGTGCAAGAGGTATTTATCAAGGGCCGTCTTTGTTTAAGAAGTTTGTTAAATTTTCGAGTAGCAAGTCTAAGTTGAGTAGTATATTTTATAATTTGTATAAGTTTAATTCTATTGTCTTTTGGGGGGAACAAAATTGATGAATCATAGGATACAAATACATATAAGAATTGGAAGTAAAATTGATTTAGAAAATTTTTATTATTATACAGATGATTGGGAATTAGATGCTCTTGGTTCACAATGGGGCGAGAGAATGGTTTTAAACCTAGGTCAACATTTTAATGTTTACAGAAATCAGATTGCATCAGAGTGGGCACTCAGCAATACTCTAACAACCGCTAGTAGCCATTTAACTGCTCCAATTTTAGTCAATCCTTTTACTATTAATATAGAAAAGGATTACGGAAGCTCAATTTCTGGAAACTTTGGAGAGGTCTTAACGATTCAAGCATTAAAATTACTTTCACCTTCAGTAAGGTATAACATTTGCCACTTAAAGAGTGGAACTGATACAAAAACACCAGATTTATTTTTAAACTCAGACGCTTTTATTTCTATTTATGGTGATTATCGAAAAAATGCAAACCTAAAGATAGACCTCCTGCCGAACTTCCAAATTACATGCCTGGAGAGTGCAAGAATACACAATATATTGAAGCAATTAGACAAATAGCATCGTATTGGAGAATAGTAGGAGAAAACTCTGATGATTTTGGATTTGGGCTAGTTTCGAACTTAGCATTTAGGAACATTTCTGAGCCCAAAATAACCTTTACATTATTGATACGTAGAGAAGAAAATCGAAAAGATTTAAATAAAATGCTCAATTTAAAAAAGTATGAAGGTACTAAAATAAAGAAACTAATACAGAAAGATTTGGGGAAATACTTATATGGATTCTAAAATTGAAAATAATAAAGATAAGATTTATCATTACATGCAAGAAGGACAATTGGAGTTATGGGTTGGTGACAAAGAAAGGAGTAAAGAAGCTTTTAAGAAGAGTAGTGAACTTATTTCTCGAGTACAAGAGACACCTTTTTTGAAAGAAATAAAGGATAATATAGATTATTATCTACAAGAACTAGATAAACAGTTTAATAGCCAATATGCCACTAAAAATAATGTTTTTCAAAATAAATTAGGAGAATTAAGCTTTAAAGAAGAACCAGAAGAAACAATAACCTTTATTTTATTACCCTTAGGCTTACAGTTATTTGAGATAAGAGGTCGTTTACATGGATTTAAACAATCCTTGGAAGAAGTATCTTTAAAAAGAAGAGGAAAACAAGGTGAAGATTTGAATAACAGGGCTAGCATTAGCAATCCAAAGGGAATTTTAAGTGCAAATTTTTTTAAGTGGATGGCAAGCTTTGAGGGCTTCTCTGTGTCGGCATGTATTAACTTGAAGGATTCTACTTTATATGGAAGATTAACAACAAATTACTTTTTTGAAGGGACACTAGAGGATTGGAATAAATTGAATAAAGAATTTGAAGAGAAATTTATTAAAACTGTTCCTAAAGTAATTAAGGATTTAAATCAGATTTAAAATGGGATACATAAACTGGCTCAGTTAAAAAGTGTTTGTTTTAAAAATATAAGAAAATAAACATTTAACACTCTCACAGTTAAAATCATTAAAGGTTTTTATAAGAATAGAAACATACTATCTTTTAGTTGTTCTCATAAAGACAACTAAAAAAATTTTGATTTTATAAAGTCTATACAGAAGTTGTTGAATATCCGAGTGGTTAAAACGTTTATATTACATATTACTATATATTGTGGTTTAAGCAGAAGATAATGAAGATTTTCTCGTTCCTGTTCTAATCGTGGAATGTAAATCTAATTATGTTCCCTCTTACTGAAGAAGCATTAAAATAGGCAAGAGGTACAATGAAACAATTTTTGTGAATTATGGTGAATGAGTTAGAGGTTTTTGGAATTATATTTATGGAGTGAGGAAGAAAGAGAAGTATATTGAGATAAATGAAATCCTCACGTAGTAAGAGTTAATCAAGGAAGTTAAGATTCGTCCTGTAAATTAAGAAAGAATGGGGATTATTAGTGAATAACGACAAAGTATTAAACAGTTACTATGGTTATTACAAAGGGGTTCTTAAGGAGAAAAGTTTATCTGAAGAACAGGTATTGTCTGAAATGAAAGATAGGTTTAACAATTTGCAAGACATTAAAATTGCTGAATGGGGAAGAACTTGGGAATTAAAGGGGATTCTGATTCCAAAAGATGAAACTCATAGTTATATTATTCCACTTAAAACTTCTGCAGAAATTATATCTATGGTAGATGAAACATTAGGAGAAAATTTACTGCGTGAACATAACTGGGTTATACCACCATACATTCAAAAAAGAATAATATATGATTTATTAAAGAAAAAACAACAAAATGATGTAGCAGGACTTTTCAAAGAAACCTATACGCCAGCATATTTTGCTTCACAGCTAACAAGTACATATAAGAACATCACCCTTTTTAATAATCATCTTTCTTTGATTAATGAAGCTATAGAGTGCTTCTTTAATAAACATATTGCGGCAGCGATAACCTTACTTTTAACAATAATTGAGGGTATAGCTAGGGAATACTGCAATCAAAACAACTTATCTTATGCCAAAAAAGGGTCATCAAGCCCATTTGAAACCGTATTAAAGCATGGAAAAAAGCAATGGAGAGATAACGTTTTACTTTACAACTACAAAGAGCGGAAGAAATTAATTATTCCATCAGACTATGTGTTAGACAACCTTGTGAGACGAATAGATGAAGCTATGGACATGTTCATTTCTTTCGAGACTTATGGACTTGATTATCTTTATAAATCGGATTCAGACCATACATTAAACCGTCATAGTATACTTCATGGGATAAATAAGGAGTATTTTATTCCTATAAACTTTTATAGACTGTTTTCTTTTTTAGAAATGCTTGCTGTAGTCGTATCTCTTGACCCTATGCCAAAGGATTGTAAAGATGAGGAAGCTTTTAAACTATTTATTAAATATGAACTGTTAGATGAGTTGTCTAAATATACGAAAGATTGGACAAAAATCGAAAGGTTACATAAAACTTTCATAAAGGATTAAATTTGATTCCAAAGGGTGCAGTATTTATCCTATTATAAAATAGAAGACAGCAGGTTTTTTGCTACCTGCTGTCTTTTTGATTTGAAAATTGAAGATACAATTAAAGGAAACCTTATTCACAGCCTCAAGAGCATATTTTCCAGTTACAATATTGGTCACTAAAATGGTGGTAAATGTAGTAGTATCAATGCTCTTCAAGCCATAAGAAGAGTTATCTGTTATAATTAAATTACCATATACAGCACAGTTAAGGACTCCAAGGAGGTTCTTAACAATGACAGGAAGCGTCAAAAAAGATAAGAAAACAGGAAAGTATTTTTATATTGTAGACATTGGTATTGACCCTTTAACAAGTAAAAGAAAACAAAAGAAGAAGAGAGGATTTACTACCAAAAAAGAAGCAGAAAATGCATTAACAATGATACTTTCAGAAGTTCATACTGGGACATATGTAGAGCCTAGTAAGCTACTTTATGGTGAATATCTTGAGAGTTGGTTTAATACGAAGAAGCACAGTGTGGGTATCCAAACAGCGAAAGTGTTGAAAGGGTATTTAAACAGTCGTATCATTCCTTCTTTAGGTAATATCAAACTAGCTAAGTTAACATCATTACATATGCAAAACTACGTCAATTCGCTGCGGAACGAAAGTTTAAAGAGAGGAACAATCGAGAAGATAATCAAAATCATTCGGAACTCTCTTGAGCATGCAATAGATTTGGAGCTGATTACCAAAAATGTCGCAGCTAAAACTAAGTTGCCTAAAAGTGATAAGGAACAGTTAACTGTATGGAATGAACAGGAAGTGCAGTTGTTTTTGAAAGCTGCGCAGGATAGCAGGTATTCTATCGTCTTTCATATGGCTCTTGTAACTGGAATGAGACAAGGTGAATTGCTAGGATTACGATGGAAAGATGTTGATTTAGAAAAAGGGTATTTAACTATTAGTCAAACGTTAAGTCATGACGGGAAGACGTTCTTGGTTGGAGGAAAGACGAAATCAAGTTTAAGAAAGATACTATTACCTGTATCCACAGTAGCAAAGCTAAAGAGACACAGAGCAGCCGTATTAAAAGAGAAGCTAAGTCAAGGTGAAGAATACCAAGACAATGACTTGGTGATGTGTACTCCTTCTGGAACGCCAATTAATCCTGCTAATGTTAGAAGAAGTCTAAACGCTTTGATTAAGAAAGCAGCTGTGCCAAAGATTCGCTTTCATGATTTACGTCATACACATGCAACTTTGCTATTAGCGAAAGGTGTGAATGTGAAGGTGATTTCTGAACGCTTAGGACATAGTAATATCAAAATTACATTAGACACTTACTCACATGTATTGCCAACGATGCAAGAAGATGCAGTTAACAAAATAGAAGAGATTTTGTAGGTAATGTGACCAATTCTGTGACCACTGGTATTTTGGAGTATGAAAGTAAACAAATAAAAACCGCATCAAACGTTAATTTGACACGGTTTCTATCAGTATGACCCCGGAGAGGCTCGAACTCACGACCTCCACCCTGTCAAGGTGGCGCTCTCCTAGCTAAGTTATGGAAAGTAACTACTTTTCATTCTTCAAACCTAATCCACAAAATCTATTAATCTTCACCCAATTACTTCCTTCTTTTTTCCTCATATTCTATAATTAATCTATAAAATTAAATGGGGGTAATTTCCAAGATGAAGCTTCAAATCGTGACCCAAAAAGTTACTCAATTTGAACCCGATATTTCATTACTTGCTGAAAAAGAATCGGGGCGCCAAGAATTCGTAAAACGTTTTCCGTTAGAATCCTTAAGAAATCTAACCATAGAAGAATATGCCAATACTAAAACAAAAGATTGTTTCAATTACTGGCTTGAGCGAAAAAATATTTTAGGCGGCATTGGCGGAGCCAATTCTGCTAAATTCGGTATTTATCTTGCTAAAACTGGTGAGTACTGTAAAAGTTATGGTAAACAAAAAGTGGTATTAAAAGATGAACAGTTACAAGAAGAATTTAGAGTGCTAAAAGAAGGGGTTTGTGAGGCAATACGACTTGCAAAGGAAAGCCAAATCTCTGAAATTCTTAAATTAAATTTACCAATTTATAATATGGTACTGCTAAAAATTTTAAATATTTATGTTCCAGAGAAATTTTTTAATATTTATTCACCACCAATATTGATTGAGCTTGGGAAGGAATTACATATAAAAGATGAATTGCTTACTCCTCAAAATGCAATTGAGTTGAATCATGCAGTGTTGCATGCTATTAAGAAAGACAATGTTTTTTTAGGTTGGTCTAATGAAAAAATTTCAAGATTTATTTGGGATACATTTTCAGAACGAGATAAAGCGCTTGATAAGAATTTAAGCTATTGGCTAGCTGGACATACATATGGAAAAGATCGTTCCATTCAAGATTTTTTATTGAAAAACAATTGCATAGCGATAGGCTTTTTACATGAGGATTTATCTTCTCTTTTAGAAGAAGAAAATATTGAAGATATCATAGATGAGAAGGAAGAAACATCAGCAGGACAAAAAGCATTAAAGCAATTTTTAAAAATGAAAGAAGGGGACCTAGTTGCCCTAAAAACATCATTTACTCGTAAGGTTGATGGGAAGACAAGATCGGTGTTACGAGTTAGTGCTGTTGGAAAAATTACCAAAGATACTATTGATGGTTATGAATTCTCTGAAGAGTACGGACATCTACTTCCTGTTGAGTGGATTAATACTGAAGAGAGAGAGTTCATAGGTTACGGAGGTTATCGTAGTACATTAAATGAAGTGAAAAATAAGAATGTAATTAACTTAGTATTTATGCAGGGAAAGGAAATTAGCAATACGCCCCAAGAATCTAGTGAAATATTAGATATAGATCCAAGAAACTATGTATTTTTTGGTCCACCTGGAACGGGGAAAACATATCAAATTGTTGAACGTGCTCTTGAATTAATTGATAAAAGAACATATGAGGAACTGAAAGCAAATGGACGAGAGGCATTGCAACAAGAATTTTCACGTTTAACTAAAGAAGGGAACATTCATCTCGTGACATTCCATCAGTCCTATGGATATGAAGATTTTATAGAAGGCTTGAAATCTGATGGAAAAGGGAATTTTGTGCCAACGGATGGTATTTTGAAAGAAGCAGCGCTTGAAGCTATGTATGAAGGGATTCAAAGTACAAGTCAGGACTTTTCGAATGAAGTTCGTTTTGAGCAACTTTATGATTACCTAGTTGAAAACGGATTGAAGAATAATATTCAATTTGAATCAAAAACAGGAACGACAAATTTCATTTCATACATATCAGAGCAAAACAATATCGTTGTAACGAGTGAAGATGTAAAAACTAGTTCAATAGTTTCAAAGAATCGTTTACTAAATCTGTATCGCTATGTTCAGGAGCATGATATTGATTGGAAGAATAATATTATGTTTGTTTGTGAGGCGATTGGTGGGTGTAATCAGACGAGATATTGGTCTGTACTAAACTGGATATTAGAAAAAATGGAAGATACAACAGAAGAAGAAAAAATTGAGGTTGAGGGAGAAGAGAAAAAGGTAATTATTCAAAAGGCATTGCTGGAAAACGGTTCCTTTGATTATTCGAATGCGAAAAATCATGTTGTAATTATTGATGAAATGAACCGAGGTAATATTTCTAAGATTTTTGGTGAGCTGTTAACGTTACTTGAAGAGGATAAGCGTTTAACACAAAGTAATGAATTGATTGTTGAGCTACCTTATTCAAAAGAAAAGTTTACATTACCACCCAACTTATATGTAATAGGGACAATGAATACGGCAGATCGTTCCATTGCACTGCTTGATACAGCGTTACGCCGTCGCTTTGTGTTTGAAGAAATCATGCCAAATACTGATCTTCTTGAATCGATTGGCGAAGAAATTGATCTTGCTGAAATGCTTTCTGTTATTAATAAGCGGATTGAAGTACTGTATGACCGCGATCATATGATTGGGCATGCGTATTTTATCAACGCGAAAACTGATAATGAAGTTATAGCTATTTTTCAAACGAAAATCATTCCACTATTACAAGAGTATTTTTATGATGATTGGGAAAAGATCGGCCTTGTTTTGGGTGGAATTGGGAGTTCAAAAGAAGATCAATATATTGTTTATAAAGAAGAAGTTAATGTAAATGAACTGTTTAAACAAAATCCATCTATTTATATTCCCACACTGTACCGAGTAAAACGAAAATTAACAGCACAAGAGCTAATAGCGATTTATGAATAAGACAATTATGGTGCGTGAGGCGTATGAGTGGATTACAGAAAATGACATTACAGTAGACCAATTTGATGAGCTTATACGGTATATTGAAGAAAAATATCCTAATGAACAGGTGATTGATCAGAGGTATAAACGACTTCGCTTTATTAATTATGTTGGCGTGATACAATGTTCAGATGTGAGATACGAAATTATTCCGAAAATAAAACTCGCACCTATTGACGATCGAAAGGCATTGCTAAGAATGCTTTCGGTTACAGGATTTTTGCCGGTTTCATTTTATGAAGAAGTACTAAATGGTGAAGATAGAGGGGAACTGCTTACGGCATTTCTTGCTACATTTCTTACTCGTTTGCTGAGTGAACTCAGAAAAGGGACTTTTAAAACATACGAGCGCCATGAAGAAAATTTAAATACTCTGCGTGGCAAACTCGAGCTTAGTAAACACATTTATAAGAATGTATTTCAAAAAACAAAAGCATATTGTGCATTTGATGAATATACGGAAAATAACTCTTTAAATCAGCTATTTAAATGTGCATTGCTCATTGTAAAAAAGCATACAAAAATACATACTTTAAAACTTTATCTTGAGCGCTGTTTAGGCTACTTAGAACCTGTGGATGTAGTGTATTTCACAGAGAAGGAATTAAAAAGTATTACATTTAACCGACAGAATGAACGTTTTCGTCAAGCTGCTTTATTTGCTAAGCTAATTGTTGAGCGGGCAACGATTTATAGTAAAGGGCGAGGAGCATCATCGTTCTCTTTCTTATTTCAAATGAATATATTGTTTGAAAAATATATTGAAGTAGCATTACAAGAGGCTGTTGGTAATAATAAAATAATCAGTCAACATGCGGAGAAGAGGTTATTACGTAACAAGAAGAGTGGACGCCAGAATATTTTATTAAAACCAGATTTTGTGATTGATAATATGATAATCATGGATACGAAGTGGAAAAGTGCAACAAATAATGGAAGAAGCAGTTATATACAGAGTGACATTTATCAAATGTATGCGTATGTAACTGCGTATAATGAAGTTCAAAGGTGTATATTGCTGTATCCGAAACAGGAGGAAAAAGCTATTCATCCTGTGTGGGAAGTTATCGATACTGAAAAAACTATCGAAATGTGCACGATAAGAATTGATGAATTTTCCGAGACTGTGCGAGAATTAAAAGAAATTCTACAAAAACAAGTTAAATAATTTTTTAAAGACATCCAATTGAATATGGGTGTCTTTTATTTTAGATATCAACTATCATTTTGAAAAGTATGAATGTTTATTTTGTTTTATTGGAGATAACAGCTATGTAAGTCTAATGAAAAAGGGGATTATATAATAAAAGGTTATAAGCCAACTATAGTGAAGAGTGTCAATGGAGGAATAAGAAGATTCTAAAGTGTTTACACGTATGGATCTTCTTATTTTTTTTATTTGTAAAAATAATTAATAACTATATAAAAATCTAGACAAGCATTTAACAGATAAATAGGTTATTTTCTTTAATTCATGTTTTCATAAATATAATTAATGTCTCATAACCCCCAAAATTAAGTATCGAAAAACGAAGAAATCGGAGAAATGGAATACTAATATATTTAGCGTTTTTTGTTTATAAAAAATTGATATAATTAAAATATCCATTATCTATGTAGTGGACATTTAATGATAGAAAAAAATAGTATTAAACCATTTTAATAAGGTGACGATATCACTTTTATATTGAGAAATAGATAAGGTAGAATATCATTGTTTTTATAGCATTAAGGAGGCTACGAATGAGTATAAAGATGATCAGTGGATTTTTGATGAAAAATGGGATTGCAATTGTATCTTTATTTATCGCAACAATAACACTTTTTTTGAACAGAAGAATTTCAAGATTAAATAGTTATAATCAAAGAGGAAATTATAATGTTTTTTATCAAGAGAAAAATATACTAAAAAGATATATGTTTACTTCCAGAATATCAGTTAAAGTAGACAACTCCGCATCTTCTGAAGAAATTAAATTAGATTATGATTTTAAAATAGTTCCTTTGTTAGGAGGGATATATCGGTCCCAAATTTTTGATGATATTGGAAAACGAGAATACATAGGAACAAATAGAAGTGGTCCTGTTATTAAAAAATTTAAATATAAATATAAGCATCCCAAAAAATATGCTAATCAAAACACTCTCGACTTTTCATCTACAGCATGGTATTCATATTTTTCTGCAAATGGGAAATTTGATGAAGAAAAGAGAAAATATGAAAAAAAGTTGTTACGTTATCATCGTTATATCGAAATTACCGATTATTGTGGAAATACAGAAATTTGGTATACTGCTTTTTCATTACTACTAACAAATATCCCAGAAGCAAATGTAAATTGGAAAAGGTGCAATAAAAATATTAGGTTTACACATTATAGATTCGATGATTTTATTATTGTATCATCTAGAGATGTCCCCAAAAATTTGAATGGAGCTTTGCAATTTACAAAAGATTTAAATCAAATATTAGGTGAAATAAATCTTTTTGAATCTAAGAACTTCATTGAACATGGACATGAACATATAAATTATGAATTACAGCGATTTGAAATGAAAGAATATATAAAACTCTTAAATGATACAAAAGATTATCTCTAAACTATATAATCATTAACGTTTTAGTTAGTATTCATTTATAGAAATTATCATCTGAGCAGAAATAAATAGAAATCCAATATCATTTCAAAAGAAAGCCTTGGATCCCGACTTAGATAGAGGGTTCTAAGGCTTTTTTATTTTTCTCATTCATTATGATGTTTCTCTCATTTACATATCCACTTGGATCAAGTAGTTATGTAAATGAGAGAAACTACGCCTAACGAAAGAAGTACTTACAAATTTTAAAAGATTTCCTTGTGTGTACCAAGAAGCAAAATATATTTATGATAAAATATAGAAAAAGATGATTAAGAAGGGACAATCAAAGTGAAACCAACAATTTATGATGTTGCGGAAAAAGCAGGTGTATCAATAGCAACTGTATCCAAAGTAATTAATCAAACTGGGCGTATTAGTGAAAAAACAATAAACAAGGTAAATAAAGTAATGGATGAATTAGATTACCAGCCAAGTAGTGTAGCAGCAGCGTTAACAGGTAAAAAAACATATACGATTGGGGTACTAGTCCCAGATATCTCAAACCCATTTTTTGCAGAAGTAGC
The DNA here is from genome assembly GCF_011066025.1 of Bacillus sp. EKM202B. Classification (NCBI taxonomy): domain Bacteria; kingdom Bacillati; phylum Bacillota; class Bacilli; order Caryophanales; family Bacillaceae; genus Bacillus; species Bacillus sp. EKM202B. The sequence continues at coordinate 16,259 of NZ_JAAMNK010000026.1, read as the reverse complement.
AAGAGCTTTTGAAAATAGTGCGCGAGAATCAGGGTATACACTCATTTTATGTAGTACAGACCATCAAACAAAACGTGAGCACGAATACATTGATTTATTATTTAAAAAGCAAGTAGATGGCATTATTATTGCGACGGAGCTAAATGATTATAAACTAGTTAAAAAAATCGTGAACCGAGATTTGCCACTTGTTTTATTCACTGTAGATCATCCTTCCATCACAACTCATGTTGTAACAACGGATGATATGAGGGGAGGCTATTTAGCTGGGAATTATCTGACGCAGAAAGGCCATACATCATTAACGATTATGATGGAGAAGGATAGAAAAAGTAGCTTAGGGAGACTGAATGGTTTCAAACAAGCTCTTACGGATTCAGGGATTTCATTAGCTGATGATGCTATCATTAGCTGCTATTCGACGGTTGAAGATAGCAAACGTGCAAGTAAAGAACTACTTAATTTGCCTAACAGACCTACAGCGGTTTTTGCGTGTACAGATTTAATTGCTATATGTCTTATGAATGAAGCAAGAAAACAAGGGTTTTCAATTCCGGAAGATTTATCAATTATCGGATTTGATAATACAATCTATGCCGAGATTGCAGATCCAGGGTTAACAACAATTGAACAGCCAATTACACAAATGGCGACCTGTACGTTTGAACAACTGCTAAAAACGATGGAAATGAAGGAGCATGCTAAGCAAAAAATTACTATTATTCCTCAGTTAGTAGAGAGATCCTCAGTAAAGGATATTACATGAAAACTTTTTTAATAGCCCACTTGAATGTAAAGAAAAGAAGGTCATCGTAACCATGTGCAGTTATGATGACCTTCTTTTTATTTAGAATTTATACTGAGAATTGCTCTCCACTTTTCGTATTTAAATCCTGCTTCATCTCATTTTCCTTTGGAATAGTAAGGAAATGAGTTAAAAATGCGCCAAAGAAGTACAAGCCAGCAAAGATCCACATCACGCCGCCTACCCCTAATGGACCGATGAATGCAGTTACTACTAATGGACCAACGAATGCCGATAATCCTGAACCTAAATTTAAGACAGACATTGCCGCTCCTTTGTTTTCAGGAGATAAAGATGGGACTAATGCTGTAAGAGGTACATAACCGGCAAGAGTTGCTCCGTAGCAACAGGCAACAAATAATATTGCCCAATAATTATGTCCTACCATTTGTGGTACATAATAGAGTGCAAGAGTTACAATCCCGCAACCAACTCCTCCGAACCATTTAATTGTATTTACCCAACCAAACTTGTCCCCAACAATACCAAAAATAATATTAAACACCATATTTACAAAGAATAGAGTACCCCAAATCTGAAGCCATTCAGTCATCGTAAAATTATATTTCATCATATAGGTAGGCAGGAAAACAACAAATCCAAACTGAGCGGCTGAATTTATAATTTTAACAATACCACCTATCCCAACTTTAGGATTTTCAAATGCGATGGTAATGCCCTTTAGTAGTTCGCTTGATTTGTTAGCGCTTACGGTTTGTGCTTTAAATCTGTCCTTATTTACAACAATTGAGAATAATCCCCCGACGACAACAAAAATTAAGGCGCTCCATAAAGTAGCGATTTCCCCAATCTTAGGAACCATATAGCTAGAATAAAAGGCTCCAATAACACTAAGCCCAAGCTGGAAGACGAACCAGAACCAGCCAACTGCTCTTGAAAGCATTTGCTGCGGAGTACTGTAAGATACCCAAACTAAGAAAGAATAAGCAAATAAGGGATAACCAAATCCTCGTAGAGCGTAGCAAAGTAATATTACGGGATAATTCATATGTTGAATTCCTATACCGATGAACCCAATGGAACCTAAAATGAATGAGACTAAACCAAACGTCATTACTTTTCTTGGTCCCCACATTTGTACAAATACCCCCGAAAACCAGGAAGAAGCAGATACAGTAATTCCGTAAATCGTAAACAGAAAAGCAGCGTGTTCTAGCGTTAAGCCATTCTCAACGAGATAAGGGGATAACCATCCTTGTTCTAAACCATCCCCAATCATAAAAACAATAATCCCTATGTATCCCCAAGTTAAATTAGAAGGGATACCAATCTTGTCCATAAATGTTTTGTTTGAACCAATTGCGTTCATTCTCCCACCACCGATAAATTATTTTTGGTTAAGCGCTTAATTCTTTTTGATAAAAAAAGTATACGCTTACATTATGAGGTCGTCAATGAAATTTTTTGACAATTTACAACTTTCTTTCATAGGGTGCAATCTATTTACTTATCGGACACTAAAATAATTGTGAGTATGAAAAGAAAGAAATAAATTATAGATGGGAGTTTACTATTTAAAAGGCTTAATTTCCTTTGTTATATCAGTATTTTAAAAGAGTATTTTTGTAGCTGTTTAGATTATTTGTTTCTTATTATTACTTTGTTGATGCATGGATTACGATTACTCACGAAATTTGAAATTCGGATGAAAAGAAAAGTATTCAAAAAAATAAAAATGTTTTCAATTTAGAATCAAGTGTGTATAATGAAGAAAAATAGGGAAAGCGCTTAACTAAATTTGGTGTGCTAAACCTTATAGACTTTCATTTTGTTTCTTAAATTTAAATAAAGAGGGAGAAATCATATGAATGTTTTAACGATTGGGATTATTGGTGCTGGACGAATAGGGAAACTGCATGTTGATAATTTGCAGCTTATGCCACAAGTAAAAATTAAAGCGGTTTCAGATGTAGTGATAAGTCATCTAGAAAAGTGGGCTGCAGACAAAGGAATTTCCACTTTGACAACTAACTATCAGGATTTATTAGAAGATCCAGAAATTGATGCTGTATTCATTTGTTCACCAACAAATACACATGCGCAAATTATTAAAGAAGCGGCACTTGCGAAAAAACATATTTTCTGCGAAAAGCCTGTTAGTTTCTCAGTAGAAGAAACATTAGATGCATTAGAAGTGGTAAAAGAACAAGGGGTATCTCTTCAAGTAGGTTTTAATCGCCGTTTTGATCCTAACTTCAGGAAAGTCTATGATCTTATTCAACAAGGAGAAGTGGGACACCCACATATTTTAAAAATTACGTCTAGAGATCCACAACCGCCGAGTATAAAATATGTTAGTTCTTCAGGTGGCTTGTTTATGGATATGATGATTCATGATTTTGATATGGCTAGGTATGTGATGAATAGTGAAGTTGTTGAAGTATTTGCATATGGAACAACATTAATTGATCCGTCCATTCAGGAAGTAAATGATGTTGATACAGCAATTGTCACATTGAAATTTGCGAATGGAGCTTTAGGGGTAATTGATAATAGCCGCCAAGCGGTTTATGGATATGACCAGCGTGTTGAAGTGTTTGGTGAAAAAGGGGCGGTCGCTGCGGATAATTGCTGCCCAACAACTGTGCAAGTGTCAAAAACAGAAGGTGTTGTAAAAGATAAGCCACTTTATTTCTTCTTAGAGCGCTACACGCAGGCTTACATTGAGGAAGTAACACAATTTACAAAGTCAATTATAGAAGGACAAGCTGTTATTTGCAGTGGTAATGATGGGTTACAGGCAGAAAGAATTGCGAAAGCTGCGAAGGAATCATTACTAACAGGAAAACCTGTTCAAATTGAACATAAACAGCCTGCATTAAATCAATAAAGAGAGCGCTTACTTATAGGTAGATAAAGAGTAATGAATAGTAGGTTTATAAAAATATGTACCATATCATTCACTCTTTCATAAAGCATGGGAGGTAGAAACAATGAATCCACTTATTTTTAAAGAAGATTGTCCATTAGACCTAATTGCAGTTGGACGTTTATGCGTTGATTTAAATGCCAATGAAACACAACGTCCTATGGAAGAAACGAGAACATTTACTAAATATGTGGGGGGATCTCCTGCAAATATCGCGATTGGTGCGGCACGTCTTGGTTTACAAACAGGATTTATCGGTAAAGTGTCCGATGATCAAATGGGCCGCTTTATTACAGGGTACTTAAAGGACAACAATATTAATACAGGTCAGATATGTATTGATCGCACTGGTGCAGTGACAGGTCTAGCTTTTACAGAAATTAAAAGCCCGGAAGATTGCAGCATTTTAATGTACCGCGACAATGTCGCAGACTTAAATCTTGATCCAACAGAAGTATCTGAGGACTATATTAAACAATCAAAAGCTCTCTTAATTTCAGGAACAGCTTTAGCGAAAAGTCCTTCTCGCGAGGCAGTATTTTTAGCGCTAGAATATGCGCGTAAGCACGATGTAGTCGTATTTTTTGATGTGGATTACCGCCCTTATACATGGCAGTCAGAAGCTGAAACGGCTGTGTATTACAATCTAGCGGCTGAAAAATCTGATGTCATTATTGGAACGCGTGAAGAATTCGATATGATGGAAAAACTATTAAACTATGAACAATCTAATGACCAAGTTACGGCTGAAAGATGGTTTTCTCATCATGCGAAAATCGTCGTAATTAAGCACGGCGGGGATGGTTCAATCGCTTATACGAGAGACGGTCAATCACACCGAGGCGGTATCTTTAAAACAAAGGTATTAAAGACGTTTGGCGCTGGTGACTCGTATGCTTCTGCGTTTATTTATGGCCTAATGCAAGGGCTTGAGATTCCTCAAGCGATGCGACTAGGTGGCGCTTCTGCTTCAATCGTTATTTCTAAACATAGCTGTTCGGATGCAATGCCAACAAGGACAGAGATTTCTGCATTCATGGAAACGGCTGAGGAAATTGTATAGAAACATCATAAATGAGTAATCAAGTAAGTGCGTATCTTATGTACGCTTCTACATTACATAAAAGGGAGAGAATGAATATGACAGTACAAACAGCACAAATTGTAAAAAACTACATTGGCGGCGAATGGGTAGAATCTTCTTCAACGAAGATGGAAGCCGTATATAATCCTGCAACAGGAGAAGTAATCGCCCAGGTACCACTTTCAACAAAAGTAGATGTTGAACAAGCTGTATTAGCAGCAAATGAAGCATTCAAATCTTGGTCCAAAACAGCTGTGCCAAAACGTGCTCGTATTCTATTTAAATATCAACAATTATTAGTAGATAACTGGGAAGAGTTAGCGAAACTTATTACGATTGAAAACGGAAAAAGCTATAACGAAGCTTACGGTGAAGTTCTTCGTGGTATTGAGTGTGTGGAGTTTGCAGCGGGTGCTCCTACATTAATGATGGGAAAACAGCTTCCTGATATTGCGACAGGTATAGAATCTGGTATGTATCGTTACCCAATTGGTGTTATAGGCGGAATTACACCTTTTAACTTCCCGATGATGGTTCCGTGCTGGATGTTCCCACTTGCGATTGCTTGCGGTAATACATTTGTGTTAAAACCTTCAGAGCGTACACCACTTCTAGCGGCGAAATTAGCGGAATTAGCTGAAGAGGCTGGTGTACCTAAAGGCGTATTAAATATCGTAAATGGCGCACACGATGTAGTAAACGGTCTTCTGGAACATAAATTAGTGAAGGCAATTTCATTTGTAGGTTCTCAGCCAGTTGCAGAATATGTATACAAAAACGGAACAGAAAACTTAAAACGCGTTCAAGCATTAGCGGGTGCAAAAAACCATTCCATTGTATTACATGATGCGAATCTTGAACTAGCAACAAAGCAAATTATTAGTGCTGCGTTCGGTTCAGCTGGTGAGCGTTGTATGGCTGCTTCTGTTGTAACAGTAGAAGAAGAAATTGCTGATCAACTAGTTGGAAGACTAGTAGAAGAAGCAAATAAAATTGTGATTGGTAATGGTCTTGATGAAGATGTATTCTTAGGACCAGTTATTCGTGATAACCATAAAGAGCGTACAATTGGTTACATCGATTCAGGTGTAGAACAGGGCGCTACATTAGTTCGTGATGGACGCGAAGATAAAGCTGTAAAAGGAGCTGGTTACTTCGTTGGCCCAACAATTTTTGACCATGTTACAAAAGAAATGAAAATCTGGCAAGATGAGATTTTTGCTCCTGTTTTATCAATTGTTCGTGTGAAATCATTAGATGAAGCGATTGAAATTGCGAATGAGTCTCGCTTTGCAAATGGAGCTTGCATTTATACAGATAGCGGGGCAAGTGTACGTCAATTCCGTGAAACAATTGAATCAGGTATGTTAGGTGTAAATGTTGGGGTACCAGCGCCAATGGCATTCTTCCCGTTTTCTGGCTGGAAAGACTCTTTCTATGGTGATCTTCATGCGAACGGTACGGACGGCGTTGAGTTTTATACAAGAAAGAAAATGCTTACATCTCGTTGGGAAAAGTAATCATTAAGAGAGAAGTAGAATCTCTCTAGTTGCTTGTAAGCGAAAGTAACGGAAGTAGTAAAACATAAGAAGGAAGTATTAGGAGTCTATCAAATTCCTGATACTCCTTTTTCATATGCAGAATGACTGATAGAACTAGAAAGGAGCAAACAATATGCAAACTGTTAGAATGACGACGGCGCAAGCTTTGGTGAAATTTTTGAATCAGCAATACGTAGAGTTTGATGGAAAGCAACAAAAGTTTATTAAAGGAATCTTTACGATTTTTGGTCATGGAAATGTAGTTGGCCTAGGTCAAGCTTTAGAAGAAGACGCAGGGGAATTAGAAGTATATCAAGGGAGAAATGAACAAGGAATGGCAAATGCTGCGATGGCCTTTGCAAAACAAAGACATAGAAAACAAATTATGGCATGTACTTCTTCTGTTGGTCCTGGATCAGCAAATATGATTACTTCTGCTGCAACTGCTTCTGCAAATAATATTCCCGTTTTACTACTTCCAGGTGATGTATTTGCAACGAGACAACCTGATCCTGTTCTTCAACAAATTGAACAAACGCATGACTTATCTATTTCTACTAATGATGCTTTTCGTGCGGTAAGTAAGTATTGGGATCGGGTGAACCGTCCGGAACAATTGATGACAGCTATGATTCAAGCCATGCGTGTTTTAACGAATCCGGCAGATACAGGAGCTGTAACAATTTGTTTACCACAAGATGTCCAAGGGGAAGCGTGGGATTTTCCAAGTTACTTCTTCCAAAAACGTGTTCACCGAATTGAACGTCGTCTACCTACAAAAGCCAGCTTAGCGGAAGCCGTTGAAATGATTAAGAGAAAGAAAAAGCCAATTATCATTTGCGGTGGTGGTGTAAGGTACGCAGAAGCTGCAGAGGAACTGAAACAGTTTGCTGAGGCATTCCGCATTCCATTTGGGGAAACACAAGCTGGGAAAAGCGCGATAGAAAGCAATCATCCATATAATCTTGGCGGCATTGGGGTAACTGGCAATTTAGCAGCCAATACAATTGCAAAGGAAGCGGATCTTGTTATTGGAATTGGGACGAGATTTACCGATTTTACAACGGCATCTAAGCAATTATTCCAGAATGAAGAGGTTGAGTTTTTAAACATCAATATTTCGGAATTCCATGCGAACAAGCTCGATGCATTGAAGGTGATAGCAGATGCAAAAGAAGCGCTTCTTGCTCTAATAGATGAACTGCAAGCAATTGATTATCAATCTAGTTACACAGTAGAAATCGCTGATGCAAAAGAGGCTTGGGAAAAAGAATTAGCACGTCTACATAATGTTCGCTTTACAGATCAAGATTTTAAACCAGAAGTTGAAGGTCATTTCGATGAGAATTTAAATGAGTATGTAGACGCACTTGGTACACAATTAACACAGACCGCAGTCATTGGACAAATCAATACATTACTTGATGAAGATGCAATTATTGTTGGTGCGGCAGGAAGTCTTCCGGGTGATTTACAAAGAATGTGGGCAACAAATAAATCTAATACATATCACATGGAGTATGGTTACTCTTGCATGGGTTATGAGGTTGCCGGCGCACTGGGTGCAAAGCTCGCTGAACCATCGAAAGAAGTATATGCAATGGTAGGGGATGGCAGTTACCAAATGCTTCATTCTGAGCTTGTCACAAGTCTTCAAGAAAACAAAAAAATTAACGTCTTATTGTTTGATAACTCCGGATTTGGCTGCATTAATAACTTACAAATGGGCAATGGAATGGGGAGCTTTGGAACAGAGTTTCGCTACCGAAACCAGGAAACTCGTAAATTAAACGGGGCTATTATGAAAATTGATTTTGCAGCAAGTGCGGCTGGATATGGTGTAAAAACATATCGCGTTACATCGATAGAACAATTACGGGAAGCACTTAAGGATGCAAAAAAACAAACGGTTTCTACATTATTTGATATTAAAGTATTACCAAAAACAATGACAAATGGATACGATTCATGGTGGCATGTAGGTGTTGCAGAAGTATCTAATAGTCCAAGTGTACAAGCTTCGTATGAGAGTAAAGTAAGTAACTTGCAAAAAGCAAGATCATATTAGATTAGGATACAAAGAGAGCTTTTTATCTACATGCATATTGTCTAGGAAGCTCTCTTTTTAACGAACAGATAAGAGAAGTTGGCAAGATTCTATAACATTTTGTAAAGAGGAGAGACAAGGGGATGTTCAAAGAAAATACAATTAAGCTTGGAATTGCACCAATTGCTTGGACAAATGATGATATGCCGGAGCTAGGAGCAGAAAATACGTTTGAACAATGTATTAGTGAGATGGCACTAGCTGGATTTAATGGAAGTGAAGTAGGGAATAAATACCCGAGAAATACAGTTGTATTAAAAAAATCTTTGGAATTACGAAACTTGGAGATTGCTAGTGCATGGTTTAGTACGTTTTTAACAACGAAGCCGATTGAAGAGACGGTAGAAGAATTTATTAAGCATAGGGATTTCTTGCATGACATGGGTGCAAAAGTCATCGTTGTTTCAGAGCAAGGGCATAGTATTCAAGGTTTAATGGATGTACCACTATTTAAAAATAAGCCTGTTTTTACAGAAGAAGAGTGGGAAAAGCTAGCGGATGGGTTACATCACCTCGGTAAATTAGCTCAGGAAAAGGGGCTACATATTGTATACCATCACCATATGGGTACGGGTGTTCAAACAACGGCAGAAATTGAAAAGTTAATGGATATGACGAATCCAGATCTTGTATCCCTACTTTTTGATACAGGTCATCTTGTTTTTTCAGGAGAAGAGCCGCTTTATGTTTTGAAAAAATATTTACCTCGTATTAAACATGTACATTTAAAAGATATTCGCCAGGAAGTAGTAGATGCTGTAAAGGAAAACGAATTGAGCTTCTTACAGGCAGTGAAGAATGGGGCATTTACAGTCCCTGGGGATGGCGTAATTGGATTTGATGAAGTGTTTACTATCCTTGCAAACTCTGATTATAAAGGATGGTTTGTGGTAGAAGCAGAGCAAGATCCAGCTTTAGCGAATCCTTTTGAATACGCATTAAAAGCTCGAAAATTTATACAAGAAAAAGCAGGTTTGTAATTTAAGCATTTTAAGATTATCCCTAAGTAAATGGTACGGTAATCAACATGTCTTCTTACAAAAGGGGTAAAAAGACGTGACGGTTGGTTTTACATTTAATAAATAATATTGAAATAGGGGAGTATGTAATGCCATTAGTTCAAATGAAAGATATTTTAATTAAAGCAAATCAAGAGAATTATGGGGTTGGAGCTTTTAGTGTCGCTAATATGGAAATGGTAATGGGAGCTATTCAAGCAGCTGAAGAGTTACGTTCCCCGCTCATTCTACAAATTGCGGAAGTTCGTTTGAATCATTCGCCCATTCATATGATTGGTCCTTTGATGGTAGCTGCAGCGAAAAAAGCAACTGTTCCAGTAGCAGTTCACTTTGATCACGGTATGACGTTTGAAAAAATTAAAGAGACATTAGAAATTGGTTTTAGTTCGGTTATGTTTGATGGCTCTCACTATCCGTTAGAAGAGAATATCCAAAGGACAAAAGAAGTTGTGGAGCTTGCGAAACAGTACGGAGCGACAGTAGAGGCTGAGATTGGCAGAGTAGGTGGTAGTGAGGACGGATCAGAAGATATTGAAATGATGCTGACAAGTACTAAAGAAGCAAAAAGATTTGCAGAAGAAACAGATGTTGATGCGTTAGCTGTTGCGATTGGAAATGCGCACGGGATGTACAATGGAGACCCTGATTTACGATTAGACCGCTTGCAGGAGATTAATGGGATAGTCGATATTCCTTTAGTATTACATGGTGGGTCTGGCATTAGCCCAGAGGATTTCAAGCAATGTATTCAACATGGTGTTCGAAAAATTAATGTAGCAACAGCGACGTTTCAGAATATAGTTTCTACGGTTAACACTGCTGTCCTAAATACTCCTTATTCAGATTACTTTACGTATCATCAAGATGTAATTGAGGCCGCATACGAAAACGTTAAAAATCATATGCTCATTTTCGGAAGTGAAAACAAAGCACAACCAGAAAAGCTTTCTTCATTAAATAATAGAAGGAACTCATAATTTAGTTAGCTGACAAAGGTAGAGAATGATAGAGTAGCCAGTGAACTACTCGCCACTTAGCAAAGCTTGAAGTGGGAGCTTCTCAGTTCCACGACGAAAGTAACCTTTCGTCTCCCTGAGCGTTACTTCGGGGTGTTCCACCCCTAGATGTCCAACGCATGGATGCTCTTTTGGTACGGTTGATATTTTACACAGGAACCGAATGGCTTGGTTTTCGCACTCTATTTTCTTCCTGCAACCTTCTATATCAAGTTATCAAAGAACTTCATATAGCAAGTTTATCAAAAGTTTTTGGCTATGCCAAACCGAAAGTCATCTCCCACCTATCGTAGGGCTACGCCCTTCACACGCTTGAGGAAGGAGAATTCTTTCGGGGAATACGTTAAAAAAGGAGGAGAACATCATGTTAGGTAAATTAGGTGAATTAAATGAAGGATATAATGTATTAACAGAAATGAACGGTCATTGCAGTGATATGTTAATGGATATAGGCATATATAAGATGTCTAATGGAAAAGAAGAGCTGTTATTTGATAATAAGAATGAAACGGCAGTACTTTTACTAGAAGGGACAATACGTCTAGAGTGGGAAGGAATGGAACAAGTTATTCAAAGACAGTCTGTTTTTGAAGAAAACCCTTGGTGTTTACATGTGGCTAAAAATGTGAAAGTTACAATTACTGCTCTTTCAGATAGTGAAGTGCTTGTTCAAAAAACAGATAATAATCAAGAATTTGAGTCTAAGTTGTATACTCCAAATGAGTGTCAAAGTGTTGTAGCTGGAGAAGGCGTATGGGAGGGAACAGCCCAGCGTGTTATTCGGACAATTTTTGATTATAATAATGCAGCATATTCTAACATGGTTGTAGGAGAAGTTATTTCTTATCCAGGCAGATGGTCCAGTTATCCACCGCATCACCATGATCAACCGGAGGTATATTATTATCGCTTTAACAAGCCACAGGGATTTGGATGTGCGATGGTAGGTGAGGATGCTTATCGCGTTGTACATAATAGTTTTATTACAATTCCAGGTGAACTAGACCATCCGCAAGCAACTGCGCCTGGATATGCAATGTATTTTTGTTGGATGATTCGACATCTTGAGAATAACCCATGGAATGATCGTATCATGGAGGAAGACCACAAGTGGTTATTAGAACCAAACACGAAAATTTGGCCAGAAAAAGAATAAACGAAAATAAAGTTTTGGGAAAATACATTTGTTCGTTGGATGTTATTATTACCAGCACATGAAGATGAACATTTAACTCAAACGTTGGAGGAGATTGCAATGAATCAAGATCCAATCTTACAAAAGGCAATAAATAAATGGGAAAATATGAGCCATGACTCTTCTTTCCGAACAGCATATGAAGCTCGAGAGAAATTACTTCTAGATGAACAGGCTAAGCTAGCGCATGCAGAACAAAAGGGCATGGAAAAAGGCATTGAGCAAGGTAAGATGCAAATGATCCGAGGAATGCATGAAATTGGCGTACCACTTGAAACTATTGCAAAAGCAAGTAAGTTGAGTGTAGAGGAAATAGAACGTATCTTGAAATTAAAGTAAATATATATGAACCTATAGTACTCATGAATAAAAGAAAGTAGATCCTCATTATCATGGTACGTCTAATCGTAAAGCATTGCTGAAGATTTTAGCAATGCTTTTTCTCAATCAACTTTTTGATATTTTTCATTCTGCTCACAATTATATAGAAAAGTTGATAGAAGAACGTGAATAGTCCGAAACAAATGTGTTTCGGACTAGGGGTTCGATATTTTATCCATTTTATTCAACATTTTTTAAGGATTAAGAGGCTGAATTTTCTGATTTCCGAAGCGAGAAAAATGTATTTCGTTAATCAATAGATACCCCGCTAGAGACAATCGGTTTTGTTGGTGCTGGCGTATCTCCACCATTAAACGAAGAGTTTTGTGATACATTTAAACTAATCATGCTACATGCTAATGCACTTACTACTACCATACTCAATAACACTTTTTTTATTTTTTTCATTACTTTAACGCTCCTTTTCTCAAATGTTTCTTATCAGCATTATTACTAATATAGAAATATTTGCTCGCTTTAACATGATTATTTGCCTCGTAAAATTGGAGTGCTAAAATCTCTGCATATTCTTTTACACAATCCCACATGTCCTCTTTTTCAAAATAAGAAATTGCATCAGTAACAACTTTTTCTAGTTTAATTCTAGGTAGTTCTGTGATTAGTTCATTTAAAACTGCGAAACGATGCTTATATTCCTCATTTCCTGATTCATTTGTATACTTTATTCCTTGCTCGATATATGCTTTTGCTGTTTCAACGCCTTCTAATTTATAATATGCTCTTGCTAAGACAAATAATGCTTTAAAATGGTTCGGTATGATATTTATAATTTCAGAACTCTGTCTAATCGCCAATGGATATAAATCTTGAATATTATATAACCAGCCTAAATTGGATCGTACTCGTAATAATAATTGTTCTTCATCATACTTCTTACAAACATCAATAACCGTATTGAGACATTCTTCCGCTCTTTCAAATTCTCTTAGATCTATACAAGCCAGTCCATATACATTGTCGCATAAAGCAATATTAATTTCATAGCCTACATGATTCCGGTATATTTCTTTGGATTTTACTACATGTTGAATCGCTTCAAATGGTTGATAAGATTGATAACAGTAAGTTGAAAATCTATACTCAAACTCGGCTTTTTCTACTTCATCAGGTATATCAATTAAAAGTTCTTTTGCCTTTTCATAGTGTGTTTTCGCTTCAGTATAATTTGCTAAAATTGTAGAGTGGATTGCCTTAAAGAAATAATAATAGTAAGCTAAAAATGAAAATTCCTCTTTAATATTAGGGAGTTTTTCTATTTGATTAAAAGAATCTTTTGTAATACTCATTCCATCTACCAAGACTTTATATCTAAAATTCAGTAGGGAATAATAGAATGATACATATTGGTCTGTTTCTATTTCCTTTAAACGTTCTTTTACTTGTAGATATGTCTGTTTTGCTTCTTTTACATGATATAAACGAATTTCTTCATACCATTCATGTAATAATTCCATCAATTGCTTATTACTTTTTTCTTGAACAGTCATAATATCCCCCATTTCTCTGTAAAGGCTTATTCTGATAATAACAGGAATTAGATAAATTAAATTTAACTACGATTTTTTTCACTAATATACAGAATATTCTGAATTATAATAATGTACATGCTTTTAAATTTGAAAAAGTATAGTTAAGCCAGTACAAGTTTTGTTAATACTTTTTTTGATTTTGATTTATTAACTGTTGTCTATTGAATACTTCTTATAAAAGGTGGCGTAGCACTATAGTAGAAAAAGAGAGAGCTTATACTGTTATGGTATTGAGAAATACGTAGGGCTTATTAAGCTTCAAGGGATTCCTCGAAAATAAATAGAAGTATATCCATATCTATTTACATTGAAGAAGGAGCGTTAGTTTATGATAAGTTTTGGGATTAATTTACGCAATATTATTAGTTATACACAAGAGAGTAGGAATCTTAATAATATACGGATTTTAAGTAAGTTGGGTATAAGATTATTTGATACATATGGAGAACCATTACCTGTATCAGATGTTAATCGAGAATTAGTAACGGCATTAAAAAGCCAAGACATAAATACGCAAAGATATATATTAAGTCATTTACAAGGTTAGAAAAACTGATATTATGCTGCGTTTTTTCATACATATGTTCTATCCGATAAACCAAGAAGCTATCATCAAAGGTTTGTGGAATTTTATTTTCTTAAATTGAGTGAATTACGTAGTAATATTCTAAAATTATTTAATTCGGTACTATAGTTTGTATCACCATGAAATGTATAAAATTCGTCTATATCAATAAAAACAGAATAGAGAATGTGTAATGAAGTACCCATCCAATTTTTATGTGTATCACAATTGGATGGGTACTTTTTTACTTATTCCAAAATAGGGACAAAGCTAAATGCAACGGATAGTTATCAAAACGCGAGTGTACAAATGTAACGAATGAAATTTCTATTCATAAGTGTGGTTTTTCTATTTAATCAAGTATGATTTAATACTTTCTTAGTTTTGGTTAAGGAAATTTATATACTTAAAGTAAAAATATATATAAATTTAATCCCCCCAACCTTTTATTTTTAAATTTAGATAATAAAAACGTTAAATTAGTCTAAGGAATTAAGGGATATACTGAAGTGTTTGTATAAAAAAACCTCCCAAAGGAGGATTTTTTATGAAGATAAACGTTTTGAAGCAGTCATCTTTTTAACTTTCATAATAATTTCACGTTCTAACATTTCATTTTTCTTACCAATTCGGCTTCCAATAAAGAAAACATCGATTAAAGCCCAAATACCAAGTCCGCCTAGAGTCAGTGTCATAGCGATTGCCATACCAAAATCACGCGCGTAGTAGCGGTGTCCACCAAGTCCGCCTAGGAAAAACCAAATTAGGTAAGCAAGTCCTTTTGATTTTTTCTTTTTCTCAAACTCTGAAGTAACAAGAACCATTTGATCTGTTGTTAAATCTTTTTTCAATAGTAGGTTATCCATCGAAATTCTCCTTTAAAATGCAATATATAATAATTTCGAATATAAATATATAACAATATTAATATAAAATATAATAAAATAGAAAAATTATTGTAAAATCTAAAGTTAATGATAAAAACAAACAAAACGAGATGATTTTTTTCTTATTTAAGAATAAGCCGATAGTAATAATATAACCGCACAATTTGGATTTACATAAAATACAATTTTGTTAATGATATATACACTTTATGATCTTTTATTTTAGTTTTCGTATTTGGGGTTTTCTGAGTAATAAGTTGTATCTTTAAAGTTCAATAAACTTTATGACAGTATAAAAAGGGGAGAAACAGGTGGAACCATTCGTAACCTTGCTATTACATATTTAACGTATTATCCGAAAGAAGCCTCCTTCCTTGAACGTGTGAAAGGAAGGAGCGCTGGAATAAACAACGCATTCGTGTAGCGAATTTGCATGAAAAGGTCGCCAATCAACGTAAAAATTTCCTTCATCACAAGTCAAGAGAATTAGCTGCGAATTTTGACGTTGTAGCCATAGAAGACTTGCATATGAAAGGAATGTCACGAGCACTTCCCTTTGGTAAGAGTATAGCGGATAACGGTTGGAGGATATGTTTACGACATTTTTAGCATATAAGCCACAAGAACAAGGAAAACAGCTTGTAAAGATATATAAATGGTTTCCTTTTACAAAGATGTGTTGTCGTTGTGGAAACAAAAAAGAAATGTCATTATCTGAACGCACGAATGAGTGTTTCTGTGGACTCACAGTCAGTCGTGACTATAACGCAGCTATCAAAAAGGAAGCAATGCGGTTATTAGTATTGATATAAATCGTAAGAAATAACCTTTGGAACAAGGGGGTTAGTTCGTAAGGGATACTAAGTGTTGGGTAGTACACAAGCCGTATCACCTACATTTTAACGAGAATATACTCTAATTGAACTACCCCCACTTTCACTTCGTTTAGAAGAGGGGGATTCCTAAGTAAAGAGTGCTATCGAACTCTAATTTATTAGGCTAGCTCCACAGTCCTTACGGTTAGAAGCCTTATCGCTTCATTCTTTAGATTAATACTTGCGTTAATATCCCTATCATGGTGTGTAAGACAAGAAGGGCAGTCCCATTTACGTAAGTTTAGATTTTTAACGTCTTTGTTTTGATATCCACAACAAGAACATAATTGGCTGGAAGCAAATGTTTTCGACACAACAATGATTTGTTTGCCGTACCATTTTGC
>NZ_JAAMNK010000025.1:0-76699 GCF_011066025.1 Bacillus sp. EKM202B | reverse complement strand
CTTTTGAAGAAAATTTAGCCATAAAAAATGCACCTCCAATTGTTAATTATGTGTCTAACAATTGGGGTGCACTTCAATTTCTCTAGTCTTTTTTTATTAATAAGTTTTGGATTTGTTTGTTATAATTACCTTAAATTGTAACACAGGGAGAGGTATGATGAATCAAAAAGATAAAGAAAGAAAAGAGCAAGTGGCTCATATGATTGACATTCCAGATGAATATAGGCTTGTTGTAGATGATCAAGAAGGTGTGGATGACCCATATCATCTAGTATGGTGGGAGCATAAAGAGGATGAGGAGAGAACGATACAAATTACGTTGAATAGACATACTGGTAATTTAATTGAATTTAGTATAGATGATGAAATTTATTTTTCGAGTGGTAAGGAAGCGATAGATGAGAATAAAGCAAGAGAGATTGCAAATGCATTCTTAAAAAAATATACAAAAGAAGGATATGAGTTTTATACATATATAACGGTTAAGGATGACAGGCGTGGGTGGAAAGAAGTAAATTATATGCAAGAAGTGAATGGCTACCCATTACCGAATGCAGGGTGTGTTGTGCGAGTTCATCCTTCAGGCAATGTTGTACATTTTCGTTATAATGGACAAAAAGCTATTGAGAAAAAACCGTTATGGCCAAGTGAAATTGTTGAGGAGAACGTCGTTTTAGAAAATCTGAAAGCTAGACAAGATATGAGACTTGTATTTGTAGATTTAACACATTCTTCATGTAAATATGAAAATGGTGAGGAAGTAAAAGGGTATCATCTTGTATATGAACCAGAACCTAGTCATGCGTTTATTGATGCAAGTACAGGTAAAGATTTGTTTGGAACAGATCATTATAAATTGCCTCTAACTGTAGCTGTTGAAAACCCGCAAAAAGGTATTCGACAAGATGATATATTCGATTTGTTTGATTGGGATAAAGAAAATTTTACAAAAGTTGCTGAGAAGGAAAATGATTATGAAATAAGGATGAAATTTGTTCCGAAAGAGGAATTACAGAAACAGAAAGAAGAAAAGAATCCATATTTAATGAATGAATTTTTTAAAAAGCATTTACCGATGTTAAAATATAATAATTTTGTTGGCATTATGATTGATAAATCTACCAATGAATTAACTGGTTTTATAAAACTGACAGACGATAATGAAGTAAAGCAAATACTGTCTAGAGAGGAATGCATACAAAAAGCACTTCAATTTTTGGAACAAGTTATTCCAGATGTCACACAATATCTACGTCTTTGGGAAGAACGTGAAGAAGCAGAAGATGGGATTGAAAGGTTTACCTTTTCCGTATATGTGAATGGTATTCCAGCAGAGTATAACCAATTTAGAGTCAATATCAATGCAGAAAATGGTGCTGTGATGCACTACTCCGGAGAGTCTAGCAAATTTATAAAAGAATTACTTACATATGAAACAACAATAAAAATAACAAAAGAAAAAGCGCTAGAAATATACAGAGGGGCCATGCGAGTGAATTTAGAATGGTTTTTAGAAAATGATGTAGAGGAAACGAACTACGTACTACTGTATAAACAAACAACGGATGAAAATCATAAAGAATCCTTCGATTGTAGTCGAGAAATTCGTTATATTGATGCGCATACTGGGGAGAAAATTTGGAGTGAATAAGGAAAAGGTCTTCGAGAGAAGACCTTTTTTTAGAAATAACGATTTATTCTTCGTATATATCGATTTTGTATAACCACTTTTGTACACTAGCAGGTGGTCCTTCTGTTCTCCACTTTGTTGTGCACATTCCACAGGAACAGTGAATTTTTCCTTTTGCAAAAATACCAGCTGTTTTAGGTGTATGTCCCCATGCATGTTTTACGATAATCATCTTTCGGCGCATCGTACGCTGACGTTGGTGCCTTGTATAAGCACGTGTTCTTTCAAATTTCATATTTGTATAATCCCTCCTTGTAGTACAAGTAGCTTGCAAGAGCGTACAAGGAGTTCATCTCTTACCAGCTACTTATGAACAAGAGGGTAATGAAATGTTTCATATTCTACTCTCCAATCTTTTGTTTAAGTATATGTAGCAAAGCTTTTTGAGACAAATATTATGCGTAAAAACATATTGGAATGATATCGTACAGACACAAACAACCTCACGCCCACATACACATAATAAAGACCACTATTTTGGCGGAGGTGAAAGGTTTGAGTCTATTCGCCGCAATTGGATATATGGTTCGAGAAGTGTTTGTCTTTGTTTCTTATGTGAAGAACAATGCGTTCCCGCAGCCGTTATCATCAGATGATGAGAGAAAGTACTTAGAGTTAATGGAGCAAGGTGATGCTCAAGCGAGAAATCTTTTAATTGAACATAATTTACGGCTTGTAGCTCATATCGTTAAAAAATTTGAAAACACAGGAGAAGATGCAGAAGATTTAATTTCAATTGGTACAATTGGGCTCATTAAAGCAATTGAGAGTTATTCAGCAGGGAAAGGAACAAAGCTTGCGACGTATGCAGCACGCTGTATTGAAAACGAAATTTTGATGCATTTACGTGTACTAAAGAAAACGAAAAAAGACGTTTCACTTCATGATCCGATCGGGCAAGATAAAGAGGGGAATGAAATATCGCTTATTGATATATTAAAATCTGAGTCTGAAGATGTAATTGATATGATTCAGCTTAGTATGGAGTTAGAAAAGATTAAAGAGTATATCGATATTTTAGACGAACGAGAGAAAGAAGTTATCGTAAAGCGCTTTGGACTTGGGCTTGATAAGGAGAAAACGCAGCGCGAGATTGCGAAGGCACTTGGTATTTCAAGGAGCTACGTATCAAGAATTGAAAAGCGTGCGTTAATGAAAATGTTCCATGAATTTGTAAGAGCAGAGAAAGAGAAAAAAGCGAAAGAATAATGTGCATTGCAAGCAGCCAAATTTTAAAATGGGCTGCTTTTCTTTTTGTAAATAAGGAAAGAAAACGAGTTGTATTAAGAAGAAATACATGTTCACTGTTGAAAATGACGGATTCTATCTGTAATATTAGAGGGTGCTAAACAATTTAAGAATAATACCATACTTAACTTAGTTTTCGATTTGCATAATGAACAGTTCTATATGATATGTGGGAATAAGAACCAGTTTTACATATGATATAGAAAGAAAATAAGGGAAAACTAAAGTTATAGACTGGTTAGGAGGTTTCGCAATTTGCGACGTACATTATATCGACTTATGATAGAACTTACAAATGGTCGCTTTACTTCTTATATATTACGTAAATTTGCACAATCTCGTTTGAGCTCCATCATAATTCCATCATATGCGAAAGTTTTTCAAATTAATCAAGATGAGATGGAAAAGGGTTTGAAGGAATATAGAACATTGCATGACTTATTTACGCGTAGGCTAAAAGAAGGAAAGCGTAGTATTGATACAGATACATCGAGTATCGTTAGCCCTGTTGATGGTGTTTTTGCTGACCACGGTCCTATTGAGGATACAAAAACATTTGATATTAAAGGTAAGCGTTATTCAATTGTGGATATGCTAGGTAATGAAGAACGTGCAAAGCGATATGCAGGCGGTACATACATGGTCATTTATTTGAGTCCAAGTCATTATCATCGCATTCATAGTCCACTTTCTGGGGCTGTGACTGAAAGATTTGTACTCGGTAGAAAATCATATCCGGTAAATGCAGCTGGTATGGAATACGGTAAAGAACCACTGTCAAAAAATTATCGTTCTGTTACAGAAGTGAATAGTGACGGCGAACATATGGCACTTGTAAAAGTAGGGGCTATGTTTGTTAATAGTATTGAGCTTTTGCATGAAAGAAGTACTGTTCAAAAAGGTGAAGAAATGGCATACTTTACATTTGGTTCAACAGTTGTATTATTGTTTGAAAAAGATATGATAGAAGTAGTGCAGAATTTGAAGAGCGGACAAGAACTTCGTCTCGGTGAAAAAATTGCTACTCGATTAACTCACAAGTAAAGAGAAGATTTTATAATCGTAAATAAGAGTTATGGACAAAGATGCTTAATGATGAAATCCCCCTAGATGGGAGTACTTGTTTATTCGAGAGCCATCGTAGGATGGCTCTTTTTACAGGTTATTAGTAATCTATATGTACTCAAGAAGATTTGGCAAGCTTGTCCTCTAATGAGCGTCTAATAATTTCTTGTTTTATAAGTAAAATGAAGTCGGGATTTAATTTTAGTTCTTTTGCTTTATAATAAGACTCAGTGAGTAACTCAGTAGATAACTGTTCCATATGTTTTGTTTTCAAGGTGAGTCACCTCCTAATAATATAAGGATTGATTCGTTGTTGCATTTAATGTACCAAAAAAATATGACAGTCACAAACAAGTGGTTATCCACATGCCACAGTGGATAAATTGTGTATAGATTGTTAGTAAATTCCAAATTGACTGAAAAATTAATGTGGAAAGTGTGTACAATTTTATCCACAGGTTGTATATCGAAAAATGTTGTCGAAAAATTTTATGAAAAATCCTCAAAGAGGTGAAAGAAATTGAAATTATTTTTACCAAATGAATATGTGAAAAATGTATATCATGTTCAACCAGAAGATTTGAAAAAACGTGGAATTAAAGGAGTTATTACTGATTTAGATAACACGTTAATTGAATGGGATCGTCCAAATGCAACGCCGCAACTTGAAGAGTGGTTTTTAAAAATGAAAGAGCAAGGCATTCAAGTAACGGTCGTTTCGAATAATAATGAGCAACGTGTGAAAGACTTTGCTGATCCATTAAATATTCCATTTATTCATAGTGCACGTAAACCATTTGTTCGTGCATTTAAGCGTGCGATACAAGAGATGCACCTGCAGCCGGATGAAGTTGTAGTAATTGGGGATCAGTTGCTTACAGATGTGCTTGGTGGAAATCGTGTAGGACTTCATACAATCTTAGTTGTGCCAGTAGCGCAAACTGATGGATTGGTGACTCGCTTTAATCGAAAAATTGAACGAAGAATTATGAAAAATATGAAGAAAAAAGGTTTAATTAACTGGGAGGAATAAAGTTTGACTGAAACAATTAAATGTATTGGTTGCGGTGTAGAAATTCAAACAGAAAATAAAAATGAAGTTGGGTATGCGCCTGCCTCATCTTTAGAAAAAGAGCAAGTGATTTGTCAACGCTGTTTTCGCTTGAAACATTACAATGAAATTCAAGATGTATCGCTAACAGATGATGACTTCCTACGCATTCTAAATGGAATTGGAAGGTCAGATGCATTAGTAGTCAAGATTGTAGATATTTTTGATTTTAATGGTAGCTGGTTACCTGGCTTACATCGTTTTGTAGGAAATAATAAAGTATTACTTGTAGGAAATAAGGTGGATTTAATTCCTAAGTCAGTAAAACATGATAAAGTAAAGCATTGGATGCGCTATAGTGCAAAGCAGTTAGGATTAAAGCCAGAGGATGTCTTTTTAATTAGTGCAGCGAAGGGACAAGGGATTGCTGAATTAGCGGATGCTATTGAGTATTATCGCGACGGCAAAGATGTTTACGTTGTTGGATGTACGAATGTAGGAAAATCTACATTTATTAATCGTATGATTAAAGAATTTAGTGATGAGACTGAAAATGTAATTACAACATCTCATTTCCCAGGAACAACACTTGACTTAATTGATATTCCATTAGACGAAGAATCTTCTTTATATGATACGCCAGGTATTATTAACCACCATCAAATGGCTCATTATGTTGGAAAGGAAAGCTTAAAGCTTATTACACCAACAAAAGAAATTAAGCCGATGGTATTCCAATTAAATGAGGAACAAACATTATTCTTTAGTGGATTGGCACGCTTTGATTATGTAAGTGGTGGTCGTCGTGCGTTTACTTGTCACTTCTCAAATCGTTTAACAATTCATCGTACAAAGCTTGAGAAAGCAGATGAATTGTATAAAAATCATGCCGGAGATTTACTAAGCCCGCCAACACCAGAAGAATTAGAAAATATGCCTGAGCTGGTGAAATACGAGTTTAATATTCGTGAACCGAAAACGGACGTTGTATTCTCTGGATTAGGATGGGTTACTGTAAACGAATCAGGAGCAAAAATTGTTGCTCACGTACCAAAAGGAGTAAGTGTTTCATTGCGTAAATCTTTAATTTAATATGGAGAGGGATTTATGAAACAATTATATGGTGTAATCGGAAATCCAATTGGACATTCATTATCGCCCGTTATGCATAACGATGCATTTGAACACTTGAATATGGATGCCCATTATCATGCGTTTCTTGTAGAAGAAGGGCTAGGGGAAGCAGTAAGAGGTTTAAAAGCGTTAGGTATTTCAGGATTTAATGTAACAACTCCGCACAAAGTTGCTATTATGGATTATTTGGATGAGATTGACCCACTAGCAAGGCAAATTGGTGCAGTAAATACAGTGGTTCATAAGGATGGAAAATTAATTGGCTACAATACAGATGGAATCGGTTTTGTCCGAGCCTTACAGTCAATTAGTAGTGAACCACTTCAAGAGAAACGTATTTTATTACTTGGCGCTGGTGGTGCTAGCCGAGCTATTTATTTTTCTCTTGCTGATGTAGGTGTGAAAGAAATTGATGTAGCAAATCGTACAGTCGATAAGGCGAAAGAACTTATTGCTGCATGTGCGGCTGATGTTCATTCTGTTGCTTTATCGTTAGAAAAAGCGACAGAAGAACAAGGGAATTATGATATTATCATTCAGACGACAACAAGAGGTATGCATCCGCATGTCGAACATACGCCATTACAAATTTGTTCGTTAAAAGAAGGAACAATTGTATCAGATATAATTTATAATCCATTTGAAACGAAAATTTTATGTGAGGCAAAAGAGCAAGGTGCAATCATTCAAAATGGTATTGATATGTTTGTTTATCAAGGGGCACTTGCATTTGAAATGTGGACAGGACGCGTGCCAAATATTGATAGAATGAAACAATTAGTAATGAGAAAGCTTGGAGGCTAATTATATGTTAACAGGAAAACAAAAAAGATTTTTACGTGCACAGGCACATCATTTAACACCAATTTTTCAGGTTGGAAAAGGCGGCGTAAATGAAAATATGGTGAAACAAATTGGAGAAGCATTAGAGGTTCGTGAATTATTTAAAGTGAGCGTGCTACAAAATTGTGAATTCGATCGTCGTGAAGTTGCAGAAGAACTTGCACAAGGTGCACGTGCTGAAATCGTTCAAGTAATTGGAAGCACAATTGTTTTATATAAAGAATCAAGAGAAAATAAACAAATTAAGCTTCCTCGATAAAAAGATTAGCATGCGGTACTTTTATTGCTAGTGCTTAATGATGTAGAGAGCGAAACCAATTGAACTTTTATTAACAGTGAACTCTCTTCGAATTGATAGGAAGAGAGTTGCTGTATGTAAAAGGAAGGGGCGTTTCTTTTGAGAAAAATTGGCATCATTGGCGGTACATTTGATCCGCCTCATTATGGGCATTTGCTAATTGCAAATGAAGTATATCACGCTTTGGACTTGGAAGAAGTATGGTTCCTGCCAAATCAAATTCCGCCACATAAACAAGGGCGGAATATTACAAGTGTAGAAAGTCGTTTAAAGATGTTAGAGCTTGCGACTGAGGAAGAAGCATACTTTTCAATTTGTTTAGAAGAGCTAAACAGAGAAGGCCCATCTTATACGTATGACACTATGTTACAATTAACGGAAAAGTATCCGGATGTGCAGTTCCACTTTATTATTGGTGGAGATATGGTTGAGTATTTGCCAAAGTGGTATAACATTGAAAAGTTACTTACACTTGTAACTTTCGTTGGAGTTACGAGACCAGGTTATACATTGCATACGCCTTATAATATTGTAAAAGTGGAAATTCCAGAGTTTGCAGTTTCTTCTTCTTTGTTACGTGAGAGGTATATGGAGAAGAAAACGTGCAAATATTTACTTCCGGAAAAAGTACAGGTATATATCGAGAGGAATGGGTTGTATGAATCGTGAGGAAGCACTTCATATTGTGAAACAACAAATGCATGAAAAGCGTTATGTACACACAATAGGTGTAATGGAAACAGCGATTGAACTGGCTCGTTTATATGATGTAGATGAGAAAAAGGCAGAAACAGCTGCTATCTTTCATGATTATGCAAAATGTAGAGCGATTTCAGAAATGGAAGAGATTATTAAGAGGGAAGGTTTGCCGAAGGATCTACTTCACTATAACAAAGAGTTATGGCATGCACCTGTTGGGGCATACTTAGTAGAAAAAGAAGTAGGCATTACGGATCCTGAAATTTTGCAAGCTATTACATACCATACAAGTGGTCATGAGAAAATGACGATGTTAGATAAAGTGATTTATGTAGCAGATTACATTGAGCCGGGGCGTAAGTTTCCTGGTGTAGAAGAAGCGAGAAAACTCGCATATAAAGATATAAATCAAGCGTTACTGTTTGCTTTAAAGCGAACAATTCAATTTTTAATGGAAAAAGATCAAACGATTTATCCATTAACATTCCAAACATACAATGCAGTTATCAAGGAGGAAATTATTAAATGAAAGATAAAGATTTATTAGTATTAGCAGCAAAAGCAGCTGATGATAAGAGAGCAGAAGATATGGTTGTACTAAATATGCAAGGGATTTCACCAATTGCAGACTATTTCATTATTTGTCACGGAAACTCTGATAAACAGGTGCAAGCAATTGCGCGTGAAATTAAAGCGAAGGCGCATGAATTCGAAATTAATGTACAACGTATGGAAGGTTTTGATGAGGCTCGTTGGGTATTAGTAGACCTTGGTGATGTGGTTGCTCATGTATTCCATAAAGATGAGCGTGATCACTACAATTTAGAGCGTCTATGGGGCGATGTACCACGTGAAGATATTACTGAAGAGTTAGATCAATGAAATACGAACAATTTGCATTACTGTATGACGAACTGATGAATGATGTCCCGTATGATAAATGGGTAGAGTTCACAGAGGAAAGTTTGCAGCATGCGGGCATGAAAGAGGCAAAAATTCTTGATGTAGCATGTGGAACTGGTAACGTAACACTACCGCTTATGCGAAAAGGTTATGATTTAACTGGTGTCGATCTTTCAGAAGAAATGTTAACTGTCGCACAGCAGAAATTAGGAGGAGAAGGTTATTTTCTTCCTTTTTACCAACAAGATATGAGAGAACTTGATGTTCCTGGTGAATTTGATTGTGTAACAATCTTTTGTGATTCGTTAAACTATGTATTGCAAGAAGATGGAGTGCAAGAAACGTTTAGAAGAGTCTTCCATCATTTACGTCAAGATGGCTTGTTTTTATTCGACGTACACTCTTTATATAAAATACATCACGTATTTCAAAATGAAACATATACAGTGAATGGCGAGGAAATATCACTTATTTGGAACTGTTTCCCTGGAGAAGAATCCAATAGTGTGGAACATGATTTGACATTCTTTGTACAAGATCCAGAAGAAGATGTATATCATCGTTTTGATGAATGTCACGTGCAACGAGCATATTCGGTTGAAGAATTAACGAAATGGCTTGAAGAGGCTGGATTTACAGTGCTTCGCGTCACAGGAGACTTTGAACGAATTGAAGTGACAGAACAAACAGAGCGCATCTTTTTTATGGCGAAGAAGAATGGATAAAACAAAAGCAACCGATAAGGTTGCTTTTGTTTTTTTAGAAAAGATTTGATTTTATTTCTAGAATATTAAAAAGATGATACATGTAAAGTACAAAAATGCTAGTTTTAGTGAAAATGTAGCATAAAAAAGATACGTATTAATAAAAAGGATTTGGAATGGCGATGGCGTATTTATTATGTGTGTTTATTGAATTGCTGATCAACGCATTTTAAATCTTCATCAAACTTCTCGTGTGTCCGTTCGATTAATTTATGAAACATATCTCCAACATGTTCTTCTAAAACTAGAATACCTTCTCCTGTAACGCCGCCTTTGACACATACCTTTTCTTGTAAGGTAGGTAATGTGAAAATCTCTTTTTCAAGTAATTTCCCCATTCCAACGACCATTTCACTTACTAAAGTAGTAGCTTCTTCATGTGTAATATTTGTTTTATCTACAGCAGCGTTAATGAAACATTGTAATAAATAACTAAAGAATGCAGGGCCGCAGCTTGCTATATCAGATGAAACGCGCGTTATATCTTCTTCTATTACAAGTGGAGTAGAAATTTTTTTGAATAGCCGAAGTAGTTTTTGTTGCCACTCTTCAGAGCATTTACTTCCAAATGTAAATAATGATGCGCCAGATAGGGCGCGGTTTGTAATGCTCGGAATGATACGTGCGACGTGGCAAGGTACAAGTGTCTCTAATTGTGATGGAGATATTGGACTTGTGATAGAAACTAAGCACTTTTCATCAGAAAAATATTCAGCATATTTTTGTAGGATAGGGTATATATCTTTCGGTTTAACGCAAATAAAAATAAGTTGTGATTGTTCGAGTACTTCTGGGATTGTTTTGGCTATATGAATAGAAGGGTATTTTTCCTTTATATGATATGCTTTGGCAGGCGTCCGATTAATGATTGTAAGGCACGAAGGTTTGACAGCACGGGTCTCTAAAAATGCATCGATTAGTATATTCCCCATGTTTCCTGTCCCTATAATTCCTATGTTCAATGTTTCATCCCTCCTTCGTAACAGCTTTCTCCTAAACAATATGAATGATGTTATAAATTTATGATTAGAGGTGTAAAATGATGTGGGATTTTCCGAAAAAATGGTTGGGGTTAGTAGCTATTATTGTAACTGTACTTTTTCTTTTTTTCTGGAAAACAAACCAGCATACAGAGCGATCGGTCATTGCAACGGATGTTCAGGCGAAAGATGTAGAGAAAAAAAGTAAACCGAAAATATTAGATGCAAAGGAACAGAAAAAAATACTAATTGATATGAAAGGGGCCGTTGTTAAAGAGGGGGTGTATGAAATGAAAGAAGGGGATCGGTTCAAGGATGCCGTTGAAAAGGCGGGTGGTTTTTTGCCCGAGGCAGATATAAAGAAGGTGAATTTAGCACAAATTGTACAAGACCAAATGATTCTTTATGTACCCAATAAAAATGAGCAAGTGCAAGATGTGGCTACCTCTTCAAAGGGGGAAGGGAAAGTTCAAATAAATGCAGCTTCTAAAGAGCAACTTGAAAAAATCACAGGCATTGGCTCTCGAAAAGCGGAAAGTATTTTGAAATATCGAGAGGAACATGGTCCGTTTCAGAAAATAGAAGATTTATTAGAGATTGATGGGATTGGTGTGAAGTCTTTGGAAAAAATAAAAGATCAAATTATTATTCCGTAAAAGATTGACGAAGTTTTTCTTCATTCGCTACACTACAAGTAGACAAAAAAGAAGGTGAAAAATATGGAACGAATTTCGTGGGATCAATATTTTATGACGCAAAGTCATTTGTTATCTTTACGTAGTACATGTACAAGACTTGCAGTAGGGGCAACAATCGTTCGTGACAAGCGGATTATTGCTGGCGGCTATAATGGTTCAATTAAAGGTGGGGTGCATTGTATCGATGATGGATGCTATGTCATTGATAATCATTGTGTTCGTACAATTCATGCAGAAATGAATGCTTTATTACAATGTGCCAAGTTTGGTGCGAAAACAGAGGAAGCAGAAATTTACGTTACGCATTTCCCTTGTTTACAATGTTGTAAGGCAATTATTCAAAGTGGTATTACAGCGGTTTATTATGCGCAGGATTATAAAAATCATCCATACGCCATAGAGTTATTTGAACAAGCGAATGTAACAGTGAAGCACGTTCCACTAGAATATGATATTGCTGCATTAGAGGAGCAAAAACGTTATACGGAGTTAAAAGAATTATTTGCGTCTTTCGAAAAAGATAATTTATCAATGGAAGAATTACAGCATGTATTCACGAAAGCAAAAATGATGCTATAAGGAGTGAGTATAAGTTGCATGAACAATGGGGCTATATTGCAATCTCTTTTATAATGGGGATTGCAATCGCCTTTTCCTTGTCATTTTTATGGATTGCTTGTTGTTTCGTTTTATATGTTTTCTTCTGTTTATATCGTACTTCGCGTAAAACCTTCATTTTTTGTATGATAGCGTGTTTTAGTGGTGCTATGTACACTTCGTGTGTTCAAGGACAAAATAAGCCTCTAGGGGAGCCCTATGAAGCTACAAGAGGGGTGATACAAAATACACCTCTTATTAATGGGGATCGCCTATCTTTTCAATTTGAAGATCAGAATAAAAATACAGTGCAGTTAAGTTACAAAATGAAATCAGCCTTGGAAAAGAAACAATTACAACAATTATATGCGGGAGTATCCTGTGTATTCAAAGGTGAGAGGAAAGAACCGCAAACTGCTCGGAATTTTCATGGTTTTGATTACCGAGATTATTTATATAAACAAAATATTCATTTTATATTCCATGCTACATATATTTCTGAGTGCCAAAAAACATCATTATCATTTGTGCAATGGATTCTTTTTTATAGGCAGCACATAATCTTTAAAGTTACAGAAATGTTTCCAGAGCAATCAGGTGCTTTTATGAATGCATTATTATTTGGTGACCGACAACAAATGACGTTTGAAGTTGAAGAACAGTATCAGCAATTTGGTCTTGTGCATTTATTGGCGATTTCAGGGTCGCATATTGTTCTGTTAATGGTGATAGTTTACTTTGTTTTACTGAGAAGTGGTGTGACGAAGGAGATGGCGACAGTATTTCTAATTGTTTGTATTCCAGTGTACATGATTATAGCAGGCGCATCACCATCTGTTATAAGAGCTTCTATAACAGGTGTTTTATTGTTGGTTGCTTTCATTTGTTCTGTTCGCTTATCTAGTTTAGATGCCTTAAGTATAACGGCTATATGTATGCTTATATACGACCCATATCTTGTTTTTAATATAGGATTTCAATTTTCATTTGTAGGTAGTTTCGCTTTAATTTTATCTGCTCCGATACTACTAAGGCATAGTAATGGAGTAATTCGAAATGCTATTTATATTTCTATTATCTCGCAGCTCGTTAGTACCCCGATTTTGTTATATCATTTTGGTTATTTTTCTCCATATAGTATTTTCCTCAACTTCATATACGTTCCATTTTTATCTATAATTGTATTACCATGTAGTATTATTATTCTGGTATTTATACCAATTATCCCATTTCTCGCAAAAGGACTTGCGAATGTACTGTCAGTAGGTTTAATTATTTCTAATAATTTACTAAGTTACTGTGAAAGATTACCGTTTACCCGCCTAGTTTTCGGGCAAACACCCATACTTCTTATAGTTGTATATTGTGTGATAATTATTAGTATATTGATCGTCTTGGAAAGAGGGATGCCGAAAAAATTGTGTTCATAGTCATGAGTGGCTTTCTTTTTATTAGCACGTGTCATTATGTATACCCGTATTTTCGCGAGAGTGGGAGTGTGACATTTATTGATGTTGGACAAGGTGATGCAATATTAATTCGACTTCCATATGATAAAGGGGTTTATCTTATTGATACAGGTGGAACACTTCGGATAAATAAAGAAGAATGGCAACGGAAAAAGCATGAATTTTCTGTTGGTCACGATATTCTTGTTCCTTTTTTGCAAAAGGAAGGTGTGAAAACAATTGATAAATTAATCATAACGCATGGAGATGCGGATCATATAGGTGCCGCATCGGATTTATTATCGTATATAACTGTAAAAGAAGTTGTATTTGGTCAAAAGAAACAAGAGACAGTATTAGAAAAGGTGTTAAAGAAAAAAGCATTAGAAAAAGAAGTGAAAATAAGTATAGTGGAAGAAGGGGAGTGTTGGAGTATAAATGGAGCGGAATTTTTTATACTAGCTCCGAAAGGGAAAGAAAAAAGTGAAAATAACTCTTCAATTGTAATGTGGGCCAAATTAGGAGGATTAACATGGCTGTTTACAGGTGATTTAGAAGAAGAGGGAGAGGAACTTTTAGCATCGACATATCCATATTTACGGGCGGATGTTTTAAAAGTTGCGCATCATGGGAGTAAAACGTCATCTACAGCACCTTTTTTGAGGCTTATACAGCCTAGTATAGCGATTGTTTCTGTGGGAGAACGGAATAGGTATGGACATCCGGATAAGGAGGTGATAGAGCGTTTTGAGAAGATGGGTACTGAAATATGGCGAACGGATAAACAAGGTGCTATTTCCTATGTTTTTAAAGGGGAAACCGGAACCTTTAAAAGTAAAATCACATATGATGAAATACATAATAGATGAAAAAGAGAAGACTGCCATGAAATGGCAGCCTTTAAGAACCGATGAATTTAATAACAGTTGCAATAATGAAAAGTGTTGCGAAAAAACCAAATGAGACGATAAATCCTACCCCTGAATCAATAGCGTCATTGCGTTTACTTTGAACATTTTGTTCAAAATCATTCATTTAGAATCCCTCCCCAACATTCCACTTTAGTATAAAATATTGTCAGAAAAAAATCTACAATTTCCATATGAAGAGGAACCGAGTATTTTACTACTTTCTAGTTCGTTAAGTGACATGAGTTTTTCGTTTCCAAGCATGTTAAGAGTTGGCACTTATACTCGGATTTTTATTGTGAATAATAAAGGGAAGGTGATTACCGCACACCAATAAGAAACCCGGGACTTATTGCGTGGCGTTTAATATAAATAAAGGGGCGGGTTGTAAAGCCTGTTCCTTTGTACTTGTAAAACAAAAGCTAGGGCATTAGTATAAATATATATTGCCAAGTTAGGGAGTAGGAAAAAAGTATGAGTGATATACATAAAAAAATTAAAAAGAAGCAGTTTGCTCCGTTATATTTACTGTATGGAACGGAAGCGTTTTTTATAAATGAAACAATAAAGCTTATTACAACAGAAGCACTTGAAGAGGAAGATCGAGAATTTAATGTTGTGACATACGATTTGGAAGAATCGTATTTAGAAGATGTGGTTGAGGATGCGCGTACACTTCCTTTTTTTGGGGAACGGAAAGTACTATTAATGAAATCACCACTTTTTTTAACTTCACAAAAAGAAAAGTTAGAACAAAATATAAAAATTTTAGAAGAATATATTGGTGAACCTTCTCCATTTTCTATTCTTGTTTTTGTTGCGCCTTACGAAAAACTCGATGAACGAAAAAAAATTACAAAACTATTAAAGAAAACAGCGGATGTAGTAGAAGCGAATGCGATGCAAGTGCAAGATGTTCAGAAATGGATTGGTGCTCGTGCTGATGAAGTACATGTGCATATTGATAATGCAGCTGTTAGTTTGTTATTAGAGCTTGTGGGAAGTAATGTAACGATGTTGGCGAAGGAAATGGACAAGTTAACGTTATACGTTGGTATGGGCGGAGAGATTACACCAAAACTTGTTACAGAGCTTGTGCCGAAGTCTGTGGAGCAAAATGTATTTGCTTTGACAGAAAAAGTAGTGAAAAAGGATATTGCGGGTGCAATGCAAATTTTAGATGGATTATTTACGCAGCAGGAAGAACCGATTAAATTGCTTGCGTTATTAGTGAGTCAATTCCGCTTGCTGCATCAAGTGAAAGAGTTGCAACAACGTGGTTACGGACAAAATCAAATCGCGTCTCATATTGGTGTACATCCGTATCGTGTAAAGTTGGCGATGAATCAAACGAAGTTTTTCTCTTTTGAAGAATTAAAAAAAGTTATTATAGAATTAGCGGAAGCTGATTATAGTATGAAGACGGGGAAAATGGATAAGAAACTTGTGCTTGAGTTTTTCCTGCTGCGGCTAAATCATATGTAGTGATACAAAAAAGTTCATGTACTTGTTACGTGAACTTTTTTGTATATAAAAAAACGATCCAAATGGATCGTTTTTTAAACGCCTTACGCGTTTACTTGTTTCGCTAAGCGAGATTTTTGACGAGCTGCAGCGTTTTGGTGGATAAGACCTTTACGAGCTGCTTTGTCAAGTTTTTTAGAAGCAGTTTTGAAAGCTTCTTTAGCATTTTCAAGATCGTTATTAGTAACTAAAGCTTCTACAGTTTTAACAGCAGAACGCATGTCAGACTTGATAGAAGCGTTATGTGCACGACGCTCTTCGCTAAGTTTAGCGCGTTTGATAGCAGATTTGATGTTTGCCATACTTTTCACCTCCCTGGTGCAATCGAATGACTCGATTCTTAACATAGAACAAGTGATATTCTATCAAACGGTGAAGAGAATTGCAATAGTATATCAATGAAATTTCACGTAAAGGAAAGAATGACCTTATATAACTTTGGGAAATCTAACGATATTTACTATGAATTACGGAGGAGATACGATGAAAGAACCATTAGATTTAAGTAAATATAGTGTTAGAACTGACCTTGCTGTAGAAGCGCATCAAATGTTGCAAGAACGCCAAGAAGAACAAGAAGGGGTACAAGGAGTTATTGTAAAAGAGAGGGAAGAAGAGGGTATTACAATTACAAAAGTCACAATTGATGAAGTTGCATCTGAATCGATGGGTAAAAAACCTGGAAATTATTTAACGCTTGAAGTGCAAGGTATACGTCAACAAGATACGGAACTGCAACAAAAGGTAGAGCGTATTTTTGCGAAAGAATTTTCTTATTTCTTAGAAGAGGTTGGCGTTACAAAAGAAGCGAGCTGTTTAATTGTTGGTCTTGGGAATTGGAATGTAACACCGGATGCACTTGGACCGATAGTTGTAGAAAACGTATTGGTAACGAGACATTTGTTTCAATTGCAGCCTGAAAGTATAGAAGAAGGTTTTAGGCCTGTTAGTGCAATTCGTCCGGGAGTAATGGGAATTACAGGAATTGAAACGAGCGATGTTATTTATGGAATCATTGAGAAGACGAAGCCAGACTTTGTAATTGCAATTGATGCGTTAGCTGCACGCTCTATTGAACGTGTAAATAGTACGATACAAATTTCGGATACAGGGATTCATCCTGGATCTGGTGTTGGGAATAAACGTAAGGAGCTAAGTAAAGAAACATTAGGAATCCCTGTTATTGCGATTGGTGTTCCAACTGTAGTAGACGCAGTTTCTATTACGAGTGATACGATCGATTTTATTTTGAAGCACTTTGGAAGAGAGATGAAAGAGGGACATAAGCCGTCACGGTCTTTATTACCAGCGGGATTTTCATTCGGAGAAAAGAAAAAATTAACAGAAGAAGATATGCCGGATGAAAAAAGTCGGAATATGTTTTTAGGTGCTATTGGTACGTTGGAAGAAGAAGAAAAAAGAAAATTGATCTATGAAGTACTGTCTCCTCTCGGTCATAATTTAATGGTGACCCCAAAAGAAGTAGATGCTTTTATAGAGGATATGGCAAATGTAATAGCGAGTGGGTTAAATGCAGCGCTGCATCATCAAATTGACCAAGATAATACAGGAGCATATACACATTGAGGGGGAGAGACGATGATAGTTTAAGTCGTTTTGCACTTCTGTGTATATGTAGTACAGTTTTATGTTTACTTATGATGATAGCAGGAGTTGCGCTTGCTAATCATGGTTTGAAAAGTATGAAAGGTTATCAGCAGCTGTCGTATGAACAAATAGCTCATATGACAGGGACAGAGGGTGCGAGTGCTGAATCAGAAATTTTGGGAAGTTCGTTTTCAACTATTGAGAAACAAAAACAATTAGAAATTTTAAGAAGTTTTAATGTCGTAGAAGGAATTGGTATGGCGATAGCAAGTGTTGCTTATGAAATAACAAAGTTTGGAACGGATATAGTTGTTGGGAAAGTGAAAGAGATTTTTAGCTAAGAGTAGCAGGAAGAACGGTTGTCTTATCGTTTTGTACGACAGCCGTTTTTTAATTTGAAAAAGGTTTGTCTCTTATGGTTTGTTCGCATAAGATATAGATAGAATGATTTGTCTTGTAAGCAGCACGAGTTTTCATTGAATCTTTGCTGCTCTATTGATATAATCAGTGCTAGTGTATATTGGCGAGACTATTAGGAGTTGAGAACATAGATGAATAAAGAAGAAAGAGCAAAAAGACAGTCCAAAATTCGTAACTTCTCCATCATTGCTCACATTGACCACGGGAAATCAACGTTGGCAGACCGTATTTTGGAGAAAACAAACGCGTTAACACAGCGCGAAATGAAAGCTCAGTTGCTTGACTCTATGGATTTAGAGCGTGAGCGCGGTATTACAATTAAATTAAATGCAGTACAATTAACGTATAAAGCGAAAGACGGTGAAGAGTATATTCTTCACTTGATCGATACGCCAGGACACGTCGATTTTACGTACGAAGTATCTCGTAGTTTAGCGGCTTGTGAAGGTGCAATTCTTGTTGTTGATGCAGCGCAAGGGATTGAGGCGCAAACATTAGCAAACGTATATTTAGCGCTTGATAATAATTTAGAAATCTTACCAGTTATTAATAAAATCGATTTACCAAGTGCGGATCCAGAACGCGTACGTCAAGAGGTAGAAGATGTAATCGGTTTAGATGCATCGGAAGCTGTACTTGCTTCGGCAAAAGCAGGCATTGGTATTGAGGACATTTTAGAACAAATCGTTGAAAAAGTACCAGCTCCGACGGGTGATTCAGAAGAGCCGTTACAATGTATGATTTTCGATTCCTTATATGATCCATATCGTGGTGTAATTGCATATATCCGTGTTGTAAACGGAACGGTAAAAGTTGGCGATAAAGTACGTATGATGGCAACTGGTAAAGAGTTTGAAGTAACAGAAGTAGGTGTATTTACACCGAAAACAACGCAGCGTGATGAGTTAACTGTAGGTGATGTAGGTTTCTTAGCAGCATCTATTAAAAACGTAGGTGATACACGTGTTGGGGATACGATTACACATGCGAAACGTCCGGCTGCAGAGGCGTTACCAGGTTACCGTAAATTAAACCCGATGGTATTCTGTGGGCTGTATCCAATTGATTCTGCTCGTTATAACGATTTACGTGATGCGTTAGAAAAATTAGAGTTAAACGATTCTGCTCTTGAGTTTGAACCAGAAACATCTCAAGCGCTAGGATTTGGTTTCCGTTGTGGATTCTTAGGTTTACTTCACATGGAAATCATTCAAGAACGTATTGAACGTGAATTTAAGATTGACTTAATTACAACAGCGCCAAGCGTTATTTATAAAGTTTATTTAACAAACGGTGAAGATGTTATTGTTGATAATCCATCTAATATGCCAGATCCACAGTCTATCGATCGTGTAGAAGAGCCGTTTGTTAAAGCTTCAATTATGGTTCCGAATGACTATGTTGGAGCTGTAATGGAAATTTGCCAAGGTAAACGTGGAACGTTTATTGATATGCAATATTTAGATGAAACGCGTGTTACATTAACATATGAAATCCCGTTATCAGAAATCGTATATGACTTCTTCGATCAATTGAAATCAAATACGAAAGGATATGCATCATTTGACTACGAGTTAATTGGTTATAAACCGTCTAAACTTGTGAAAATGGATATTCTTTTAAATAATGAACAAGTGGATGCTTTATCATTCATTGTGCACCGTGATTCAGCGTATGACCGTGGTAAAGTAATCGTAGAGAAATTAAAAGAATTGATTCCAAGACAACAGTTCGAAGTGCCAATTCAAGCTACTATTGGAAACAAGGTTGTAGCACGTTCTACAATTAAGGCGATGCGTAAAAACGTACTTGCAAAATGTTACGGTGGTGACATTTCTCGTAAGCGTAAACTTCTTGATAAGCAAAAAGAAGGTAAAAAACGTATGAAGTCTGTTGGTTCTGTAGAAGTACCGCAAGAGGCATTCATGGCTGTACTGAAAATGGATGACAACTAATATAAAATAAAGAAGGAGTCGTTTATGCGGCTTCTTTTTTTCGGTATCATTACTTTTTAGACATCTTAGTATCTCTCATTTACAATAGTGAGAGAGCTTTTTAGTTCATACAGAGTTAGGAGATTATTAATGTCCGAAAATATTCGAAAAGATATTCAAGAGAAACTACAAAAAGGTA
This sequence comes from Bacillus sp. EKM202B, assembly GCF_011066025.1. Classification (NCBI taxonomy): domain Bacteria; kingdom Bacillati; phylum Bacillota; class Bacilli; order Caryophanales; family Bacillaceae; genus Bacillus; species Bacillus sp. EKM202B. Next base: position 56,688 of record NZ_JAAMNK010000025.1, on the reverse strand, counting down.
ATTTTAATTGTGAAAAGGAATTGACGCTTTCTATTATTAGTGGAAAGTGGAAAGTTGTGATACTGTGGCATCTTGGTGTGGAAGGGCCTCATCGTTTTAGCGAATTACAACGGTTATTCCCAAGCATTTCTCATAAAGTTTTGTCGAACCAATTAAAAGAGTTAATGGAAGATGGGATTGTTGATCGAACAGTATATCCCGAAATTCCTCCTCGTGTTGAGTATTATATGACGGAACTAGGCATGTCACTTTTACCAATCGTTGAAATGATGTATGATTGGGGAAAAATGCGAATGGAACAAATCCGTAATACGTTAGAGAAGTAGAGAACCCTCCGGAGTGCGGAGGTTTTCTTTTTAGAAAGGTAGGAGTTATATTTGGTACAAGCTGCATATATTCATATTCCGTTTTGTCAGCATATTTGTCACTATTGTGATTTTAATAAAGTGTTTATTGAACGCCAACCGGTAGATCAATATTTAGAGTACTTAGAGAAAGAAATAATAAATACGGTTCAAAAAGTACCGTTTGATAGTATGAAAACGATTTTTGTTGGTGGAGGAACGCCGACAGCATTAAATATGGAACAGACAAAAAAATTACTCGAGATTATTAATCGTCATTTGCGTCCGTTTGCTCCGAATTGTGAATTGACATTTGAAGCGAATCCAGGAGATCTGCCGAAAGAGAAGTTGAATGTACTGCTAGAAGGTGGAGTGAATCGAATTAGTTTTGGTGTGCAAACGTTCCGTGATGAACTGCTGGAGAAAATCGGGCGCAAGCATACGAGGGAAGATGCATTCCTAGCGATTCGAGAAGCTCAAGAGGTAGGCTTTAAAAATATTAATGTAGATATTATTTATGCTTTGCCAGGACAAACGATAGAAGATGTGAAGGAAACATTAGACATTGCTTTTACGCTTGGTGTACAACATTTCTCGGCATATTCATTAATTGTGGAACCCAAAACAGTGTTTTATAACTTAATGAATAAAGGGAAATTGCGTCTTCCGGGTGAAGACCATGAAGCGAAAATGTATGAAATGGTAATGGATGAAATGGAGAAACACGGTTATAGCCAGTATGAAATTAGTAATTTCTCAAAAGGTGACAATAAAAGTAGACATAATCTCACATACTGGAATAATGAAGAGTATTATGGTTTTGGAGCTGGAGCTCATAGTTATGTAAATGGGGAACGTATTCAAAATGTAGGTCCGCTGAAGCAATATTTTAATAAAATTGATGAAACAGGATTTCCTTATTTAGATGTTCATGAAGTGACTGAGAAGGAAAAAATGGAAGAAGAGTTGTTTTTAGGACTTCGAAAAACAAAAGGTGTTTCTAAAATAGCATTCCAAAAGAAATTCAATATGGAGATGGATCAAGTTTTCGCGAAGCAGTTACAAGGCAATCAAGAACAAGGGTTGCTTGAAGAAAGAGATGGATATGTGCGTTTAACACGAAAAGGGAAATTATTAGGGAATGAAGTGTTCCAGTCATTTTTGATTGACTAATTAAATGTTTCATAAACGTGAAAAAAATTCATTATTTCGTGACGTTTCCGTTGACAATTGAATGTCAATTTTGGTAAGTTATTAATAGATTTAGCACTCGAAGACAAAGAGTGCTAACAGAGGTGATGATGAGATGCTTACGGAACGTCAGCTCTTAATTTTACAAACAATTATTGATGACTTTATTGGATCAGCGCAGCCCGTTGGGTCTAGAACGTTGGCTAAAAAAGAAGAAATCACATTTAGTTCAGCTACTATTCGAAATGAAATGGCTGATTTAGAAGAATTAGGTTTTATTGAAAAAACACATAGTTCTTCTGGACGGGTTCCTTCTGAGAAAGGATACCGATTTTATGTAGACCATCTTTTAGCGCCGCAAAACTTACCGAACGATGAAATTGTACAAATTAAAGATTTATTTGCTGAAAGAATTTTTGAAGCAGAAAAAGTTGCACAGCAATCTGCTCAAATTTTATCAGAGCTTACGAGCTATACGGCGATTGTTCTAGGGCCTAAGTTAAGCACAAATAAACTTAAAAACGTACAAATTGTGCCGCTTGATCGTCAAACAGCAGTCGCTATTATTGTAACGGATACAGGGCATGTACAAAGTAAAACGATTACCGTTCCGGAATCTGTTGATTTATCAGATTTAGAAAAAATGGTTAACATTTTAAATGAAAAGCTATCTGGTGTACCGATGGCAGAACTTCATAATAAAATCTTTAAAGAGATTGTTACAGTTTTACGTGGGTATGTTCATAATTACGATAGTGCGATAAAAATGTTAGATGGTACATTTCAAGTTCCGTTATCGGAAAAGATATACTTTGGAGGGAAAGCGAATATGCTTTCGCAACCGGAGTTCCATGACATTCATAAAGTAAGATCTTTGCTGACGATGATTGATAATGAGGCTGCGTTTTATGACATTTTGCGTCATAAACAAGTCGGAATTCAAGTGAAAATTGGTAGAGAAAATTCTTCTACGGCAATGGAGGATTGCAGTTTGATTTCTGCAACGTATTCGATTGGAGAAGAGCAACTTGGAACAATTGCAATTTTAGGTCCGACGAGAATGCAATACTCTCGTGTAATTAGTTTACTGCAGTTATTTACAAGACAGTTTACAGACGGACTTAAAAAGTAAATGAGAGTAATACATTCGCTCAAGTGATGAAATTTTCATTGCTGTGTGTAATATATAATGCTTAGGTAATCATGCTAAGCATGATACCTAATACCTTTTAAGGAGGTGAAAATTGTGGAAGAGCGTAACGAACAAGTGGTAGAAGAAGTGAAAGAAGCGCAAGTTGAAGAAGCTGTCACGCCAGAAAACAGTGAAAAAACTGTAGAAGAAAAAAGTGAGGCTGCTCTTTTACAAGAAAAAGTAGATGAGTTACAAGCGAAACTAACGGAAACGGAAGGTCGCACATTACGTCTACAAGCTGATTTTGAAAATTATAAGCGCCGTGTCCAAATGGATAAACAGGCTGCTGACAAATATAGAGCACAAAGTCTAGTTTCAGATATTTTGCCAGCTCTTGATAATTTTGAAAGAGCGATGCAAGTGGAAGTGACTGACGAGCAAACGAAATCCTTGTTACAAGGTATGGAAATGGTGCATCGTCAATTGCTAGAAGCGTTGACTAAAGAAGGTGTGGAAGCGATTGAAGCTGTTGGTAAACAGTTTGATCCGAATGAACACCAAGCTATTATGCAAGTGGAAGACAGTGAATTTGAATCAAACGCGGTAGTTGAAGAATTCCAAAAAGGTTATAAACTAAAAGACCGTGTGATTCGCCCATCAATGGTAAAAGTAAATCAATAATTTACATAAAAGTAGGAGGATTCGCCATGAGTAAAATTATCGGTATTGACTTAGGTACAACAAACTCTTGTGTAGCTGTTATGGAAGGTGGAGAACCAAAGGTTATCCCAAATCCAGAAGGAAACCGTACAACACCTTCTGTTGTAGCTTTCAAAAATGAAGAGCGTCAAGTTGGGGAAGTTGCGAAGCGCCAAGCAATTACAAACCCAAATACAATCATGTCTGTTAAACGTCATATGGGTACAGACTACAAAGTAGAAGTTGAAGGTAAAGATTTTACACCTCAAGAAATTTCTGCAATCATTTTACAAAACTTAAAAGCTTCTGCTGAAGCATACTTAGGTGAAACAGTAACGAAAGCTGTTATTACAGTACCTGCATACTTCAACGATGCAGAGCGTCAAGCAACGAAAGATGCTGGTCGTATCGCTGGTTTAGAAGTTGAGCGTATTATTAACGAACCAACAGCAGCAGCACTTGCTTACGGTTTAGAAAAACAAGATGAAGAGCAAAAAATCTTAGTATATGACTTAGGTGGCGGTACATTTGACGTATCTATCCTTGAGTTAGCAGACGGCACATTCGAAGTTATTTCAACTGCTGGTGACAACCGCCTTGGTGGAGATGACTTTGACCAAGTTATCATCGATCACTTAGTAGCTGAATTCAAAAAAGAAAATAACATTGATTTAAGCCAAGATAAAATGGCACTTCAACGTTTGAAAGATGCAGCTGAAAAAGCGAAAAAAGATCTTTCAGGTGTAACACAAACACAAATTTCATTACCATTCATTAGTGCTGGAGCTGCTGGCCCATTACACTTAGAATTAACGTTAACAAGAGCAAAATTCGAAGAGCTTTCAGCAGGTCTTGTTGAAAGAACATTAGAGCCGACTCGTCGTGCATTAAAAGACGCTGGCTTTGCTCCAAGTGAATTAGATAAAGTTATCCTTGTTGGTGGATCTACTCGTATCCCAGCTGTTCAAGAAGCTATTAAACGTGAAACTGGTAAAGAGCCATACAAAGGCGTAAACCCTGATGAAGTTGTAGCATTAGGTGCTGCGGTTCAAGGTGGCGTACTTACTGGTGATGTAGAAGGCGTACTATTATTAGACGTAACTCCACTTTCTTTAGGTATTGAAACTATGGGTGGTGTGTTCACGAAATTAATCGAGCGTAACACTACAATTCCAACAAGTAAGTCACAAGTATTCTCAACAGCTGCTGATAACCAACCGGCAGTAGACATTCATGTACTACAAGGTGAGCGTCCAATGTCAGCTGACAACAAAACATTAGGTCGTTTCCAATTAACGGATCTTCCACCAGCACCACGTGGTATTCCACAAATCGAAGTAACATTCGATATTGATGCGAACGGTATCGTTAACGTACGTGCAAAAGACTTAGGAACAAGCAAAGAGCAAGCTATTACAATTCAATCATCTTCAGGTCTTTCTGATGAAGAAGTAGATCGTATGGTACAAGAAGCAGAAGCAAATGCTGACGCTGACCAAAAACGTAAGGAAGAAGTTGAACTTCGTAATGAAGCTGACCAACTTGTATTCCAAACAGATAAAGTTGTAAAAGATTTAGAAGGTAAAGTAGATGCGGCTGAGGTTACAAAAGCGACAGAAGCGAAAGAAGCGTTGCAAGCGGCAATTGAGAAAAACGATCTTGATGAAATCCGTGCGAAAAAAGATGCTTTACAAGAAATCGTACAACAATTAAGCGTTAAATTATACGAGCAAGCTCAAGCAGCTGCAGGGCAAGCAGAAGGTGCACAAGGAGCACAAGACGCTGGCGCGAAAAAAGATAATGTAGTAGACGCTGAATTTGAAGAAGTAAAAGAAGACAAGTAATTTAAGTACAAACATAATAAGTAAGATGACAAAAAGTCAAAGTCAAGCGTGCCTTGGCTTTGGCTTTTTTCATAAATGAGGAGAAATGTGTGAGGATCTTAAGTTTTTTAGCTTGCATACTGTAAGTGAGGAAACTTTGTTGCAAAGCACTTTCTTTCGGTGTTAAAATTACGTTTATGTGAAAGATTCGGGGGTTGCAAATTTATGAGTAAACGAGACTATTATGAGGTCCTTGGGCTTAGCCAGGGCGCTTCAAAAGATGAAATTAAAAAAGCGTATCGTCGTTTGGCTAAAAAATACCATCCAGACGTAAGTAAAGAAGAAAATGCAATTGAAAAGTTTAAAGAAGTACAAGAGGCATACGAAGTGTTGAGCGATGATCAAAAGCGTGCGCAGTACGATCAATTTGGTCATGCTGGTGCAAATCAAGGCTTCGGTGGCGGAGGAGACTTCGGCGGTGGCTTTGGTTTTGAAGATATCTTTAGTTCGTTCTTTGGCGGCGGCGGTGGCGGCAGACGTCGTGATCCAAATGCTCCGCGCCAAGGTGCTGACTTACAATATCAAGTCACTTTAGACTTTGAAGAAGCTATTTTTGGTAAAGAGTTAAACGTTGAAATTCCAGTAGAAGATCCATGTGATACTTGTAAAGGTAGCGGGGCAAAACCAGGAACTTCAAAAGAAACATGTAAACATTGTTCAGGATCAGGTCAAGTAAGTGTAGAACAAAATACACCGTTTGGTCGTATTGTAAACCGTCAAGCTTGTGGTCATTGTTCAGGAACTGGTCAAATGATTAAAGAAAAATGTACGACATGTCACGGTTCAGGTAAAGTACGTAAGCGTAAAAAAATTAACGTTAAGATTCCAGCTGGTATTGATAATGGCCAACAAATTCGTGTATCTGGAAAAGGTGAAGCGGGCGTAAATGGTGGACCGGCAGGAGATTTATATGTAGTTGTTCATGTAAGAAATCATGAATTCTTCGAGCGTGAAGGTGATCATATTATTTGCGAAATGCCATTAACATTTGCGCAAATGGCACTTGGTGCTGAAGTAGAAGTTCCTACTGTTCATGGGAAAGTGAAGCTGAAAATTCCAGCAGGAACACAAACAGGAACAGAATTCCGCTTAAAAGGAAAAGGTGCTCCAAACGTACGTGGATACGGTCAAGGAGATCAATATGTAGTCGTTCGTGTTGTTGTACCAACAAAATTAAATTCACATCAAAAAGATTTATTACGTGAATTTGCAGGGCAAGAAGAGCAGGATGATAGTTTATTCGGAAAGCTTAAACGTGCTTTCAAAGGGGAATAATGGAAATAAAAAATGGAGTTGGTAAATTGTGAAATGGTCAGAAGTTAGTATTCATACAACAGAAGAAGCAGTAGAAGCTGTCTCTCATATTTTACATGAAGCTGGTGCTAGTGGAGTTGCAATTGAGGATCCAGCAGAGTTGACGAAAGAGCGCGAGCAACAATATGGTGAAATTTATGCATTGAACCCAGATGAATACCCGGCAGAGGGTGTATTAGTAAAAGCATATTTCCCACAAACGGATTCTTTACAGGAAACGATTGCGGGTGTAAAATCATCTATTGATGTGCTTCCATCTTACGACATTGAAATTGGTACTGGAAATATTACCATTAACGAAGTCAATGAAGAAGATTGGGCTACTGCTTGGAAAAAGTATTACCATCCAGTACAAATTTCTGATACATTCACAATCGTACCGACATGGGAAGAATACACACCATCTTCTCTGGATGAAAAAATCATTGAATTAGACCCGGGTATGGCGTTTGGTACAGGAACTCATCCAACAACAACGATGTGTATTCGTGCTTTAGAAAAAACAGTTCAATCAGGTGATACTGTCATTGATGTAGGAACGGGTTCAGGTGTACTTAGTATTGCAGCGGCAAAATTAGGTGCGTCTTCTGTTCAAGCATACGATTTAGATCCAGTTGCAGTGGAAAGTGCGGAAATGAATGTACGTTTAAATAAAACAGATGATATCGTATCTGTTGGACAAAATAGTCTTTTAGAAGGTATTGAAGGACCTGTTGATTTAATCGTAGCGAATTTATTAGCAGAAATTATTCTTCTATTCCCTGAAGATGCAGCACGAGTTGTAAAATCAGGTGGATTATTCATTACATCTGGTATTATTGCAGCGAAAGAAAAAGTAATTTCTGAGGCGTTAGAAAAAGCTGGATTTACAATTGAAGAAGTATTACGAATGGATGATTGGGTAGCAATTATTGCACGAAATGCGTAATATAGATTTTAGTTTATAATGAAAAGGGGAGTCTCTCACTATAAGGTGAGGGACTTGCCGTTTGTTATATGAAAAATGATAACGTTTCGTTCTTTTCGTAAGTGTTGACTTACGAAAGGAACGAAACTCTACTAAGGTGATTATATGCAACGTTATTTTGTAGAAGAAAAACATGTAAGTGAAGCAAAGATTCGCATTGTAGGTGATGATGTACATCACATTGCGAGAGTAATGCGTATGTCAGCTGGTGATCACATTTATTGCTGTGTAAACGGAAAAACAGCAGTATGTTCAATTGATGAAATTACCAGTGAATTTGTTGAGACAGCTATTGTAGAATGGGTAGAGGCATCAAGTGAACTTCCTGTGTTCGTGACGATTGCAAGTGGACTGCCAAAAGGAGACAAGCTAGAGTTAATTTTTCAAAAAGGAACCGAGCTTGGGGCAGCCGCATTTTTACCATTTCAAGCATCTCGCTCTATCGTAAAATGGGATGCGAAAAAAGCTGATAAAAAAGTTGAGCGTTTAAGAAAAATTGTGAAAGAAGCTGCGGAACAATCGCATAGAAGTGAAGTTCCAGAAGTACATGCTCCAGCATCGTTTAAGCAATTGCTTTCAATGAGTGGTGAGTATGATGTTTGTCTTGTTGCGTATGAAGAAGAAGCAAAACAAGGCGAGAAATCTAATTTTGCGAAAGCTTTAACGACAATGAAACCAGGTCAAAAGCTATTAATTGTATTTGGCCCAGAAGGCGGTTTAGCTGAGGAAGAGATTACGGCGCTTCGTGAACATAAATTTGTACTATGTAGTTTAGGACCAAGGATTTTAAGAACGGAAACGGCACCGCTTTATGCGTTAAGTGCTGCTTCTTATCATTTTGAATTGATGGGGTGATGATCAATGTCAACTGTTGCGTTCCACACGTTAGGTTGTAAAGTAAACCACTATGAAACAGAAGCTATTTGGCAATTGTTTAAACAAGGTGGTTATGAAAGAACTGAATATGAAAAGAAATCTGATGTATATGTTATTAATACATGTACAGTAACAAATACTGGAGATAAAAAAAGCCGTCAAGTAATTAGACGTGCTGTGCGTCAAAATCCAGATGCGGTTATTTGTGTAACGGGATGTTATGCGCAAACATCTCCAGCTGAAATTATGGCAATTCCAGGTGTAGATATTGTAGTTGGTACACAAGATCGTGAAAAGATGTTAGGATACATCGAAGAATTCCGTAAAGAGCGTCAACCAATTAATGCTGTCCGTAACATTATGAAAACACGTGTATACGAAGAACTTGATGTACCATATTTCACGGATCGTACACGTGCTTCATTAAAAATACAAGAAGGTTGTAATAACTTCTGTACGTTCTGTATTATTCCTTGGGCGCGTGGTTTAATGCGTTCTCGTGATGGAAAAGAAGTTATTAAACAAGCGCAGCAATTAGTGGATGCAGGCTATAAAGAAATCGTATTAACTGGTATTCATACAGGTGGATACGGTGAAGATATTAAAGATTATAACTTAGCTGGATTACTTCGTGATATGGAAGCAGAAGTAGGTGGATTAAAACGTCTTCGTATTTCTTCTATTGAAGCGAGTCAAATTTCAGATGAAGTAATTGAAGTGTTAGACAAATCTGAAGTAGTTGTACGCCACTTGCACATTCCGTTGCAATCAGGATCTAATACTGTATTAAAACGTATGCGTCGTAAGTATACAATGGAATTTTTCCAAGAGCGTTTAGATCGTTTGAAAGAAGCGTTACCAGGTCTTGCGATTACATCAGACGTAATTGTTGGCTTCCCAGGTGAAACAGAAGAAGAATTTATGGAAACGTACAATTTCATTAAAGAGAATCGCTTCTCTGAGTTACACGTATTCCCTTATTCAAAACGTACGGGAACACCTGCAGCGCGTATGGAAGATCAAGTTCCTGAAGATGTGAAGAATGATCGTGTTCACCGTCTAATTGAACTATCTAATCAATTAGCGAAAGAGTATGCTTCACAGTTTGAAGGAGAAGTACTTGAAATTATCCCGGAAGAGCAATTTAAAGATGGCGATCGTGAAGGGTTATATGTAGGTTATACAGATAACTATTTGAAAATTGTCTTTGAAGGGTCAGAAGAATTAATTGGTAAGCTAGTGAAAGTGAAAATTACGAAAGCTGGTTATCCATATAACGAAGCGCAATTTGTTCGTGTTATTGAAGATGATGTGAAAAAAGAATCAGCGAGCGCGTAAAAAAAAGCATGCAAACGGAAACGGTTTGCATGCTTTCTTTTTTCATGGAAAAGTTAAGTGTTGAAAAGGTGCAATGATAAAAATATAGTTGTTTTCAGTGGAAAAGGATGATAGCTATTTGCATAGCTTTAAAAAAGGAAGAGCATCTATTCCTCTTTTATTCTGTCAAATAGTTGACCTGAAGTGATAAAATGTATTATAATCGTAAAAGACATGCTGAAGAAGTGTTTCTTTTTGCATGCTGAAGTTAGTATGTAAGTGTGATGTTTCGGAGGGAGGGAAAGAGAATGTCAAAAACAGTCGTTCGTAAAAACGAGTCTTTGGAGGATGCACTTCGCCGTTTTAAAAGATCGGTTTCTAAAACTGGTACACTTGCTGAAGCAAGAAAGCGCGAGTTTTATGAAAAACCAAGTGTAAAACGTAAGAAGAAATCTGAAGCGGCAAGAAAGCGTAAATTCTAAGAGAGGGTGTAAGTTATGAGTCTTCTCGGTCGTTTAAACGATGATATGAAACAAGCGATGAAGAATAAACAAAAAGAAAAATTAACCGTTATTCGTATGGTTAAGGCTGCTTTACAAAATGAAGGTATTAAACTGCAACATACTCTTACAGAAGAAGAGGAATTAACAGTTTTAGCTCGTGAAGTAAAACAGTATAAGGACTCCCTCCTTGAATTTAAAAAAGCTGGTCGTGAAGACCTTGTTGATAAACTGCAAAGTGAAATTCAGATTTTAAGCGCATATTTGCCGGAGCAATTAACTGAAGAAGACCTGATTGATGTAATCAAGCAAGTTATTTCTGAAGTTGGTGCGACATCAAAAGCAGATATGGGTAAGGTGATGACTGCTGTTATGCCGAAAGTAAAAGGTAAAACAGACGGATCACTTGTGAATAAGCTGGTTATCCAGCTATTAGCATAAAAAAACGTCTCATTTCGTATGAGACGTTTTTTTATGCTTTTTTTCAGTTTGGACGTGATATTACAAGCTCTTTTTTCATACATATGGGATGAGAGGAGGTCTTTTAAGATGAAAAAATTAGAACAAATGAAGAATTGGTTAACGAAGCAAATAGACCTGCCAGTGGATGTGCTAATGGATCTACCTCGGATCACGCTTGTTGGGCAAGTGCATATCTATATAGAAAATCATCAAGGTTTATTAGTGTTTTCAGATAAAGAAGTAAGATTGTTGCTAAAACATGGTCAATTATTAATTAAGGGGCAATCCTTCGTTATTAAAACAATCCTTCCAGAGGAGCTTTTGCTTGAAGGGATCATTGAGCAAGTGATGTTTTTAGAAAGTGAAAAGCAAAAAGAGTGAGGGAAACTTCCGTATGTGAAGTTTTTCTTCTTTATTCTCGTGATTCGACCTTACTATTCAGTTATCTCGCTATTTATGGGCAGTAAAATTCTTTATATCATTTTCGTACGAGCTATTTTGCTAATTAAAGTGAAAAGTAGTATGTCTACTTTTGGGAAAGGTAGTGGAGGTAGTAGATGAAAAATAAATGGTTTATAAAGTGGCTTGGATATGTAAAAGTACGAATTGAAGGTAGAGGAGCGGAACGGTTCGTTAATGAATGCGTACGTAGAAAATTATTAGTTTGGGATGTTAAGAAGATTGCTGATGAAACGTTAGTTTTTTGTATGTTGTTACGCGATGTGAAAAAATTAAAACCAATTTATAGAAAAAATGAATGCAAATTATATTTCATTGGACGCTACGGTTTTCCTTTTTGGAATAAGCGTTTAATTAAAAATAGTGGGTTTTTAATCGGTTTTTTAATTTTCTTTTTTGGTATGATTGCAATGTCAAATATGGTTTGGAAAATTGAGATTACAGGAGCGAAACCTGAAACAGAATATATATTGATGAAAGAATTGGATAAAATGGGTATTAAGAAAGGAAAACTACAGTTTCAAATGCCTAGTGTAGAAGATGTGCAACGCCATTTGACGGACAATATTAATGCGATTACTTGGGCGGGGCTGGAAGTAAGAGGGACCACCTATCATTTTAAAATTGTGGAAAAAAACGAGCCGAAAAAAGAAAAGGAACAGCATCCACAAAATTTAGTGGCAAAAAAAGAAGCAATTATTACAAAAACGTTTGTAGAGGTTGGAAAACCAGTCGTTATGAAAAATGACCATGTTGAAAAAGGACAACTTCTTGTATCAGGTATATATGGTAATGAGGAAAACCCGTCAGTTGTTTCGGCGAAAGGTATTGTATATGGAGAAACTTGGTATACATCCGAGGTGAGTGTGCCGCTGAAAACACAATTTCAAGTGTATACTGGTAATGCGTATAATGAATACTTTCTTAAGTTTGGGAGTGCAAAAATAAAAATATGGGGATTTCAACATGATAAGTATAAACGCTCTCGTACTGAACATGTAAAACATGATGTGAAATTATTTGGTTTTACATTACCGATTGCATATGAAAAAGATATTGTACGAGAAGAGGAAGAAGCGAATCGAGAATACACAGAAAAACAGGCATTGAAAGTAGCGAAAGAGATGGCTGAAAAAGAACTAAAGAAAAAATTGGATGAACATGCTATGATTGTAAGTGATAAGATTTTGAGTAAAGAGGTTGAGGCGGATCAACTAAAAGTTACATTGCATTATACTGTAATTGAAAATATTGCAGAGTCACAACCGATATCCGAATCCGATATTCAAGGAGACTGAGTAATGGCAGAACAATTAGTAGAAATGAACCAACAATTGGAAAATACTAACGAAGCAATCGCTCTTTTTGGAGTCAATGATGCTCATTTAAAAGTAATGGAACGAGAACTTAATGTATCTATCGTAACTAGAGGTGAAACAGTTCATGTGTCTGGGGCAGATGAAAACGTGACACTCGTAGAAAAAATCTTACAGCAATTACTTGTTGTTATTCGTAAAAGTGTATCCATTACAGAAAGAGATGTTGCGTATGCAATTCAGCTCGCACAACAAGGGAAAATTGCTCAATTTGAAGAGTTATATGAAGAAGAAATTTTTAAAACGGCAAAGGGTAAATCTATTCGTGTAAAAACAATGGGACAAAGACGATATATTCATGCGATGAAGAAGAATGATATTGTATTTGGGATAGGACCTGCTGGAACTGGAAAAACGTACTTAGCTGTAGTAATGGCTGTAAGAGCGTTAAAACAAGGGTATGTAAAGAAAATTATTCTAACAAGGCCTGCTGTAGAAGCTGGAGAGAGTTTAGGTTTTTTACCAGGGGATTTAAAAGAGAAGGTAGATCCATATTTACGTCCATTGTATGATGCACTGCACGATATTCTTGGACAAGAATATACGCAGCGTATGATGGAGCGAGGTGTAATTGAAATCGCGCCTCTTGCTTATATGAGAGGGCGTACGCTTGATGATTCATTTGTTATTTTAGATGAAGCGCAAAATACAACTGGTGTCCAAATAAAAATGTTTTTAACAAGATTAGGTTTTAGTTCTAAAATGGTTATAACAGGGGATCCTTCGCAGGTAGATTTGCCAAAAGGGGCAAAATCAGGTCTTTCTATTGCTACAAATGTTTTATCTGGTGTATCGGGACTTTCGTTCATTACATTAGAGCAAAGCGACGTTGTGAGACATCCGTTAGTGCAACGTATTATTGAGGCGTATGATAAAATGGAATGATCCTATTTGTCAGGATCATTTCTTTTTGTATGATAAGGTTGGCGAATAGCAATTTTTTTACTATCATGAAAGAAGAAGAGTATAAGCGATAAATGACGTATGATTCTAAAAGTGTCGCTTGTTAGAAGAAACGAAAGCTATAAATAGTTTCACTTTATTTCTGGAGAGGAGAAGGTATTGAAATCATGTCAAGATCTCAAGAAATTTCTAAGTGGTTTCGTAATTTACAACATTCGAAAAAACTAAGTTGGATTTCTTACGTTTTATTAGGAGCAGTGCTGTTTTTTGCACTTATGAATAATGTAAAACCAGAGCAATTAGATGTTACAACATATTCTATTGCGAAAAAAACAATCCATTCTCCTATTAAAATTGAAGATAAAGTTACAACGGACAAAAAGAAAAAAGAAGCCGCTACAAAAGTTGAAGATCAATATACATATAAAAGTGAGTATAAACAAAATAAAGTGGATATTGTGAATGACGTCTTTGCTAAAGTAGATGAAGTGATACAAGAGATCAAAGCGGTTGGACCGGATGAGCAAAAAAAGATTACTGATGCTGAAAAAGTGGACAAGTTGAAAAAAAAATTGCCTACTGATTTAACGAAAGAATTATCTGATTCAAACTTACTAAACTTAATTAATGCAGATTCGAACCAATTAGTATTAGCAAAAGATGCAGCAGTTACAGCTATTAATAGTATCATGACTGAGCATATTAAAATGGACGAATTGAAGGATGCGAAGGAACGATATGTAAGTGAGATGAATAGTGTTAATGTTGATAATGGTTTAAAGGAATCTATTAAGGCGTTAGGGAAATATGCGATTTCTGCAAACTATTTTTATGATCCGACCTTAACAAAAGAGAAGAGAAAAGCGGAAGAAGATTTAGTTCCACCTGTTTATATTCTTCAAGGGCAAGTCCTTGTTAGAGAAGGTGAAACGATTTCAAGTGATATGTACAATCAGTTGAAATTAGTTGGTCTGTTAGAAAAAGGGAACAGTTTTCAACCCTATGTTGGATTAGCGGTACTCATTGGTGTGCTATTGTACTTTATGCATAAGCAATTTGAAGTATTTTTACAACGGAAAAGGGAAGATAGACCGTATATTTTAGCGTACATTACCATTTTGTCGATCACGATCGTTTTAATGAAAATCATTAGCTTGTTCCAAAAGCTTGAATATGCAGGGATCGCGTATGTCGTTCCAGTTGCAATGGGAACAATACTTGTAAAACTAATGATTGGTGATCGATTTGTTTTTTTAACAAGCATGATTTTTTCTGTATGCGGAAGCATTATGTTTAATGAAGGAGTAACGAGCACCCTGAATTATAGTGTGGGGATCTATGTGTTACTAAGTTCACTATCAGTTAGTATTTTCTTGAGAGAAAAAAATCGTCGTACGATGATTTTACAAGCGGGTATACTCGTTTCTGTGTTAAATGTGGTCGTATTGGCAGCGTTATTATTGTTGCGTAATGGGAATTTTTCGCCTCTTGAAATTGGTACACAATTATTGATGGCTTCTGTTTCAGGGATTATCTCTTCGGTGTTAGCTATGGGGATTTTACCATATTTAGAGAGTGGACTTGGCATTGTATCAAGTATGAAGCTTATGGAACTATCAAGTCCAAATCATCCGCTTTTGCGTAAGATTTTGCTAGAAGCGCCAGGGACATATCACCATAGTGTAATGGTAGCGAATCTTTCTGAAGCTGCTTGTGAAGCAGTCGGGGCAAATGGTGTATTAGCCCGTGTAGGGGCGTATTATCATGATGTAGGAAAAACGGTACAACCACAGTTCTTTATTGAAAATCAGATGGGGATTGAAAACCCACATGATAAACTCGCCCCTGTAACGAGTAAAGATATTATTATCGCTCATGTAACGGACGGGGTGAGGATGCTAGAAGAGTACCATATTCCGCAAGAAATTATTGATATTGCTGGACAACATCATGGTACAACGTTACTTAAATATTTTTACTATAAGGCGATTAAAGAAGATAAAGAAAAATATACAGAAGAGATGTTCCGTTATCCAGGATCCAAAGCAACTTCTAAAGAGTCGGCGATTGTTGGGATTGCTGATAGTGTAGAGGCCGCGGTGCGTTCTATGAATCATCCAACGCCAGATCAAATTAATAATTTAGTGCAAAGTATTATTAAAGATCGTTTGCAAGATGGACAATTTAGTGAATGTGATTTGACATTTAAAGAGCTACAAATCGTTGGAAAAACGTTATGCGAGACGTTAAATGGTATTTTCCATTCGCGTATTACATATCCGGAACTACCGGAAGAGAAGGAGAAAGAATGAGTTTATTAATTGATTTTATTGATGAAACAGAAGAAGTGAAAGACGATTATATAAGTTTGATTCGAGAGCTGGTAGAGAAAGCAGCTCAAATGGAAAACATAGAAGAAGGGGCAGAATTATCGGTTACGTTTGTAGATAATGAACGTATTCGTGAAATAAACCGTGATTACCGAGATAAGGATCAGCCTACGGATGTTATTTCTTTCGCTATGGAAGAAATGGGAGAAGGTGAAATGGAAATTGTCGGTGCGGAGATGCCGCGTATGTTAGGAGATCTTATTATTTCTATTCCAAGAGCGAAAGAGCAAGCTGAAGAATATGGACAC
This sequence comes from Bacillus sp. EKM202B, assembly GCF_011066025.1. Lineage (NCBI taxonomy): Bacteria > Bacillati > Bacillota > Bacilli > Caryophanales > Bacillaceae > Bacillus > Bacillus sp. EKM202B. The sequence goes on along the minus strand of NZ_JAAMNK010000025.1, from coordinate 40,627 downwards.
TCTTTTGATAGGGAACTTGGGTTTTTAGCGTTACATGGCTTTTTACATTTGCTTGGTTATGATCACATGACAGAAGAAGATGAAAAAGAAATGTTTGGAAGACAAAAAGAAATTTTAGAAGCATTTGGATTAGGACGATGAAAAAAGGAAAACTTTTAGATAGTTTTGGATATGCTATAGCTGGTATATTCTTTTGTCTTCGTCATGAAAGAAATATGAGAATTCATTATTTAGCCGCAGTCATTGTTATATGCTGCGGCTTTTATTTCCATATTACGAAAATAGAGTGGGTGGTATTACTTATTGTGATAGGGATTGTAATGGGTTTAGAGATGGTAAATACGGCTGTGGAAAAAACAGTAGACTTAGTGACTGCTGATATACATCCATTTGCGAAAATTGCAAAGGATGTCGCAGCAGGAGCGGTTTTACTCTTTGCAGTTATAGCCGTTATAATTGGTGCTATTATCTTTGTACCGTATGTGGTATAGTTGCATTCCGAAGCTTTTATTAAGCCTTGGAAGTGCTATAAAGGCCTTTAGTGAGAGAGTGTATCTATTCACAGCTGTGAACAGGAAGGATGCGGGATATGAATAGTAAACAATTAATTCAAGAAGCAATCGAAGCGCGTAAACAAGCGTACGTACCATATTCAAAATTTCAAGTAGGTGCAGCATTATTAACGCACGATGGAAAAGTATATCGTGGCTGTAATGTTGAGAATGCATCCTATGGCTTATGCAACTGTGCAGAAAGAACTGCTTTATTTAAGGCAGTTTCTGAAGGGGATAAAGAGTTTGTAGCTATTGCGGTTGTAGCAGATACAAAACGCCCAGTACCTCCTTGTGGAGCATGTCGACAAGTTATGGTAGAATTATGTAAACAGGATACGAAAGTATACCTATCAAATTTACATGGTGACGTTCAAGAGACGACAGTCGGAGAATTGTTACCAGGAGCATTTTTAGCGGAGGATTTACATGAATAGAAAAGGTTATAAATCAGGTTTTGTCTCTATTATTGGCAGACCGAATGTTGGGAAATCTACATTTTTAAATCGTATTATCGGCCAAAAAATTGCCATTATGAGTGACAAGCCACAAACGACTCGTAATAAAATTCAAGGCGTATATACAGAAAATGATTCACAAGTAATTTTCATTGATACACCAGGAATACATAAACCGAAACATAAACTAGGTGACTTCATGGTGAAGATGGCTCAAACGACATTGAAAGAAGTTGATATTGTTCTGTTTATGGTCAATGCAACTGAAGGATTTGGTCGTGGTGAGGAATTCATTATTGAGAAATTACAAGAAACGAAACAACCGGTATTTTTGGTAATTAATAAAATTGACCAAGTTCATCCAGAGCAATTATTAGAGTTAATTGATCAATATCGTAAACTACATGAGTTTGCAGAGATTGTACCAATTTCTGCATTAGACGGTAATAATGTAGAAGCGTTAATTGGAGCAATTAAAAAATATTTACCAGAAGGACCGCAATACTACCCAGATAATCAAGTAACGGATCATCCGGAGCGATTTATTATTGCAGAGCTTATTCGTGAAAAAGTACTACATTTAACACGTGAAGAAGTGCCACATTCTGTAGCGGTTGTTATTGATGCAATTCAGAAGCGTGAGGGCGGTGCAGTTTATATAAATGCAACGATTGTTGTTGAACGTGCATCACAAAAAGGAATTATTATTGGGAAACAAGGGAAGATGTTAAAAGAAGTCGGGAAACGAGCTCGTTTTGATATTGAAGCACTTCTTGGTTCTAAAGTATTTTTAGAGGTATGGGTAAAAGTACAAAAAGATTGGCGCAATAAGATGTCTCAGCTTCGTGATCTTGGTTTCCGCGAAGACGAGTACTAAAATAAAATAAGGCTGTAATCAGTGGATGCTTGCTCATCCGCTGATTATTGGTTTTTGTAAACTTTAATAAATTAGGAAAAATTTTTCTCACATGAAAATGGACAAAATGGGTCAATTTAATAACAAAGGAAATTGGTTTATAGGCTACGCTTATTGAGAAAGGTGGATTCTTATGCTAGATTTTACCTGGAAGTTTTTCTCCAAAACAGGAAGCATTGAAACGTATTTGCTTTTAAAAGAGATGGAAAAAGACGTAAACGATGAGATGGATCAACATGATGAGGAGCTAGCGCATCTAGACTCTCCAATTTCTTGACCCGTTTTGTTCAAACCTTGGATGGTGACGAACATGTTTCAAAAAGTTGAGGGCATCGTTATCCGTACGACAGATTACGGAGAAACGAATAAGATTGTTACAATATTCTCAAGAGAATTCGGTAAGATAAGTGCAATGGCAAGAGGAGCGAAAAAACCGAAAAGTCGGTTAGCATCTGTTTCGCAACTTATGACACATGGGCATTTTCTTATTCAAGTGGGATCTGGGCTTGGAACTTTGCAACAAGGCGAGATTATTTCAACTATGAAAGAAATTCGCGAGGATATATTTTTAACTGCTTATGCATCATTTGTTGTTGAGTTAACTGATAAAGCAACAGAAGATAAAAAACATAATCCGTACTTATTTGAAATGTTATATCAAACGTTGCATTATATGTGTGAGGGTGTTGATCCAGAAGTATTATCATTAATTTATCAAACGAAAATGCTTCCTGTATTAGGGATGCGCCCGTATTTTGATACATGTGCGATTTGTCATCAAGAAACAGATTTTGTCGCCTTCTCTGTCAGGGAAGGCGGTTTTCTGTGCTCACGTCATGCGGAGCAAGATCCGTATCGTATACCGGTGGGAGAAGCTGTACATAAATTGTTACGTCTTTTCTTCCATTTCGATTTACATAGGCTCGGCAATGTATCAGTGAAGGATAGCACAAAAAAACAAATGCGCTTAGTATTGAATACATATTATGATGAATATTGCGGAATTTATTTGAAATCAAGACGTTTCCTAGAGCAACTTGATAAGTTTCAAATATAATTTGGGGCCGTATACGGTCCTTTTTACATACTTTCTTTTTCGAATAGCATATTTAGTATATAATATTTAAGAGATAGTATAACTTTTTTCGTTGTGCATTAAAGGTGGTGATTATCATAGAGCTGAATAAACGGCAAGAACATATCATTCAGATTGTAAAAGATCACGGTCCTATTACAGGGGAGTCAATTGCTGCGCAATTGGGTTTAACACGTGCAACGCTAAGACCAGACTTAGCAATTTTAACGATGGCTGGTTATTTAGAAGCGCGTCCACGCGTAGGTTATTTTTATACGGGGAAAACTGGGGGGCAGCTATTATCTGAAGCTGTTAAGAAAATTAAAGTGCAAGATTATCAATCTAGACCGGCTGTAATTGATAAAAATGTATCAGTATACGATGCAATTTGTACGATGTTTTTAGAGGATGTTGGTACATTGTTTGTTGTAGATCAATCTACACTATTAGTTGGTGTTGTGTCTCGAAAAGATCTATTAAGAGCTAGCTTAGGGAAGCAGGATTTAACCTCTCTTCCGGTTAATATTATCATGACAAGGATGCCAAACATTGCCATGTGTCGTAGAGAAAATTCTTTATATGATATTGCGATGGAATTAATAGAAAGACAGATTGATGCGATGCCGGTTGTGAAAGATACGAAGCAAGGTTTAGAAGTAATTGGACGAATTACAAAAACAAATATTACACGTGCGTTTGTAAACCTAGTAAATAACGAATAAGTGTAATTTGTTTAAAGTGAGGTAATGTAATGGATAATAAAATCGTATATGTCGTATCTGACTCTGTAGGAGAAACGGCTGATTTAGTTGTTCGAGCAGCAATGGGGCAATTCCCATTTGCTCCTGATATTAGACGTGTACCGTATGTAGAAGATACAGGGACATTAAAAGAAGTGATTTCGATTGCTAAGAGTAATCAAGCGCTTATTTGTTTTACGTTAGTAAAGCCGGAAATGCGCCAGTATTTAGTGAAAGAGGCTGCAAAAGAAGGGGTAGAGGCATACGATATTATCGGACCTCTTATCGATCAAATTGAAGAAATTACAGGGCAAGTGCCGAGATATGAGCCGGGTGTTGTTCGTAGATTAGATGAAGAGTACTTTAAAAAGATTGAAGCAATTGAGTTTGCTGTAAAGTACGATGATGGTAGAGATGCACGAGGTATTTTAAAAGCGGATATCGTGTTAATTGGAATTTCACGTACATCAAAAACACCACTTTCTCAATACTTAGCTCATAACAAACGGTTGAAAGTTGCCAATGTGCCGCTTGTACCAGAAGTGGATCCACCTGAGGAATTATATCAAGTGGCAAAAGAGAAATGTTTCGGTTTGAAAATTACACCGGATAAGTTAAATCATATTCGAAAAGAACGATTAAAATCACTTGGATTAAGTGACGGCGCAACATATGCCAATATTAATCGTATTCAAGAAGAGATTGATCACTTTGAAGCAGTAATTAGTAAAATAAATTGTCAAGTAATTGATGTATCGAATAAAGCGATTGAAGAAACAGCAAATATTATTGTGAATGCAGTGCAAAACCAAAAAATGTTTTAGCACATTTACCGAAGGTGAATGTGCTTTTTTCGCTCATATGAAATACGATACTTGTTGGATTAGTAATAGATTATAGCGGAGTGGTTATACTTATATTCTTCTGTTTTTTTATTATGTGAAAAGCATGGTTTAGTTATCCTAAAGTAGAAGATGAAAAAATAAAGGGATATGTAGCGTAGTTGAAGAAAATATATTATAATAAAAAATTGTGATAAAAACCTATATTTTACGTTTAGACTTTAATTTTTCAGAATAAACTAGGGATAGGATTTACAAAAAAGACATGTAATTACATTAAATCGACAAAATCTATACAAGAAAACGCACATTATGGAAGGATTCACAGAAGGGATGTAGAATACAGAAATATGCAAAACATCAATAACGTATTAGTTGATGCAGATGCATATCCCGTGAAGGATGAGATTGTGCAAGTTGGAACTGAATTTCATGTCGAAATTGTGTTTGTCGCATCGTATACTCATCGTTCAAGAAAACAGCAAGGCAATTGGATTTATGTAGATTCTGGACAAGATGAAGTTGATTTATATCTATCAACTTGCAAAGGTAACAGATCTCATGATCATACAGTATATGAGGCTTGCTAGTCTTCTTGTAAAAAAGGTGTATATGTATTGTCTTCAAGAGGTGCATTTGTAATAGATGAGCATATGAATACAATTTTATATAGTAGTATGTATCTGCGAAGTTACGCAGACAAAGGGCCTATATAAGAGGTCCGAAGTCGTTTACACAATGTGATCGACAATACTTTCTAACAAGTTTAGAAAAAATATTGTCGAATTATAAAGGAATTTTTTAATTTATATCGAATACAAAATACGACACGGAGATGGAGTTATGGGCAACAGAATTCCCGAAGAAGTTGTTGAACAGATTCGGACGTCATCCGATATTGTAGAAGTGATTGGTGAATACGTTCAACTTAGAAAGCAGGGACGTAACTATTTCGGCCTTTGTCCATTTCATGGTGAGAATTCTCCTTCATTCTCTGTTTCATCTGATAAGCAAATTTTTCATTGCTTCGGATGTGGAGAAGGTGGAAATGTATTTTCCTTTCTAATGAAAATGGAAGGACTTGCTTTTACCGAGGCTGTTCAAAAGTTAGGTGAAAGAAATGGAATTGCGGTTGCAGAGTATACATCAGGGCAAGTACAACAAGAAGACATATCTGATGACACTGTCATCATGCAACAGGCTCACGAACTTTTGAAAAAGTATTATCATCATTTATTAGTAAATACGGAAGAGGGAAATGAAGCACTTTCATATTTATTAAACCGTGGTATTACGAAAGAGATGATTGAGAAGTTTGAAATTGGTTATGCATCACTTGCTTGGGATGCTGCAACGAAAATTTTACAAAAAAGAGGTTTATCGCTGTCTAGTATGGAACAAGCCGGTCTTCTAATAAGAAGTGAGAAGGATGGTAGTCATTATGATCGCTTCCGTGGAAGAGTTATGTTTCCAATCCATACGTTACAAGGTAAGGTGATAGCGTTTAGTGGAAGGGCTTTAGGAGATGACACTCCGAAATATTTAAATAGCCCTGAAACACCGATTTTTCACAAAAGTAAATTGTTGTATAACTTCCACCAAGCAAGGCCGTTTATTAGAAAGCGTGGGCAAGTAGTCCTTTTTGAAGGGTATGCCGATGTACTAGCTGCGGTAAAGAGTGGTGTGGAAGAAGCTGTTGCGACAATGGGAACAGCTTTAACTGAAGAACAAGCAAAACTTCTGCGACGTAACGTTGAAACTGTTGTTCTTTGCTATGATGGTGATAAAGCAGGACGAGAAGCGACGATGAAAGCAGGGCAATTACTGTTAAAAGTTGGTTGCCAAGTGAAAGTCACATCCTTGCCAGATAAGCTTGATCCTGATGAATATGTGCAACAATATGGGACAACCGCTTTTGAAAATCTTGTGAAATCAAGTATAAGTTTTGTTGGTTTTAAAATAAATTATTTGCGTTTAGGGAAAAATTTGCAAGATGAGTCTGGCAAAGAAGAATATGTGAAAAGTGTTTTAAAAGAGTTGTCGTTGTTACAAGACGCGATGCAGGCAGAATCATATTTGAAGTCGTTATCGCAAGAGTTTTCTTATTCAATGGAAACACTTTTGAATCAATTGCACCAATATCGCAAAGAACAAAAGGTACAGCAAAAACAAATAAAGCAGGTTTCTAAGCCGTCTCAAGTTGTTCAAACAAAACCGAAGTTAACAGGTTTTGAAAGGGCAGAAAGAGAAATTATTTATCATATGTTGCAAAGTGCAGAAGTAGCCGTTCGCATGGAATCCCATATAGAAGATTTTCATACAGAAGAACATAAAGGGATTTTATATGAACTATACGCATATTATGAAAAGGGAAATGAACCTTCAGTCGGAACATTTTTAAGTTGGCTCTCTGATGAAAAGTTGAAAAACATTATCACTGATATTTCGACGGATGAATTTATTAATCCAGAATACACAGAAGAAGTGTTACAAGGCCATTTAGAGACGCTTAGACGTCATAAGGAAAAACTTGTAAAGATGGAAATCATCTTTAAAGTAAAACAGATGGAAAAAACAGATCCTGTAGAGGCTGCTAAATATTATGTAGCATATTTACAAAATCAAAAAGCGAGAAAATAGCTTTTTTGGTAAAGATTTAGTATAATGAATGTTTGTATCTCGCGTAAGGAGGGGAACAGATGGCTGACAAACCAGCTCGTTCTAAACAAATTGAAACTGAAATGACCCTTGAGCAAGTGAAAGAACAACTCACTGAGGTCGGAAAAAAACGTGGCGTTCTTACATATGAAGAGATCGCAGAACGCATGAATGGATTTGAAATTGAATCCGATCAAATGGATGAATACTATGAATATTTAGGTGAACAAGGGATTGACCTAGTTGGCGATAACGACAACGAAGAAGGTCCTAATAATCGCCAAATTACAAAAACGGAAGAAGAATTCGACCTTAATGATTTAAGTGTGCCACCAGGTGTGAAAATCAATGATCCTGTTCGTATGTACTTAAAAGAAATTGGTCGCGTTGACTTACTATCCGCTGAAGAAGAAATTCGACTTGCGACGCGTATTGAAGAAGGCGATGAAGAAGCAAAACGCCGTCTTGCGGAAGCGAACTTACGTCTTGTAGTAAGTATTGCAAAGCGTTACGTGGGCCGTGGTATGCTTTTCTTAGACTTAATCCAAGAAGGAAATATGGGTCTAATTAAAGCGGTTGAAAAGTTCGATTATCGTAAAGGTTTCAAATTTAGTACGTATGCAACTTGGTGGATTCGCCAAGCAATTACACGTGCGATTGCAGACCAAGCGCGAACAATTCGTATTCCAGTTCATATGGTTGAAACGATTAATAAGTTAATTCGTGTACAACGTCAATTGTTACAAGATTTAGGACGCGAACCATCTCCTGAAGAGATTGGTGAAGAAATGGATCTTGCGCCAGAAAAAGTACGCGAAATCTTAAAAATTGCACAGGAGCCAGTTTCTCTTGAAACACCAATTGGTGAAGAAGACGACTCCCATTTAGGTGACTTTATTGAAGACCAAGAAGCAACATCGCCTGCGGACCATGCAGCGTATGAATTGCTAAAAGAACAATTAGAAGATGTGTTAGATACACTAACAGATCGTGAAGAAAATGTTCTACGTCTTCGTTTCGGTTTAGATGATGGACGAACTCGTACGCTTGAAGAAGTTGGGAAAGTATTCGGCGTAACGAGAGAACGTATCCGTCAAATTGAAGCGAAAGCACTTCGCAAATTAAGACATCCAAGTCGTAGTAAGCGTCTTAAGGATTTCTTAGAATAGGCTAACTTTAAGTTTACTTCACTTTTGTGAAGTAAACTTTTTTGTTTTGTTAATTTTTGTTAAAATTTAGCTATCGGCAACGATTACAATTTCTTGTAATTTATTTTACAGAATTGTCTTTTGATTTGCAAATGCTCATTTTTCGATTTTTCGATTAATTTTGTTTATTCTATACAAAAAAATATGTAGAAAAGCGAAAAATATGATGAGAAACGTTAATAATTATCGAAATAATAAGCGATATAACAATAAAAAACAATAAACTGAATTTATGGAATATTTTCAACAAGTGATAGTTTACTCTTTTCGGATAGAGCGTTTTCAAGTACAATGGAAATGACTGAATCATCTAACTATTTAGGGGTATAGAGGGGGGAGAAGAGATATGAAACGTAATCCGCTGATTCCGTTCGCTCTTATTGCAGCATTAGGTATTATCGTTATGTTTGTATTTTCATTTCAGGGGCTAAATAAATCTAAAGAGTTAGCTGATACAAAAAATGGCGGGAAGCCAGCGCAAACAGCATCAAAGCCAGAGGATATTGTGAAGCAAAGCTGTACGAGCTGTCATGGTGATCAGTTACAAGGGGCGGTAGGGCCTAATTTACAAAAAATTGGTGGAAAACTTTCAAAGGATGAAATTAAAGAAATTCTTTCGAAAGGAAAAGGTAACATGCCGGCCAATTTAGTACCAGCTGATCAAGCGGCTAAAGTAGCTGATTGGCTATCTAAGAAAAAATAAGGTTCCATAAAACAAGCCTTTTGCTTTTGCAAAAGGCTTGTTTTTCTATACTTTCTAAAATACGATGAGTAATAGAGAATGGAATTGTTGTTATGGGCTTGCAACCACTACTATAAATTCATTATCATGGAGACAGACTGACAAGAGAAGGAGTAATGGAAATACATGAATGAAGTAAAGCTTTCAAAACGATTAGAAGAAGTTGTGCGCGAGATTCCAGTAGGATCTACAGTAGCTGATATTGGATCGGATCATGCGTATTTACCGTGTTATACAATTATAAATAATATTGCTACAAAAGCAGTTGCAGGAGAAGTTGTAGATGGGCCGTTTCGTTCTGCGCAAGCAACTGTAGCTGAAAGTGGCTTACAAGATAAAGTGGACGTTCGTAAAGGGAATGGATTAGAAGTAATTACACCAGGGGAAGTAGATGTAATTACAGTTGCTGGTATGGGTGGAGCACTAATTCGTGACATTTTAGAAAGTGGTAAAGAAAAGTTAGAAGGTGTAACACGTTTAATTTTACAGCCGAACATTGCAGCACATCACATACGTGAATGGTTTATTGAAAATGGCTGGGAGCTTATCCGTGAGAAAATCGTAAAAGAAGACGGGAAAATTTACGAAATTTTAGTTGGGGAACGAGGAAATATTGCAGCACCTTACTCGGATAATAAACAAGCTGAATTATTTATGGGTCCATTTTTAATAAAAGAAAAAGGTGAGGCTTTTGTTGAAAAGTGGGAAGGAGAATTGAAAAACTTCCAAAATATCTTAAAACAATTAGAACGTGCAGCAGATTCTGAAGAGACAAAAACGAAACGTGTAGAAGTAGAAGCGAAAATGAAAATGATAGGGGAGATTTTATCATGAGTAAAATTCCAAATGGCCATGAGGTTATTTCTTTATTTGAAAGTATGTACCCGAAGCATTTAGCGATGGAAGGGGATAAGATTGGCCTGCAGATCGGGGCGCTTAATAAACCCGTGCAGCACGTATTGATTGCTTTAGATGTAACGGAGGAGGTTGTAGATGAAGCAATTCAATTAGGAGCGAATGTCATTATTGCGCATCACCCTTTAATTTTTAATCCGTTAAAAGCGATTCATACAGAGAAAGCGTATGGGAAAATTATTGAAAAGTGTATTAAGAATGATATTGCCGTTTATGCCGCTCATACAAATGTAGACGTTGCTAAAGGTGGAGTAAACGATTTACTCGCTGATGCGTTAGGATTACAAAATACAGAAGTATTAGCTCCAACATACGCAGAAGAAATGAAAAAAATTGTTGTGTTTGTGCCAGTAACTCATGCAGAAGAGGTTCGTAAAGCATTAGGAGACGCAGGTGCGGGTCATATCGGCAATTATAGCCACTGTACGTTCAGTAGTGAGGGAGCAGGCGCGTTTGTACCTCAGGAGGGAACAAATCCTTATATCGGGGAAACTGGGCGGTTAGAACGTGTGGAAGAGGTACGTATCGAAACGATAATTCCAGCTTCACTACAAAGAAAAGTTATGAAAGAGATGTTGGCAGCTCATCCATACGAAGAAGTGGCATATGATGTATATCCTCTTGATAATAAAAGTGAAACGTTAGGGCTTGGAAAAATAGGCTATTTACAAGAAGAAATGACACTTGGACAGTTTGCTGAACATGTGAAACAATCATTAGACGTGAAGGGCGCAAGAGTTGTCGGCAAGTTAGGTGATAAAGTGCGTAAAGTTGCTGTACTTGGTGGGGACGGTAATAAATATATAAACCAAGCGAAATTTAAAGGGGCAGATGTATATGTAACAGGTGACATGTATTATCATGTCGCTCATGATGCGATGATGCTCGGTTTAAATATAGTTGATCCAGGACATAACGTTGAAAAGGTAATGAAGCAAGGTGTGCAAAAGCAACTGCAAGAAAAAGTAGATGCGAAAAAATTAAATGCACAAATTCATGCTTCGCAGTTACATACAGATCCATTCACATTTGTATAAGAAAAATAAAAACCGTTGCTCATGTAGGCAACGGTTTTTATTATTGTTCTTTTTTCACTTTTACACGAGGTAAGATTTTTTGAAGTGGTACTTTTCGAATTCTTTCCCACGTAGCCGGATTCATTGGGTCATATTGATCTAAGAAAGCGATAACCTCTTTTGTAATTGGTGTTGGAGTAGAAGCACCTGCTGTAACAGCTACGTTTTCTACACCTTGTAGCCATTCTAATTGAATTTCACTTACATCCGCAACACGGTAAGCTTTCGTACCAGCAATTTCTTGTGATACTTGCGCTAAGCGATTCGAATTGTTACTTTTTGGATCACCAACAACGATTGTTAAATCTGCAACATCCGCTTGTTTAGCTACAGCTTCTTGACGAACTTGAGTTGCTAAACAAATTTCCTTATGGAATTCTGCTGTTGGAAATTTTTTCTGAATGTCCTCCATTAAATGTTGAACATCCCATTGACTCATCGTTGTTTGATTCGTAACTAAAATTTTATCCGTTGGGATTTCTAATGTTTCTAAATCATCCGCTCTTTCGATAAGGTGAACGATATCAGGTGCAATACCAACCGCGCCTTCTGGTTCTGGATGGTTTTTTTTGCCGATATAAATGACATGATATCCTTCAGCTTTTTTTGCTTCAATAAGGTCATGTGTTTTTGTAACATCTGGACAAGTTGCATCGATTGTCGTTAAACCTTTTTCTTTTGCACGTTGTTTAACTTCAGGAGAAACACCGTGAGCAGTAAATATAACAGTACCAGAATCGATTTGATCTAAAATATCTAAGCGACTTGGTCCGTCTAACGTAATGATTCCATCTTCTTCAAAAGCGTCTGTAACATGTTTATTGTGAACAATCATACCTAAAATATAAATAGGTCTCGGTAATGATTTATCTAATGCAGCGTTACGTGCAATTACCATTGCATCGACAACACCGTAGCAATAACCACGAGGGGAAATTTTAACAATTTTCATATGAGTAATCCTCTCCTTCTAAACAAGGGATACTTTTGTGCATAGTCCTTTACATTATAAAGGAGGAGAGGATAGAAAACAAAGGATTGTTACACATATAGTTTTGGTTTTGTTGCTATTTTTTGAACAGGCTCCTCTCGTACTTCTGTTTCTATGGCTGGCTCAATCACTATTTTTTTTCTTTTTCTTTTTTTTTGTGGAGGAGGGGGAGTTGCTACCTCAACCTTTTCTGTTAGATCTTCAGTTTGATCTTCTTCCGTACTTTTTCCAGAGGTGAGGATTTTAACAATGCTTGGTAGGTTACGCATAATGGGACCGTACTGTTCGACGACAGGGCTTACAGATTGAACGACTTGTGATACTTTTTCGATATTGTTTATCATATTAGTTGGATTCGAAATTAAATTCGAAAAAAAACTGCCGATGCCGCTGCTAGATGCTGCTTTAGTGGCTGCACCGCCGCGCGTTTCGTTTGATTCATACATTTGAGGGGGAATCATTTGCTCTGGATACTGCTGCATGTATGGTTGATATTGCTGTGAGTATTGATGCGGGTATTGTTGTTGGTATTGCTGTTGATATTGCTGTTGCTGTTGATATTGCTGTTGATATTGGGGTGGCTGTTGTTGGTGCATCATTGGCGGCTGTCCTTCTATTTGTCGATAAGGCGGAACCATTTGCATGAAAGGTTCGGTTGGATCGTGTTTTTTAAAGAGTTTAGCAAGGAACCCTTTCTTTTTTTGTGCCATCGGTGGTAGTTGTGGAATGGGGTATGGTGTATAAGGTTGTTGGCCTGGATTCGGATACATTTGCCTTACGGGAGATTTTGGAAACATGTGAGAAACCCTCCTTTCTTCAGTTAGGTATATACACATACAATATGCAATAAGAGTGAAGAAGGTTAGTTTTTGAAGTAAAAACCTAAACTAAAGATGGATTTTAATTGTAGATTTCGATATAATGTAGACTTGACTGATTTGTGCGCGCAGTAGAAATTTAGAAAGAAGGTGTAACTTATGACACAACAAACTTTTACACAGTATGATTTTAAACCATTTTTAATAGATGCAATTCGTGAACTACGCTTTACAGAGCCGACAGGAATTCAACAGAAAATTTTCCCGGTCGTGAAAAAAGGTGTAAGTGTAATTGGACAATCCCAAACAGGTTCTGGGAAAACACATGCATACTTACTTCCTACATTAAACAGAATTAATCCAAGTCGTGAAGAAGTACAGCTTGTTATTACAGCGCCTACTCGTGAGTTAGCACAACAAATTTACGAAGAAATCGTGAAATTAACAAAGTTCTGTGCAGAAGATCAAATGATTACAGCACGTTGTTTAATTGGTGGAACTGATAAACAACGATCGATTGAAAAGTTGAAAAAACAACCTCATATTGTAGTTGGAACACCAGGACGTATTAAAGACTTAGTAGAAGAAAAGGCGCTATTTGTTTATAAAGCGGATACTATTATTGTCGATGAAGCGGATTTAATGCTTGATATGGGATTCATTCAAGATGTAGATAAAATTGCAGCACGTATGCCTAAAAACTTGCAAATGCTAGTTTTCTCTGCAACAATTCCTCAAAAATTAAAACCATTTTTGAAGAAATATATGGAGAATCCAGAACATATTCATATTAATCCGAAACAAGTTGCAGCAGGAAATATTGAGCATTACCTTGTGCCTTCAAGACACCGTAATAAAATTGAATTAGTGAAAAATATGCTACTTCAATTTAAACCGTACTTAGCAATTGTGTTTACAAACACGAAGAAGAAGGCTGATGAAGTAGCCGATGGATTAGCTGAACGTGGGTTAAAAGTAGGGCGTATACACGGTGATTTATCACCACGTGATCGTAAAAAAATGATGAAACAAGTTCGTGATTTAGAGTTCCAATACATTGTCGCAACAGATTTAGCGGCACGCGGTATTGATATTGAAGGAATTAGCCATGTTATTAACTATGAACTTCCATCGGATTTAGATTTCTTCGTTCACCGCGTTGGAAGAACTGCACGTGCGGGTCATTCAGGGATTGCAGTGACAATTTATGATCCAGCAAATGAAGAAGCGTTAGATAGTTTGGAAAAACAACGTCATATCGAGTTTAAGCATGTAGATTTACGCGGAGATGAGTGGGCGGATTTAGGTGACCGTCGTCGTCGTAAGAGTCGTAAAAAACCAAATGATGGACTAGATGTTATGGCAACAAAAGTTGTTAAAAAGCCGAAAAAAGTAAAACCAAACTATAAGCGAAAACTTGCAACAGAACGTGACAAAGTGAAGAAAAAATATAGCAATAAAAAAAGATAAGGGATTTCCCTTATCTTTTTTTATCCAGCTATTTGTGAGAGTCGTAATCAATATGGGTAGAAAAATATGGATTAAAGCTTCACTTAATCCAGTTCATTTAAATGAAGAGTATAGTCTGTTTAAATAGTTATATAAATTTGTGTAGTGCGTTTTTTGTGAACAAACAATTCACTACATATTTCTACAAATTATGCTATCATTATAACTATTGTATATTGAAGAGGTGATTGTATGTTAAAGATTGGATCTCATGTCTCAATGAGTGGTAAGAAAATGTTATTAGCAGCAAGTGAAGAGGCTGTTTCATACGGTGCAACAACGTTTATGATTTATACAGGTGCACCGCAAAATACACGAAGAAAACCGATTGAAGAATTGAACATAGAAGCAGGACGTAAACATATGGAACTGAATGGTATTAAGGAAATTATCGTCCATGCACCATATATTATTAACGTTGGTAATACGACGAAGCCAGAAACATTCCAATTAGGTGTAGACTTCCTGCGCATGGAAATTGAAAGAACAGCGGCATTAGGTGTTGCGAAACAAATTGTTCTTCACCCAGGAGCGCACGTTGGTGCTGGAGCAGATGCGGGTATTCAACAAATTATTAAAGGGCTTAATGAAGTAATAACGCCTGAACAGACGGTTAACATTGCGCTAGAGACGATGGCTGGAAAAGGAACAGAGTGCGGTCGTAGCTTTGAGGAAATTGCAAAGATTATTGATGGTGTAAAATATAATGAGAAGCTATCTGTATGTTTTGATACGTGTCATACGCATGATGCGGGTTATGACATTGTAAATGATTTTGACGGTGTATTGAACGAATTTGACAAGATTGTTGGTGTAGATCGATTACAAGTGCTTCATATTAATGATAGTAAAAATGTGCGTGGGGCCGGAAAGGACCGTCACGAAAATATCGGTTTTGGTCATATCGGTTATAAAGCATTGCATCATATTGTACATCATCCGCAGTTAATGAACGTGCCAAAAATTCTTGAAACACCATATGTAGGTGAAGATAAAAAAGATAAGAAGCCACCATATAAATTAGAAATCGAAATGCTGAAAAACGGTACTTTTGATGAGGGGATTCTTGAAAAAATTAAAGCGCAATAAGGAGGGGGGTATCCCCTCCTTATTTTAGTAGTTGCTGAAATAAAGTGTTTACTTGTTGCGCGGTAGCAGGGGAAGTTACTTTTGCGATTTGTTTTAAGAGTTCTAGTCGCTCATTATTATCATAAATGTTAATATTCTTTCCTTTCATAAGTAAAACAATTTGATCAGCTTGTGCAGTTGTAATTGAAACTTCATATTCTTTACTATATTTCAATAACTCTTTTGTAGAAATATGATTTAATTTTTTATTCACAATTTGTTTAATGAGATTCATCGAGTTATCCTCCTTCATACGTTCTTCTATCGAAATATATGAGTGCGTAGCTTGTACATATTCTTATAGAGTTTCTTTTTTCATGAGGAAAAGAAGCGTATGTTATAATGTAAGGACAAAACTACAGAAAAAGAATATAAGGAGGACTTATGGAACAAAAGCAACATCGAAAAGAAAGCGTTATCCATCTCATTTATCGTTTAGTAATGATTATTTTTGGGGCAGCGTGCGCGGCGGTAGCGATTGAATTATTCTTAATGCCAAATAAAATTATTGATGGTGGAATTATTGGTATTTCTCTTATATTAGATTATCTTACTCCTAATATTTGGTGGTTAAGTTTTTCTACTTTAGTTGTTATCCTCAACATTCCGTTTATGTACTCTGGGTATAAGCAAATCGGAAAAACATTTATGTTATCCTCAGCATTTGGGATTGTAGCTTTAGCATTTATTGAATCGACATTACATGCTGTTCCACCATTTACAACTGAGCCCATTTTAGCAACAGTTTTTGGTGGCCTTATTTTGGGGCTTGGTGTAGGACTTGTTATTCGTCATGGCGGATCAATGGACGGAACAGAAATTATGGGGATTTTATTAACGAAGAAATTACCGTTTTCTGTTGGTGAATTCGTAATGTTTGTGAACTTATTTGTTTTTGCATGGGCAGCATTTGTATTTGGTGTCGAACAAGCTATGTATTCTGTTATGACGTACTATATTGCATTCAAAACAATTGATACGGTAATTCAAGGTTTAGATGAAACGAAAGCAGTTTTAATTGTATCAGATCAGTATGAGGAAGTATCAAATGCCATTTTGCATCGTCTCGGTCGTGGAACTACAAAGCTTGTAGCCAAAGGTGGTTACACGGATAAAGAAAAAGAAGTTATTTATGCAGTTGTAACGCGTTTGGAAGTGACGAAGTTAAAATCAATTGTGCATGAAATTGATGAAAATGCGTTTGTTACGATTATGAGTACACAAGAAACAAATGGTGGTAAGTTTAAATCAGCTATCCACTAAAAAGTTACTTGGAATATTTTTCGAAAGCAGAGAATTTTTCTCTGCTTTTTGTTATAATAGTAAGGTTTCTTGAAAAAATAGATATAATTTAGGCAGATTGGTTTACAACTATAATAAGCTGTACTATAATTCAAATAGATATAAATCGGAATCATTCTGAATTAAAATAGGTGAGATGCTATGAATAATATATTGGAAATAGAAGGATTAACGTTTCGATATGAAGATCGAAATGTGTTAGAAAATATTAATTTGCAAGTTCCGAAGGGAGCTTTTTTAGGTTTAGTTGGGCCAAATGGTTCTGGGAAATCCACTTTACTAAAATGTTTATTAGGCGTTTTAAAGCCTAAACAAGGGAGTATTCGCTTGTTTGGTGTTGATAGCAAGAAGTTTAAAGAATGGAACAAACTTGGCTATGTATCCCAAAAGGCAAATAGTTTCAACTCTGGTTTTCCAGCAACTGTTTTTGAAGTTGTGTCAATGGGGCTCGTTTCGAAAAAAGGTCTTTTTCGCTTTTTCACGAAAGACGACAAGGCGAAGGTAGAAAAGGCGATTGCTGATGTAGGGATGAGTGAATTTCAAGATCGCAATATTGGAGAGCTTTCTGGTGGACAACAACAACGTGTATTTATTGCTCGTGCGCTCGTTAGTGATCCTGAATTACTTATTTTGGACGAGCCTACTGTTGGGATTGATGTGAAAAATGTGGAAAGTTTTTATGAGATATTAGAGGATTTAAACAAAAGGCTTGGGATTACATTGATTCTTGTTACTCATGATATGGGGGCTGTTACCGAGAAAGTAACACATGTTGCATGTCTAAACCAACATTTACATTTCCATGGGAATGTAAAGGAGTTCCGAGAGTTAGAAGATGCAGAAATGTCCGTCTTATATGGACATCATGTCCATCGTTTAAAACACGAGCATGAGCATCACGGGAGGATATAATGATACAAGATTTTTTACAATATGACTTTTTACGTAATTCTTTATATGCAGGTATTTTAATTGGACTTGTTGCACCGCTTATCGGTGTGTTTGTTGTTATTCGTCGTTTATCTCTTATTGCAGATGCATTAAGTCACGTGACGTTATCAGGTATTGCAGCAAGTTTACTACTTGAAAAAACAATTTTTACAGGTGGCTTTTTAAATCCCCTATATATGGGGATGATTTTCTCGATTGGGGGAGCGTTACTAATTGAAAAGTTACGAACTGTATATAAGCATTATCAAGAATTAGCAATTCCGATTATTCTTTCAGCAGGAATGGGAATTGGAGTTATTTTCATTTCACTTGCAAATGGATTTAACACAGACTTATTTAGTTATTTATTTGGTAGTGTAAGTGCTGTAACGAGTACGGATTTAATTATTATTGGGATTGTAGCAATTGTTGTTATTGCGACAATTATTTTATTATATAAAGAGCTGTTTTTATTATCATTTGATGAGGAATACGCAGTATCAACTGGTCTAAGGGCAAAGTGGATTCACTTTATCTTCATTATACTAGTTGCTCTTGTCATTGCAGTATCAATGCGTGTAGTAGGTGTTCTTCTCGTATCCTCATTAATGACGTTACCAGTTGCAGCAAGTATTCGTATTGCTAAAGGATTTAAACAAACAATTTTCTTTTCCATTTTATTTGGTGAAATTGCAGTAATTGGTGGAATGTTTGCTTCGTATCAACTTGATCTAGCACCAGGTGGTACAATTGTTATGATAGCAGTTCTTATTTTAATCGGTGCGATTTTATGGAAGAAGAAAAAAACTGCATAAAGTAGGGATAGGTATGAATCTAACAGAAGCTTTACGCCTAATGAAAGAAAAAGGATACAAACATACTGGGAAAAGGGAAGAGATGCTCAGATTATTTGCAGCTCACAATCGTTATTTAACAGCAAAAGACGTTTTAGAGCATATGAAGGATGATTATCCAGGGCTTAGTTTTGATACGATTTATCGTAACTTAACGGTTTTTGCTGAAATCGGCGTTTTAGAACAAACAGAATTAAATGGTGAAAAACATTTTCGTTTTACATGTTCCATTATGGAACATCATCATCATTTTATTTGTTTAGATTGCGGGGGAACGAAAGAGATTACTTCCTGTCCAATGGATTTTATGAATAAAGATTTTAACGGTTATGAAGTAACAGGGCATAAATTTGAAATATACGGCCGTTGTCCAAAATGTGCAAAATAAAAACTCGTCGGTTATATAACTGACGAGCTTTTTTGCATAAAAAAGAAGGTTGCTCACAAATATTGTGGGCAACCTTCTTTTTATTGTTCTTGTGTTTCTTTTTCTTTATCTCTTTCAGCAGCCATTTCAGCAGCGATTACATCGATTTCTTTTTTCAGTTCTTCTACCATTGTTTCTTCTGGTACTTTACGAACAACTTGCCCTTTGCGGAATAATAATCCTTCTCCACGTGCACCGGCAATACCGATATCAGCTTCACGAGCTTCACCAGGGCCATTTACAGCGCAACCAAGTACTGCAACTTTAATTGGTACTTGCAGTGTAGAAATATATTCTTCCACTTCGTTAGCGATGCTAATTAAATCAATTTCAATACGACCGCAAGTTGGACAAGAGATAAGTGTTGCTGCATTAGATGCAAGACCAAATGACTTTAATAGTTCACGTGCAACTTTTACTTCTTCAACTGGATCAGCACTTAATGAAATACGAAGTGTGTTTCCGATGCCTTTACTTAAAATTGCTCCAAGACCAGCGGCACTTTTTACAGTTCCAGCAAACAATGTGCCAGATTCTGTAATACCTAAATGTAATGGATAATCAAAAGCGCGAGCAGCTTTTTCATATGCTTCAATTGCTAAGTTAACATCAGAGGCTTTCATAGATACGATAATATCGTGGAAATCTAAGTCCTCTAAAATTTTAATGTGATGTAGTGCGCTCTCAACCATGCCATCTGCAGTTGGGTATCCGTACTTTTCTAAAATGTGACGCTCTAATGAACCAGCGTTTACACCGATACGGATTGGAATGCCGCGCTCTTTTGCTGCATTTACAACAGCTTCTACTTTATGGCGACGACCAATGTTACCTGGATTGATACGTACTTTATCAATGCCACCTTCAATTGCTTTTAAAGCAAGGCGATAATCAAAATGAATATCAGCAACAAGTGGAATGTTGATTTGTTTTTTAATATCAGCAATAGCATTTGCTGCGCGTTCATCTGGAACGGCAACACGAACAACCTGACAACCAGCTTCTTCTAAACGTTTAATTTCAGCAACTGTTGCTTCAACATCATGTGTTTTTGTTGTTGTCATACTTTGTATAATTAATTCATTATTACCGCCAATTGTTAAATTACCGACTTTAACTGGACGTGTTTTTGTACGATGAGTCATTTCATTCACGAATAGATCGCTCTCCTTATAAAAGAAGTTTCTTATTTAGTCCCTCATATCAATGATAGTATACGTGATATAGGGCTATAGAAACCGAAGTGCTCGGTTTCACTTTTACTATTGTATCAGCGCCTTTATGTAATTGACAAGGATTAAGTGATCGCTTATTGATATAACGGGAATTTATAAGTCTTTCCAATTTGAATTTTTGTAGCAGATGTACTTTTATTTAATTGTTTAAAGTCATCAATTACCTTTTCAATAGAAGGGATTTTTTTCTTATTAATTTGTTCTGTAATCGAAAGAACGGTCTCACCAGTTTTTACTTCAATTGCTTTATAAGTAACATCTGTTTCTTCCTTTTTGCTTTGTTTTGTAGTTGTTTCTTCTTTTTTTATAGTTTGAGCAGCTGTTGTTTTTTTGTATGAACTTAACATCGGTAAAGTACCGATTTTTATATCGTAATAAAATATATAACCGAGAACAAGCACGAATAAGAATATACCTAATCTCTTCATATTCTTCACTCCTTTGCTAGGAATATATGCTTGTCCAAAAAAAAAATGCCTATTTAGGCATTTTTTATCGTTCTTATTTTTCTTTCGGTTGTGGAACTTCTTTAAGTGTTAAGTATAGAACAATTAAAACAACTGCGATATAAATGAATGTTGAACCAGGTACGACGATTTTAAATAAATCCATAATCATAAAGAAGATTGTTGGAATTGTGTAACTGTAAGCAGTTAATGTCCAAACTTGTTTGTAGGATAATTTACGTTGTCCGCTCATAGCAGAACCGATGAACGCAAGTAAAGTCACGCCTACAAAAGTAATGAATAATTGGAATAGGTACACTAAAAATCCGATAACAAATAATAAAATTGGATAGATACTATCGAATAGAGAAATAAAGTCTTGTAAATCTTTTTTCTCAAGAGATGCACCTAATAAGTCGTTATAGGAATACGTTTGTGTTTGACCATTTCCCATGGAGACTACTTTATCTTTTAAAACAAATAAACCCGTTTTATTTTGATATTTTTCTAAGTTTGTTGAATTTGGATCAAATACGAAAAGGGCATTTCCATCTTCTTTTTCGATAGGTTGATCAATATCTGCTGTTAGTTCGCCATTTTCAATTTTAAAATCAGGTAAATCTTTTTCGATTACTTTATTTACCATATTAACACCGTCTTGAATAACGCTACCGTACAAGAAAGTTCTTGGAATAGTAGTGATTAGGCAAAGAAGCATAATATACAAAATGGTTTTACCGATTTTTTGAAAACGGAAAAGCGCAATATCTTTAGGCGAATATACGCTTTTTGCTAACTGTTTAAAAATGGACATAGATTCACTTCCTTTATGTATGTATAAAGTCATTGTAACGTAGGAATCTAGAGAATCTCAAGATATATTATATTTACATATAGTGGAGATAACTAAATTTCTTTTTAATAATTTTCTTCTTTTAAATGAGAAAAATACAATTGACACTTTTCTTTTTTATATGGTAAATTTATCTTACATTTCTTAAAGGATATATCCGATAGGAATTCAGTTGTTTAATATGTTATTACATACATAATTATGGACCCTTAGCTCAGCTGGTTAGAGCAGACGGCTCATAACCGTCCGGTCGTAGGTTCGAGTCCTACAGGGTCCATACCCATTTCGCATGTTTATTATGTCAGCAGGAAGCTTCCTTGTAGAAGGAAGCTTTTTTTACGGAATATATGAGCATTTTAATTGAAAAGAAGTGGGAATTTTGCTACTTTAATGATAGCAAGACAATGTGATTTATTTGTTTGCACCCTATGGCAATTAGGGTAGAATGAAGTTGTATGTCACACATATGGTGGCAATACATAAACTGGGAGGAATATAACAATGGCAAAACACGAATTACCAAACTTACCTTATGCGTATGATGCTTTAGAGCCTCACTTTGACAAAGAAACAATGAACATCCATCATACAAAACATCACAACACGTACATTACAAACTTAAACGCTGCTTTAGAAGGTCATGCAGAACTAGCTGACAAAAGCGTTGAAGAATTAGTTGCAAACTTAAACGAAGTACCAGAAGCAATCCGTACAGCAGTACGTAACAATGGTGGTGGACATGCTAACCATACATTCTTCTGGACAATTCTTTCTCCAAACGGCGGGGGACAACCAGTAGGCGAACTTGCAACTGCGATTGAAGCGAAATTCGGTAGCTTCGATGCATTCAAAGAAGAATTCGCAAAAGCTGGCGCAACTCGCTTCGGTTCTGGTTGGGCTTGGTTAGTAGTAAACAATGGTGAGTTAGAAGTAACAAGCACGCCAAACCAAGATTCTCCTCTAACTGAAGGTAAAACTCCAGTTATCGGTTTAGATGTTTGGGAGCATGCTTACTACTTAAATTACCAAAACCGTCGTCCAGACTACATCGGTGCATTCTGGAACGTTGTAGATTGGAACGCTGCTGAAAAACGTTACCAAGAAGCAAAATAATTATAATAATTATAGAAAAAAGCTAGGAGAATGCTCCTAGCTTTTTTCTATGCTTTCCTTTTACATAATTGGGCTTGTCTTTGGAAGACTAGAACATGAAGTAAAGGAGAGTTGTGTATGAAGTGGAAACATATAATTGGTGACGTTGAAGTGAATCGGGATTTAGTGTTATTGCTCCTTATTGGAGGTTTATACACGCTCGCAATTTCTTTATCGAATACGTTTGTTAATATTTATTTATGGAAACAAACACAAAATTATGTGAATCTTGGCTTGTATAATTTGGCCAGCGTTGTATTGCAGCCTCTCACATTTCTTATAGGTGGGAAATTAGCGAAACGTATTGACCGCTCAATCTTGTTACGAATAGGCGTAGGCACGTTAGCAATTTTTTTTATCGTTGTTTTAGTAGCGGGAAAAAGCGCTTCTCACTATATTTTATTAATGGGGGCTCTTTTAGGAGTCGGATATGGTTTTTATTGGCTCGCGTTTAACTTATTGACATTTGAGATTACAGAACCAGAAACAAGAGATTTCTTTAATGGGTTTCTTGGACTTCTTACATCCTTCTCTGGAATGATTGGACCGATAGCGGCAGGATACACAATTTCACGTATGGCAAAATGGAGTGGTTATACTGTCATATTCTTTCTTTCATTAGTGCTATTTGCAATTGCTGTCGTTTTAAGCTTTTTTTTATCTAAGAGAGAATGTGAAGGGCGTTATGAAATTACAAAAGTATTGAAGGAGCGACGGATTGATAAAAATTGGGGGAGAATTACACGTGCTCATTTTTTCCAAGGGTTGAGAGAGGGAACATTTATTTTTGTTATTTCAGTATATGTGTACTTAGCAACCGATAGTGAGCTCGCATTAGGGAAATATAGCTTAGTCAACTCCGCTGTATCATTTGTATGTTACTACTTAGTTGCTCGTATGTTAAAGAAAGAGTGGCGAAAAAAAGCGATTTTGCTTGGAGGCATTATTTTATATGCGGTCGTATTTTTAGTTATATTCAATGTTACATACACAAAATTACTTATTTATGCAGCATGTATCGCGATCGCATATCCTATTTTACTCGTTCCGTACGGGTCAATGACATATGACGTAATTGGTAGAGCGAAAAATGCGAGAGAGTGGCGTGTAGAGTATGTAGTTGTCCGGGAATTATGGTTAAATGCTGGAAGGATTTGTTCGGTTTTAAGTTTTTTATATGCTGTGTTATTCTTTCCGCCTGAAAAAAGTTTACCTTTCTTACTATGTATTTTAGGTGCTGGACATTTTCTTATTTATTTTGCAGTTAAAAATGTCAAATATGATGAGGGAAATGTGGGGAAAACCAGCGTTGTAGCGCAAGAAACTACCCAGAATCAAACTGAACCAGAAGGTTAACTTATCGTTTGTTTTATGCTAAAATAGAAAAAGATGTAAGACAGCAGTGAGGACACCTGTATGAAGGTGTCCCTTTCACATTACATAGCTGTTGGTAGAGGGGGTTTGTATGAGCAAGAAGCAGAAACAACAAAAGAAAAAAACTCACGTTCCTTTTCGATTAAACGTGCTGTTTTTTTGCGTATTTTTAATGTTCTCCGCGGTTATTGTAAGGCTCGGATATGTACAAATTGTTCGTGGTGAGGAATATAAGAATGAAGTAGAGAAGAAAGAGAATTCAACGATAAGTAATCCTGTACCGCGCGGGAAAATCTTTGACCGCTATGGGCGACCTGTAGTAGATAATACAGCTGTTCGTACTATTACATTTACAAAAATGAAAGGATCAACTGCAGAAGATCGCTTAGAAACAGCGAAAAAATTAGCAGAGTTGATTGAAGTACCGACAGATAAATTAACAGAGCGAGATAAAAAAGATTATTGGATTGCGATGCATAAAGAGGAAGCGAAAACAAAAATTACGAGTAAAGATCGTCAAGAATTGAAAGATAACAAAATTGACGATAAAGAATTAGACGAGCGTCAACGAAGTCGTGTAACAGAAGAAGAGATTAATCAATTATCCGCAAAAGATTTAGAAATACTAGCGATTAAAAGTAAGATGGACGGCGGATATGCAATGACACCTCAAGTTATTAAAAAAGATGCTACAGAAAGAGAATATGCGATTATTAGTGAGAGCCTAGCAACATTACCAGGTGTAGATACGAATGTTGATTGGGATCGAAAATATACGTATGATGATTTATTCCGAAGTGTTCTTGGTGGGGTGTCGACGGCGGATGAAGGTTTACCGAGAGAAAGACTAGATTACTATCTTGTTCGTGATTATAATCGAAATGACCGAGTAGGGAAAAGTTATCTTGAACAGCAATATGAAGATAGCCTGCACGGTACGAAAGCAGAAGTGAAAAATATTACAGATAAAAACGGTAATATTTTGGAAACAATTAATGTATCACAAGGACAAAGTGGTAATAATCTGAACTTAACAATTGATATGGAATTACAAAAGCGTGTGGAAGATATTATTACCAAAAATTTAACGAAATTTAAAGGGTCAGAACCTCTTTTAGATCGAGCATTTGTTGTAATGATGAATCCGAAAAATGGTGAAGTGTTATCTATGGCTGGGAAACAATTAGTGGATGAAAATGGCGAAACGAAAGTACAAGATTTCGCATTAGGAACGATGACAAGTTCTTATCCGATGGGATCGACTGTAAAAGGTGCGACAGTACTTACAGGATATCAAACAGGTGCAATTCAACCGGGTTCAGTTCAACTGGATGAACCAATCGTATTAAAAGGGACGAAGAGCAAATCTTCTTGGAAGACGATGGGATATATTAATGATTTAACAGCATTAAAAATGTCTTCTAACGTATATATGTTTAAAACAGCGATGAATATCGCTAATGCTCCATATGTTAGAGGTGGTACGTTAAATATACCGCAAAAAGCATATGATACGATGCGATACTATTATGGTCAGTTTGGACTTGGTGTAAAAACAGGCATTGATTTACCGAATGAATCTGCTGGACAAAGAGGTACTACAGACAATATCCCAGGTTTCTTATTAGATTTATCAATTGGACAGTATGATACGTATACACCACTTCAATTAGCGCAATATATTTCGACAATTGCCAATGGTGGATATCGTATGCAACCGCAAGTTGTTAAAGAAATTCGTCAACCGGAAGCGAAACCAGATGAAGTTGGAAAAGTTATTCACTCGATGGAGCCGAAAGTGCTAAATCGTATTGATATGCCTGAATCACAAATTAAACGTGTTCAAGAAGGATTTAGACAAGTATTTAACGATTCCGGCGGTACAGCTACAAAATACTTTACTGGTGCAAAATATAAAGCTGCAGGGAAAACTGGTACAGCGCAAACTGTGTATGGTGGGGATAAAGCGATTGGTAAAAAAGCAGATGGTCAGCGTGTGGAGACTTATAACTTAACATTAGTAGGTTATGCGCCACTTGAAGATCCAGAAGTGGCATTCTCTGTTGTTGTTCCGTGGGTACATGATGATAAGACTGGTATTAATGGATATATTAGTCGTGAAATTATGGATGCTTACTATGATTTGAAAAACCAAGAAATAAATGGTGAAGCTCCAAAAGATGCAAAAGATAATAAAAATGAAAAAGAAGATCAAGATGAGGAATAAAAAAGTTGTAAAAAAAGCACACTATCTGAAAAGATAGTGTGCTTTTTTTTATGGTTTATGCATATCGTGTAATAAATGTGGACAAGTATAAAATATTGGAAAAAGCACGCGGTCTCACAAATGATAATTTTATATTGTGTATAGGGGGATAACTGTCTTATGGACTAATTAATTATCAGTGGAAATGAATAGCGGCTACTGATTAAAGTTTTATCTTATGTTGATTCCTGTGGAACTTTACAAAACTTTTACAAACAATTAAAACCGAATTAATAGTTTAGCAGTATTCTTATATCTGTAATCCTGTTATTTCCGGTTACTTCTAGGAGGAAGAACACGTGAAATGGATGAGTGCATCGATTAAAGTTTTTATATTATCGACATGGTTCCTTTGTTTTGGCATGTCTACTGCATTTGCTGTGAACGAAAGGGGAGAAGTGAGAGTTGATGGATCCTCAACGGTTTTTCCTATTATAGAAGCAGTAGCGGAGGAATATACAAAGGAGCATCCAAACGTGAAAATTTCTATTAGTGTTTCTGGAACTGGAGGAGGATTTAATCGTTTCAGTAAAGGAGAAGTGGATATAAATAATGCTTCGAGAGTAATGAAACAAGTGGAAGAAAATGAAATGAAGAATAACTCCATTCAGTTTACACCCTTTGAGGTTGCTTATGATGGTCTTACGATTGTTGTAAATCGTCACAATACTTGGGTAGACAATATGACAGTAGACGAGTTACGTCTCTTATGGAGTGAAGATGGAAGAGAGAAGCGATGGTCGCAAGTTCATTCAACATGGCCACGTGCACAAGTGAAGTTTTATGCACCAGGTGTAGACTCTGGTACTTATGATTATTTTCAAAATGTCATCTTACAAAATCGTCGCATTGTAAAAAAAGTCTCTTTGTCTGAAGATGATCAAGTTATTATGCAAGGAGTAATGCATGATAAAAATGCCATTGCTTTTGTAGGATATGCTTATTATATGGCCAATCGAGATAGGGTGAAAGCGATAAAAGTGAACGGTGTATTTCCGACGAAAGAGACTATTCAATCAGGTGATTATAAGCCGTTATCTAGATCGTTATTTACTTATGTGAATGATGCATCTATCCGACAAAAAATAAATGTAGCAAATTATGTTGAGTTTATGATCAAACATGTTGGTAACCTCGCTGAAGAGGTTGGATATGTAAAATTACGAAAAGAAAAATATAATGAACAGCTGCGAATGTTAACAGAAATCAAAAGGTAATGTCAGGGTGGAAAGGGGTTTTCATCTTTGGCTCATAACGACAAAAGTCAAATTACATTTTCTGTACAACATTTGATTGAAAGAAATACAAAACAAAGAAAAAAAACGCAGCGAATCAATCAAATAGTTCCATTATTATTAAAAATAATTGCTAGTGTGTCTATTGTGACGACAATGGGAATTATTTGTACGTTGGCAAATGAAACAATGATGTTTTTTCAAAAAATATCATTATACTCCTTTTTGACGGAGAAAGAATGGTTACCGTTTTTTGAAAATCCTAAATTCGGTATATTACCACTTATATGTGGAACAGTCCTTGTAACAGCAATCGCCATGTTTGTAGCAATTCCTATCGGTTTAGCGTGTGCTGTATTTTTGAGCGAATACGCTTCAAACGGTGCGCGAAAAATATTAAAGCCGATGTTAGAACTATTAGCAGGTATCCCGACAATTGTATATGGTTTTTTTGCATTAACAGTTGTCACGCCACTTTTACAACGAATGATACCGGATTTACAGTTTTTTAATGCAATTAGTCCAGGAATCGTTATTGGATTTATGATGATACCTACAGTTGCATCTTTATCTGAAGACTCGATGAGAGCTGTGGCGAAAGGAACGAAAGAAGCCTCGTTAGCGCTCGGAGCGACTCGGTTTGAGATGGTAAAACAAGTAGTGTTTCCCGCAGCTTTTACAGGGATTATGGCAGCGATTATATTAGCGGCTTCCAGGGCAATCGGTGAAACAATGATAGTTGTAATTGCAGCGGGATCCACACCGAATGTATCGCTGGATCCGACGCACTCTATTCAAACGTTAACAGCCTATATTGTGCAAGTGAGTTTAGGTGATGCTCCGCATGGAACGATTGCTTATTACAGTATGTATGCCGTAGGCGCAACGTTATTCTTGTTTACTTTTATAATGAACATCATTTCGCAGTATATTGTGCGCCGTTTTAGGAGGATGACATAATATGCGAATGTTGAATCATAAAAAAATACAAGAAAATATGGCATCACGTTTTTTTAAAGATCGAATTTACAAATTGTTATTTTATATAGCAATTTTGTTTTCAATCGTAATTTTGCTTATTTTGCTTTTTCAAATTTTTGAAAAAGGGTTAAGCTATCTTTCAATAGATTTCTTTACAAACTTCGCTTCACGTAATCCGAAAGAAGCCGGGATTGCTGCAGCTTTGTCAGGGACAATATTATTTATGAGTATTGTTATACCGGTCACGTTTATATTTGGAGTCGGGACTGCCCTTTATTTAGAGCAATATGCGAAGGAATCTATATTTAAAAAGGTAATAGAAATCAATAATCAAACGTTAGCAGGAGTACCTTCCATTGTATTTGGATTACTTGGCTTAACTATTTTTGTATATGCTCTTCATTTAGGCGAGAGTATTGTTGCAGCGGCGCTGACGATGAGTTTGCTCGTCTTACCGACAGTTGTTGTAGCGAGTCAAGAAGCGATACGATCTGTACCAAGTTCATTATTAGAGGCTTCTTACGGATTAGGTGCTACGAAGTGGCAAACGATGTATCAAATTGTATTGCCGGTAGCTTTCCCAGGAATTATAACGGGTTGTACGTTAGCGGTATCAAGAGCAATTGGAGAAGCGGCACCGTTGTTAGTAATCGGAGCATTAGCGTTTGCAAATTATGTTCCATTTAGTATGTTTGATAGATTTACAGTTTTACCAATTCAAATTTTTAATTGGATGAGTAGACCACAAGAAGAATTTCAGTATGTAGCAGCAGCTGGGATGATTGTTTTGCTAGGTCTGTTACTCTTTATCAATATATTTGTCTTATGGTTACGAAATCGAAAATAAGTTGGAAGTGGATGAAAGGGGAATTCAAATGGTAGCAACAGTAGTAAATGTACAGGTGAAAAACGAAGAGAAAATCCAGACTGCTCCAAAAAAAGTAGTATTTGATACGAAAAACCTAAATTTATGGTATGGAGAAGACCATGCTTTAAAGGATATTAACTTAAGTATTCATGAGAATGAAGTTACAGCAATTATTGGACCAAGTGGTTGCGGTAAATCAACGTACTTAAAAACATTAAATCGTATGGTAGAGTTAGTACCGATCGTTCGAACTACAGGCGTGATTGAATATAGAGAACGTAATATATTTGATAAATCGTATCCAGTTGAAGAATTACGCACACATGTAGGAATGGTGTTCCAAAAGCCAAATCCATTTCCAAAATCTATTTATGAAAATGTAGCATATGGACCGAAAATCCACGGTGTTCGTGATAAAAAAACGTTGGACGAAATTGTTGAAAAAAGTTTACGCGGGGCAGCAATTTGGGATGAATTAAAAGATCGTTTGCATGATAACGCATACGGTTTATCTGGTGGACAGCAACAACGCTTATGTATTGCACGTTGCTTAGCGATTGAACCAGACGTTATTTTAATGGATGAACCAACATCGGCGTTAGATCCAATTTCGACGTTAAAAGTAGAAGAATTAATTCAAGAGTTAAAGAAAGACTTTAGTATTGTAATTGTAACGCATAACATGCAACAAGCAGCGCGTATTTCAGATAAAACAGCTTTCTTCTTAAGTGGGGAAGTTGTGGAGTATACAGATACAAATAAATTATTCACAACCCCTTCAGATAAGCGTACAGAAGACTATATCACAGGACGATTCGGTTGATATCGCTAGCAAGGCTAAGAGAAAATGCCCTCTTAACAGAGGGCATTTCTTATTTTTACCTCATTTTAATAGAGAATTAAAACTTCTCCTATCTTACTGCTTATGGCAAGTATAAGAGGTTAGATAGGAGATTTATATAAAATGGCACATAATATTGAGGGGGAAGAAACGATGGTAAGAGAACAGTTTCAGTGTGATTTAAAAACGTTACAGCAAAAGGTAATTGAGCTTGGTGAATTAGCAAAGGAAGCTTTATTAATTGCTATGGAAGGTCTGCATACAAGAGATGTAGAGAAAGCGTTAGAGGTCATTGATGGTGATTACCGCATGGATAATTTAGAAGAGGAAATAAACGATCTTGCTCTTATGCTTATTACGAAGCAACAGCCTGTAGCAAGTGATCTAAGAAGAATTTTTATTTCAATTAAAACAGCGACAGATTTAGAGCGTATTGCAGACCATGCTGTTAATATTGCGAAATCCACAATTCGTCTTGGGGAAAAAGAAGTAACAGTTAGTTTGCAAAATCTTGATGAAATGTTTGCGATTGCTCATAAGATGCTAAATTTAGCATTGGAAGCATACGAACAAGAAAATTTAACTTTTGCTAAACAAATTGCTGAGATGGATGATTCAGTTGATGAAATATATGGGAAGGCAATTCGTGAATTTATATCCTCGATCCCTGAACAACCAGAGGCTATTACACAAATTACACAATTATCCTTTGTTGCAAGATATATTGAGCGTGTAGCAGATCATGTTACAAATATTGCTGAGAATGTATTTTATTTAGTAAAAGGAAAGCATTATTTATTGAATGAATAGGAAGGAAAGTAGGTGATGAGAAATCACCTGCTTTTTTTAGTCAAAACATGACAAAAAAAGCTCGTTGTTTCCTTTAGTTTATGATGATAAGATGTATCATAATATAATGGGAAAATTAGTATTATTGGTTTTTATTCAGTGCTTTTTTACTAAGTTAATAGTAAGCGCTTTCTTTGTTGTTTGAGGGTGATAAAAATAGCCCTTCTTATTAAAGTTTCATTTTATATGGAAGAAGATTATAAGCAGAGATTTTCCATAGCACATTGATTTGTTGAAACAATCAAGCTTATATTGCTAGTTCATGTGGGATAGAGAATATACATATGGTGTATGGATTTATTGAACATTATATAAGTGGAGGCTGAAGTATATGAAGGGGGTTATTTTAGCTGGAGGAAAAGGAAGACGCCTTAGACCATTAACATGTAATACTCCAAAGCCGATGTTGCCATTATTAGAAAAACCAGTTTTGGAATACAATATTGAATTGTTACGTCAGCATGGTATTCGTGAAATTGCAATTACAGTTCAATATATGAGTGCGGCCATTAAGCAATATTTTGGCGATGGTAGTAAATGGGGAGTTAACTTGTACTATTTTGAAGACTCCCCTCCACTTGGAACGGCAGGAAGTATTAAACAAGCGGAAAACTTTTTAGATGAAACATTTGTTGTTATAAGTGGAGATGCATTAACTGATTTTCGATTATCAGAAGGAATTGCGTTTCATGAACAAAAGAAAAGAATGGTAACTATGTTTGTAAAGGAAGTAGAAAACCCACTCTCATTCGGTTTGGTTGTAATGAACAAAGAACAAGAGGTTACACGATATATAGAAAAACCGAGCTGGAATGAGGTAATCTCCAATATTGTGAATACAGGGATTTATATTATGGAGCCAGAAATCTTTTCTTACATACCACCCCGAGAGTTTTTTGATTTCAGTCAAGATGTGTTTCCATTATTATTAGCAAATAAGAACGCGTTATTTGCATATTTGTCAGAAGGTTATTGGTTAGATATTGGTACATTTGATCAATATCGACAAGCACAATTTGATTTGTTAACGAAAAAATTGCAAGTACCTATTCCTTATACGGAAGTGTTACCGATGGTATGGATGGGAGAAGGTGTGACGATTGGAAAAGGGACGAAAATTCATGGCCCATCTTTTATTGGAGAAGGAGCAAAGATTGGTGCGGGGGCTGTAATTGAGCCGTACTCTATTATCGGGAAAAATAGTATTGTTTCAAGTTACTCTCATCTTCAAAAAAGTATTGTTTTTGCAAATGCTCACATTGGGGAGTATTGTGAGCTATTAGAAACGACAATAGGAGAGCATACAATGGTTGAAGATGACGTTACGTTGTTTCAAAAAAGTATTGTAGCGGATCATTGTCATATAGGGAAGAGTACGGTCATTAAGCAAAAAGGAAAATTATGGCCTTATAAGGCCATTGATAGTCATTCGATAGTAGGATCGGCTGGTGTTCAAGAAAGTGAAAAAAGCGCTGGCTGGTTACAAAAAAGCCGTATTGTAGGGAGAGGGAATGTTGAGATTACTCCGCAATTTATTGTAAAAGTGGCGATGGCGTATGGATCTCTTTTCGGAAAAGGGGAAAGCATACTAATTGGGAGTCAAGAACATATAGAAACAACTTCTTATAAAAATTTATTTTTACATGCTATTCATGGTATCGGGATTCATACGATGGAATGTAAAGAGATGAACGAGTCACTTTTTCAGTATAGCATTCATAATTTGCAATGTGCAGGTGGGGTTTTCGTTCAAGTGGAAAATGAAAAAGAAGTTGTTATAAAGCTGTATGGTAAGGATGGGATGCTGTTAACGTATAAGCAGCAAAAAGCAATAGAACAAGTATATATGTCCGAGTCGTTTTATTACGTATGTGAGAAAGAAATGGGACAAAATACGCCAGTCCACGTTTCTTTAAATGACTATATAGAAGCTGTATTAGAATGCATTGATATTGAACAAATACAAAAACAAAAGTTTCATCTTCTTATTAATAAGAGAAATGATATGTTACAACATTTACTTATGCTCTTTCTTCAAAGGCTTGGGTGCACAGTTACATGGATTTATGCGGGCGAACAAAAAGATCATGTGAAAGCTTTGATGAAATCAAGTAAAGCGAATATGGCGCTTATGTTTTCTGAGCAAGGAAATTATTTCGAGTTATATGATAATCATAGTAATATTTACCAAGGTACAGATTTTGAAGAAATAGATCTTCCTGACTTATTACTGGAATCAAAAGGGAATATTTACCCAATGTCTTTGAAATTAGGAGAATGTTACCTTCTATTTTATATACATGATGAAAAAAAGGCGTTTCAAGTAAAGTGGAAACGAGATATTTTATATCGAATTGGAAAGTTATTCGAGTTAATAGCACTGCAAGAA
This sequence comes from Bacillus sp. EKM202B, assembly GCF_011066025.1. NCBI lineage: Bacteria > Bacillati > Bacillota > Bacilli > Caryophanales > Bacillaceae > Bacillus > Bacillus sp. EKM202B. Next base: position 6,998 of record NZ_JAAMNK010000025.1, on the reverse strand, counting down.
AAGGCGTTTCTTAGCATAGTAGAGCAATCACCGCCGCTTTATTTACTTTATGATGAAGTTGTGTGTTCATGGAACGAAAAAGGGAAAGTGATGAGGAAATTATTGGCCGATATGGAAAGAAAGGAAGAAGGTATATTTGAAGGAGTGCAGTTCAAGTATACCGAAAAAGAGTGGTCTTATATCGTTTCTGATACAAAACAACCAAAATTTTTGGTGTATTCACATGCTAGAAATCCAGTGATAGCAAGGGAAAACATGAAAAATCTTATAGAAAAAATTAGACAATATCAAAAGGTGTAGAATTTTTATTTTAAAAGTGGTATTATGGTATAGTCTGATTTAAGTTATTAGTACTGGAGGGAAATAAGAATGCGTGTGAATATTACTCTAGCATGTACAGAATGCGGAGATCGTAACTATATCTCAAAGAAAAATAAACGTAACAACGCTGAGCGTATCGAGCTTAAAAAGTATTGCAAGCGTGACAAGAAGTCTACGTTACACCGTGAAACAAAGTAAGCAGTAGGAATATTTTCCTACTGTTTCTTTTTTTATTCGATTCCTATATTAAAAGTGATACACTATCATCATAGAGTAAAGTGTCACTGTAGGGGGGAAGATGTGTGAAAGAAGAGAAAATACGTTTACGTAAACAAATAATAGAACACATGAATTCTTTATCGGAAGAACAGTATGCAACTTTATCAGAGCAAATCGCAGTTTCGTTGTATGCGCAAAAAGAGTGGGTTGAAGCTGAAACAATTGGAATCACTCTTTCAATGGAAAATGAAGTGAATACATATCCTATTATCGAAAAAGCTTGGGAAGAAGGAAAGAAAGTTGTAGTTCCGAAGTGTAATAAAGGAACAAGAACAATGTCCTTCCGGCAAATTAGTAATTTTGATCAATTAGAAACAGTGTATATGCATTTGCGTGAACCGATTCCATCGCTTACTGAAGAAGTGAATGCGGATGAAATTAACCTTCAAATCGTACCAGGTGTAGCCTATACAGAGCGAGGAGAACGGATTGGATACGGCGGGGGCTATTATGATCGTTATCTCGTGCATTATAAAGGGAAAACGCTATCATTAGCTTATGATTTTCAAATGGTAAAACAAATTCCAGTGGAACCATTTGATAAAAATGTAGAAAAAATTATTACAGAAAAAGGAACAATGGTTATAAATGGGCTTGTATAGACAAATAAAAATTGACGAGACTTTTTCTTCTTGATTATAATAAAATATGTGAACGTTTTCTTATTATAATTTTTTATAGTAAGTGAGCATAGAGGGTGATGAAATGGTATCTATTTATGATATTCAGCAATTGCTAAAGAAATTTGGTACGATTATTTATACGGGTGATCGAATTGCAGATTTGCAATTAATGCAAGATGAGCTACGTGAATTAAATCAGTCACAGCTAATCGATCCACAAGACTATCAAACAGCTTTATTTTTATTGAAGCAAGAAATTCAAAAAGAGCTAAATAAGAATTAGATAAAGGTAGGTAAGCAACATGGAAGAGAAATGGTTAGTTGGTGTTGACCTTGGAGGTACAACGATTAAATTAGCATTTATTAATGTATACGGTGAAATTTTACATAAGTGGGAAATCCCTACGAATACAAATGAGCAAGGAAAACATATTACACTTGACGTAGCGAAGGCAATTGATAAAAAATTAGAAGAGTTAGGCGAATTAAAAAGCAAGTTAATTGGTATTGGTATGGGAGCTCCTGGTCCTGTGCATGTGGCATCTGGAATGATTTATGAAGCGGTTAATTTAGGGTGGAAAAACTATCCATTAAAAGATTTACTAGAAGTAGAAACAGGGTTACCTGTTGTAATTGATAACGATGCAAACTTAGCAGCGCTTGGCGAAATGTGGAAAGGTGCTGGCGAAGGAGCAAAAGATTTAATTTGTATGACGCTTGGCACTGGTGTCGGTGGTGGTGTAATCGCCAATGGTGAGATTGTACACGGTGTAAGTGGTGCTGCTGGTGAGATTGGACATATTACAGTCGTTACAGAAAATGCTTTCCCATGTAATTGCGGAAAATCTGGTTGTTTAGAAACAGTAGCTTCTGCAACGGGTATTGTGCGTGTTGCTATGCAGAAAATACAAGAGACTGATAAAGAAAGCATGTTACGTTCTATGTTAGCAGAAGAAGGACGTATTACATCAAAAGATGTTTTTGAAGCGCACGGACAAGGTGATGAACTAGCAAATGAAGTAGTAGAAAAAGTAGCTTCTTATTTAGGATTAGCTGTAGCGAATCTTTCTAGTACGTTGAACCCAGAGAAAATTGTTATTGGTGGAGGCGTTTCTAGAGCTGGAGATGCACTATTAGAACCAATTCAAAGTTATTTCGAGCAATATGCTTTCTCACGTGCTGTAAAGAGTACGAAGTTAGCCATTGCAACACTTGGTAATGATGCAGGTGTTATTGGAGGAGCTTGGCTTGTAAAAAAGCACAAATACGAAGCGAAGATGATATAAGTTGTGAAATGTGAAAAGAGGAAGGGGGAAACCCTTCCTCTTTTTGTGCATAATCTTGATGAAGAATAACATGTAAGTGAATTAAGCTGCTGGTGGATACCCGTTATATAGAACAGTCATGATCGTAAACCATCCGAAAACGAGTACAGTCGCAATTGCAAAGCCGCCTGCGAAAAAGTTCTTTTCGCGAAGTGTTCTAAGCGTAGCAAAAACAGCTAACAGAGTGACAAGCGTAAAAATAATAACAAGGCCCATACAATATCCTCCTCTGTCTACCTATTCTTAAATGTGAGTTTTTAGAATATTTACTCTTTTATATTGTACATGTTTTAAAAATGATTGTCGAGATAGCATCCTTTCTTTTCCTAAGAGAAAGAAATGTTGTATCATTAAAAGTAAGTTTAATAACTGGAGGAGATTTTCATATGAAATGGACACAAATGCCGTTAGGACCATTACAAACAAATGCTTATATTTTAACGAATGATCAAAATGAGTGTATTATCTTTGATCCTGGTCATGAAGGAGAGAAGCTCGTTACATATTTACAAGAAGAACAATTAAAACCACTGGCGGTTTTATTAACGCATGCCCACTTTGATCATATTGGTGCTGTTGATGCGGTAAGAGACGCTTTCCATATTCCTGTATACGTACATAAAGAAGAAGCAGATTGGTTAGGAGATGGAACTGTAAATGGCTCTCAAATTTTTATGATGAACCGTAGTATTACAGCTAAGCCAGCGGATCATATTATTGATGCAGAAGGTACATTAACAGTCGGTTCATTTAATTTTGAAATTTTTGAGACGCCAGGACACTCTCCAGGAAGTATTTCTTATTATAGTAAAGAGGCGAATGCAGTGTTCTCAGGAGATGTATTATTCCAAATGAGTATTGGAAGAACTGATTTACCTGGTGGAAGTTTTGCTGAATTAATTGGAAGTATTGAAGAGAAATTATTCGTATTGCCAGATGAAACAGCGGTGCTATGTGGACATGGTCCAGAAACAAGCATCGGTTTTGAAAAAGAAAATAATCCATTTTTACAATAAGGAGTCATTATGGGGATGGAGCTCATTTTAAGAGAATGGATGGGGAAAGAGAAAGATTATTCGATTTCATATAGTACGTATATGAACCTCGTATTGTATGCAGAAGGGCATGGCTATTATATGAAGGACCGTGAAAAGATTGGAAGACAAGGCGATTTTTTTACAAGTAGCAATGTATCCTCTGCTTTTGCAAAAACATTTGCTAAGTTTTTTATTCGTCTTGTTGAGAATGATGAAGTCGCTCCAAATATTTGTGAGATTGGCGGGGGAACAGGAAAGTTTGCCTATGATGTTTTACAAGAATGGAAGCAATTATCTCCGGAAACCTTTATTGATTTAAACTATTCAATGATTGAAGTGAGCCCTTTTCATAGAAAATTACAACAAGAGAATCTGTGCTCATTTTCTAATATATCGTATTATACATCTTATAGTAAAATGGGAGAGTCATTCGAAGGAATTCTTTTTTCGAATGAGTTATTTGATGCATTTCCTGTTGAAGTAATTGAGAAGAGAAATGGAATGTTGTATGAAGTACGTATTACGTATACAGAGGAAGGGAACCTTGCTGAAGTATGTAGACCGTTAGATAAAAGAATCGGTCGCTACTTACTGAAATATAACATTCATATTGCAGAAGGGCAGCGTTTTGAGGTGCCAATTGCGATGGAAGATTATATAAAAGGAATTGCAAAATGGTTTCAAAAAGGTATATGTATTACAGTTGACTATGGATACACAAAAGCAGAATGGACGTACCCTGCGCATCGAGAAGGAAGTTTACGTGGGTATTATAAGCATAAGTTAATACGTAATCCTTTAGCGTATCCAGGGGAAATGGATCTTACTACTCATATTCATTGGGATGAGTTAAAGGAGATTTTTAACCTTCAGGGAATGAGTGCAGTATGGCATAAGAAGCAATCTGAGTTTTTGTTAGCTGCAGGAATATTAGAACAGCTTACGAGTCATCAAGATACGAATCCTTTTTCTGAAACTCAAAAACAAAATCGAGCAATTCGTTCTATGATTTTGAACGGAGGATTAGGGAATGCCTTTGATGTTGTTATACATACGAAAGACATACAGAATTTACATCTGAATCGGTATTTAACAATATAAAAAACAAGACACAGCATATTTCTGTGTCTTGTTTTTTAATACGACGTATGTAGTATTATATATTTCCTCTCATGATATATATTTATATTAAAGATATGAGATGAAAAATATAGAATACGTTCTTTTTCTCTGTTTATTAGTCCCTAACCTAATAATACGCGAACGAGTTGAATAATTGTTTCGTTTTCTACTTTGTAGTAAATTTCTAATCCTTTTCTTTCACTAGAAACGATTTTAGCACTTTTTAATTTTGCTAAATGCTGTGAAATTGTAGACTGTGGCATGTTTAAGCCAGTGTACATTGTAGAAACGTTGCTTGGACCACGCTCGATTAATCCTTTTACGATACATAAACGAACTGGGTGAGCAAGTACTTTCAATAATTCTGCATTGCTTTCATAAAGTTCTATTTCTTTTTGAAAGGTTTCTAACATGTTCTTTTCCACCTCCGTGTGAGCTGTTATACCATACTATACATACCAAAAAATTAAAGAAAAGAAAACAGTTGTTGCAGAAAAAATTTCCTAAAGTAAAGAAATTGTAAGAAAAGAGACCCTGATGTAAATAAAATGGATAAATTAGCACAGTTTTGTAAAATGACGCTTTTGGGCGAAAATTTTGATGCGTTTTAAAAATTGAAAGATATAGATATATTTGTAACACAATTTTATCATGATTTTCTTATTCTTTCAAATGAATATACAAAATTTTTAAAATAATATGACAAAGGAATTATAATGCTATATATAGAATATAAAACAGGTTAAAAGAAGCCCGATGTAATCAGCTTTTTTATGAGGATAATGAGACACTTGAGTGTAGCTGATCAATCTTAGAATGATCAAGTCATTCGTCATTTATGCTAGAGCTCATCTTTTAGCAACTTTAAAAATCTGTGATTCCATATATTCTCATAAAAGTCAATTGTCTCTTTTGCGGACATAAATGGATTGTTTAATGTAGAAGTTATTTTAGGTGCCATAAAGTTTTCGTACCCTAGTCCGTGAGCAAATTTAATCGTAGCATCCATACAGTACTCTGTCTGGGCGCCACAAAATTCAATACGATGTACAGATAATTGATCTAAAATTTCTTTTAAGTTTGTTTTATAAAATCAATTTGCATGTGTTTTTCTCACAAAGAAATCATGGTCTTGAACATCTAGATCAGTATGAATAGCCCAAAGTTCTTTTTCGGGTACTAAATGATCATCACAATGTTGAACAAAAATGATTGGTTTATTTGATTTTCTGTATGAAGAAATTCTTTTATTTACTTTTGTAAGCAAGTTTTGTAAATCAAATAAATGCTCTCCGCTATAACATACCCCATTTTGTAAATCGATAACGATTAAAATATCAGAACAAGTATCCATTATTTTTACCCCCTTTTATTTCTTAATATATCGATAAAACCATTATTTGTAAATAAGTGATGTGCTTTTATCCCACTATTTGTGGGAGGCGGGCTGCCCGTAAACGCCCGATTGGTGAAGGCTAATAATGAGTGGGAATGAACAAAACCCCCAATGATTAAATTTTTGTACAGAGATAATAAAGTAGTTTTATTTACAATAAAATTCTTTAAAAAACAATAAAGTTGTTTTATTATAATTGGGGTAGAGTCAAGAAAATACGCATTTACAACGATAAGTATTTTGATACAAGTCTTATGAGACATTATGAGGTCTAATTGAAAGGTGATTGGATTATGTACCGATAGGTTTTACTCTATTGAGATTGTGAAGTTTCCTACTTAAACTAACGGGGCAGGTTAGTTAGATAAAGGGATATTTGGATTAAGATAGATGTAAGTAGAAAAACTACTAAAGTAATAAGATTTGCTTCAGTAAAATAAGGTATATTATATTTGTTGAATAGATTCTCTGTAAAGACAAGAAAAGTAGGTGAACAAAGTGGGCAAATATCAATTGGATTACAAAAGTCAGGTAGCTGTGGCAAAGTTTCATGAAAAACAGACGCCTGCCAAATTTGATAAAAAGCAGCAACTTGAAAAATTGCGTGCGGAGTATTTGAAAAAGAAGCAAAAACAAACAGATAAATAATATGTTTTGTTTGTCTGATTGTTTTGTATTCGGTGTAAACAAAAGGAAATAGGTAAGTTATTCATCGTTCAAATATATACAGGCTATTTTTTCAAACATCTTTCTTAATGAACTAACGCATGCGTTAGTTCATTAAGAATAAATAAAAAAGTCGATTCCTTGAGAGGGGATGATATTATCCCCTTTAGGTAGACAGTGTGAAAAAGACCATGTATACACATGGATGTTACACTATTACTTGGAGGGG